>NZ_CP108393.1:1950000-2275000 GCF_035961655.1 Streptomyces sp. NBC_01317 | reverse complement strand
GGTATAGTAGCGCGCTCAAGACCCGAAGCGGAGTGATCTAGCCATGGGCAGGTTGAAGCGGCTGTAAGAGGTCGTGGAGGACCGAACCCACCAGGGTTGAAAACCTGGGGGATGACCTGTGGTTAGGGGTGAAAGGCCAATCAAACTCCGTGATAGCTGGTTCTCCCCGAAATGCATTTAGGTGCAGCGTCGTGTGTTTCTTGCCGGAGGTAGAGCACTGGATAGGCGATGGGCCCTACCGGGTTACTGACCTTAGCCAAACTCCGAATGCCGGTAAGTGAGAGCGCGGCAGTGAGACTGTGGGGGATAAGCTCCATGGTCGAGAGGGAAACAGCCCAGAGCATCGACTAAGGCCCCTAAGCGTACGCTAAGTGGGAAAGGATGTGGAGTCGCAGAGACAACCAGGAGGTTGGCTTAGAAGCAGCCACCCTTTAAAGAGTGCGTAATAGCTCACTGGTCAAGTGATTCCGCGCCGACAATGTAGCGGGGCTCAAGCGTACCGCCGAAGTCGTGTCATTCACATATATAGCCCCAACGGGTGTGTGGATGGGTAGGGGAGCGTCGTGTGCCGGGTGAAGCCGCAGCGGAAGCTAGTGGTGGACGGTTCACGAGTGAGAATGCAGGCATGAGTAGCGATACACACGTGAGAAACGTGTGCGCCGATTGACTAAGGGTTCCTGGGTCAAGCTGATCTGCCCAGGGTAAGTCGGGACCTAAGGCGAGGCCGACAGGCGTAGTCGATGGACAACCGGTTGATATTCCGGTACCCGCTTTGAAACGCCCAGTATCGAATCCATTAATGCTAAGGCCGTGAAGCCGTCCTGGAGCCTTCGGGCAAAGGGGAGTGGTGGAGCCGTCGAACCAAGGTGGTAGTAGGTAAGCGATGGGGTGACGCAGGAAGGTAGTCCAGCCCGGGCGGTGGTAGTCCCGGGGTAAGGGTGTAGGGCGTGTGATAGGCAAATCCGTCACACATGAGTCTGAGACCTGATGCCGAGCCGATTGTGGTGAAGTGGATGATCCTATGCTGTCGAGAAAAGCCTCTAGCGAGTTTCATGGCGGCCCGTACCCTAAACCGACTCAGGTGGTCTGGTAGAGAATACCGAGGCGTTCGGGTGAACTATGGTTAAGGAACTCGGCAAAATGCCCCCGTAACTTCGGGAGAAGGGGGGCCATCTTGGGTGACGGAATTTACTTCCTGAGCTTGGGGTGGCCGCAGAGACCAGCGAGAAGCGACTGTTTACTAAAAACACAGGTCCGTGCGAAGCCGTAAGGCGATGTATACGGACTGACGCCTGCCCGGTGCTGGAACGTTAAGGGGACCGGTTAGTCACATTTCGGTGTGGCGAGGCTGAGAACTTAAGCGCCAGTAAACGGCGGTGGTAACTATAACCATCCTAAGGTAGCGAAATTCCTTGTCGGGTAAGTTCCGACCTGCACGAATGGCGTAACGACTTCTCGACTGTCTCAACCATAGGCCCGGTGAAATTGCACTACGAGTAAAGATGCTCGTTTCGCGCAGCAGGACGGAAAGACCCCGGGACCTTTACTATAGTTTGATATTGGTGTTCGGTTCGGCTTGTGTAGGATAGGTGGGAGACTGTGAAGCTTGGACGCCAGTTCAGGTGGAGTCGTCGTTGAAATACCACTCTGGTCGTGCTGGATGTCTAACCTGGGTCCGTGATCCGGATCAGGGACAGTGTCTGATGGGTAGTTTAACTGGGGCGGTTGCCTCCTAAAGAGTAACGGAGGCGCCCAAAGGTTCCCTCAGCCTGGTTGGTAATCAGGTGTTGAGTGTAAGTGCACAAGGGAGCTTGACTGTGAGACCGACGGGTCGAGCAGGGACGAAAGTCGGGACTAGTGATCCGGCGGTGGCTTGTGGAAGCGCCGTCGCTCAACGGATAAAAGGTACCCCGGGGATAACAGGCTGATCTTCCCCAAGAGTCCATATCGACGGGATGGTTTGGCACCTCGATGTCGGCTCGTCGCATCCTGGGGCTGGAGTCGGTCCCAAGGGTTGGGCTGTTCGCCCATTAAAGCGGTACGCGAGCTGGGTTTAGAACGTCGTGAGACAGTTCGGTCCCTATCCGCTGTGCGCGTAGGAGTTTTGAGAAGGGCTGTCCCTAGTACGAGAGGACCGGGACGGACGAACCTCTGGTGTGCCAGTTGTTCTGCCAAGGGCATGGCTGGTTGGCTACGTTCGGGAGGGATAACCGCTGAAAGCATCTAAGCGGGAAGCCTGCTTCGAGATGAGAACTCCCACCCCCTTGAGGGGTTAAGGCTCCCAGTAGACGACTGGGTTGATAGGCCAGATGTGGAAGACCGGTAACGGTCGAAGCTGACTGGTACTAATAGGCCGAGGGCTTGTCCTCAGTTGCTCGCGTCCACTGTGTTAGTTCTGAAGTAACGAAGAGCCGTGTTGTCATCCAGCTTTTCGATGTCTTCATAGTGTTTCGGTGGTCATTGCGTGAGGGAAACGCCCGGTTACATTCCGAACCCGGAAGCTAAGCCTCGTAGCGCCGATGGTACTGCAGGGGGGACCCTGTGGGAGAGTAGGACGCCGCCGAACAATCTTTGCAGGAATTGCCCCGCGCCTCATGGTGCGGGGCAATTCTTCAAGCCCCAATAGCTCAGTCGGTAGAGCGTCTCCATGGTAAGGAGAAGGTCTGCGGTTCGATTCCGCATTGGGGCTCCATGTTGGAAAAGACGGCCCCCGCCTCTGGCGGGGGCCTTCTTTGCGTTGTGCCCGTGGTGAGGCCGGCCGGGTGGGTCCAGGTGAACGTGAGGTGTCCGGGCGGCGTACAACCCTTGAGGCCCGGTGCTGGTCTTGTTGGTGCCGAGCGCGTGAGAATCGCGGCCAACCGCTCGCCATCCCAAGGGGTTTGCCTTGTCCTCCCATAGATCGCACCTGTCCGCCGCCGCTGTCGCCGCCGTCGTCATCGCCGTGACGGGGGCCGCGCCCGCGGTGTCGTACGCCGAAGACAACCCCGCCGGCGCCCGGGTCCTCGACGCCTCGGTGTCCACGCGGGCCGACTTCGACGGTGACGGATACCCCGACGTGGCGATCGCCGCCCCGGGTGGCACCGTCAACGGCCAGGCCGGCGCCGGGTACCTCGCCGTTGTGTACGGCATGGCCGACGGCCCCGACGGCGTCAAGCGACAGATCATCAGTCAGGACCGCTACGCGATCCCCGGCACCTCGGAGGCCGGCGACGGCTTCGGCACCCACCTCACGGCTGCCGACCTGGACGACGACGGGTTCACCGACCTGATCGTCGGCACCCCCGGCGAGGACATCGGCAGCACGCCGGACGTCGGGCTGCACACCGTCCTCTGGGGAGGCGTGGGCGGGCTCGCCACCGCCGCCAACATCGGCGAGGGCCGGGCGGAGACCCGCGCCGGAGACTTCGACGGGGACGGACACCTGGACCTGGCGACGGCCTATCAGACGCGGTACGGGCCTTTCACCCGCGACGGCGGCGCGGCCCGCACCGGACCCCTCGTCGACGTGGACGTCCCCGTGTACGCGATGGAAGCCGGTGACGTGGACGGCGACGGTACGACCGACCTCGTGGTCAGCAGTGGTTCCTGGGACTCGGACGGCGGCGGGACGGCCCCGCCGCCCCGGCTGCGGCTGTTCAAGGGTACGGAGAACGGCCTGGTGGCAGGGGAGTTCATCGCTTCCCCCGACACCGCGTCCGTGGACAGCATCGCCCTCGGCGACGTCGACGTCGACGGCCGGCAGGATGTCGTCTTCGGCCGCCCGACGGCAGCGGGAGGCGGTCTGGTGGGTGTGGTGCGGGGCACGGCGAGTGGGCTCGCGCCGCGCGCCACCCTCATCGGCCAGGACACCGCCGACGTCCCCGGGACGGGGGAGAGCGGCGACCGCTTCGGCACCGACGTCTCCGTCGGTGATGTCACCGGCGACGGTTACGCGGACGTGGTCGCCGGGGTCCCCGGCGAGGACCTGGGCGCGGTGACCGACGCGGGCAACTTCACCGTCCTGCGGGGAAGCGCGGCCGGGGTCACCGGCACCGGCGCCCAGTCGTTCAGCCAGGACACGGCCGGGGTGCCCGGCGCGGCCGAGAACGGTGACCGGTTCGGCACCCGTACCGCCGTCGTCGGTACGTACGTCGCCGTCGGTGCGCCCGCGGAGAACAGCGGCAACGGGTCCGTGTGGGTCTTCCCCGGCACCGCCTCCGGTCTCACCGCGACCGGTTCCGTGTCCTTCGGTCCCGGGACGCTCGCCGCACCCCTCACCGGCGCGCGTTTCGGGTCCGCGTTCCACCACTGACCGTAGCCTCGCGTCCGGCCGCGGGTCATCGTGCCTGCGGCCGGGCCGAACACGCCCTAGGCCAGGTGCGGTTCCGGGATGCGGAGGGTCAGGATCGCCATGTCGTCCGAGGCCGGTTCCGCCGCGAAACGCTCCACCGCGCGCAGGATGCGCGACGCGACCGCGCCCGCCGTGAGGCCCGTACAGGTGGCCAGGACGTCCGCCAGGCCGTCGTCGCCCAACATCCTTGTGCCCTCGCGGCGTTCGGTGACGCCGTCCGTGACGCAGAGCAGGACGTCCCCCGGATCGAGGGTGATCACCTGTTCGTACAGCTCCAGATCCTCCATGACACCGAGCAACGGCTGTGGTTCCGCCGCCGGTTCGACCGTGCCGTCGGGGCGCAGGCGCAACGGGAGGGGGTGGCCGGCACAGACGATCTTGAGGACCGCGCTGCCGTCCTCCTGGGGCCACAACTCCCCGTAGAGCAGGGTGAGGAAGCGGCTGCGGGCGCCCTCGTCGAGGATGGCGGTGTTCAGCCGTTCCAGTACGGCGGGTCCCGCGAAGCCCTCGCGGGCGAGCAAGCGCAGGGCATGGCGGGCGAGGCCGGTGACGGCCGCGGCCTCGGGGCCCGTACCGCAGACGTCGCCGATGGCGAAGCCGTACGCGCCGTCCCGGATGGGGAACAGGTCGTAGAAGTCGCCGCCCACCTCGTTGCCCTCGCCGGCCGCGCGGTAGATGACCTCGACCTCGACGCCGGGGATCTGGGGGAGGCCCGGGGGCAGCAGGCTGCGTTGCAGGGCCTGGCTGATCGCGGTGCGCTCGGAGTAGAGGCGGGCGTTGTCCAGGGCGAGGGCGGCCCGGCGGGAGAGGTCTTCGGCGAGTTCGAGGATCTCCTGGCGGAAGTGGTCGTCGGAGGGCTTGCCGAGGGTCAGCATGCCGATGACGCGGTTACGGGCCACCAGGGGCAGGACCACGGTCTCGCCGCCGACGGCGGCCGCGGTCGCGAGGGTCGTGCCGATGCCGGAGGAGACCGGTGCGGAGCCGCCGCCCAGCTCCCGCATCGAGGTGCGGAGGGCCGCTTCGTGGGCCGCCGCGGCGGGGGCGGTCCAGACGCGGGCGCCGGGGGTGGGGACCGGTTCTGGCGGGTCGATCTTGGCGAGGAGGGCCTTGAGGCCGTCGATGCGTTCCTCGTCCTCGTGCAGGACGTAGGAGAGGTACGGGTCGGAGGACTGGTCGGCGATGGTGTAGACGGCGCACCAGGTGGCGAGGGTGGGGACGGTCATCTGGGCCATGAGGGCGAGGGTCTGGTCGCGGTCCAGGGTGCCGGCGAGCAGGTCGGAGGCCTCGACGAGGAAGGACAGGGAGCCTCGGCGGAGGCGTTCGAGTTCGCCGAGGCGGGCCGATTCGACGGCCAGAGCGATGCGGTCGGCGGCGAACTGGAGGCGCAGTGCCTCTTCGTTCGAGTAGCGGCCCGCGGCTTCGGCGGCGACGCCGAGGGAGCCGGTGAGGCGGCCCTCGACCTTGAGGGGGACGGTGACGACGGAGCGCATGCCGGTGCCGCCGAGGAGCGGGACGGCCCCGGGGACGGCGATGAGGTCCTCGTGGACGGCCGGCATGCGGGCGGAGCCGTACCGGCCCGTGCCGGCCTCCACGGGGACGCGGGCGAAGCGCTGGCGGGCGGAGGGCAGGCCGGTGCTGGCGCGTACTTCCAGTTCTGTCTCGTCGTCGGTGGCGAGCAGGAGGAAGGCGGAGTCGCCGTCGAGCATGTCGCGGGCGCGTTCGACGGTGCGCTGGAGGAGCCCGTCGAGGTCGTCGGGGGCGGGGGAGCCGATGAAGACCTCGAAGGGGTCGGCCGCGCGGTTCTCGGAGCCCGCCTCCGTGGAGGGGGCTCGGGGCGGGGTCTGGATGACCGCGCGCTCGTAGTCCCGTACGAGGAGGCAGACCGTGGACGGTTCGCCGTGGGTGTCGCGGACCCTGAGGTGGGAGGCGTAGACGGCGATCACCCGGCCGTCGGCGACGCGCATGCCGTAGCTGCCCTCCCAGCGGGAGAGCCGGAGGGCTTCGGCGATGCCGGTGCCGAGGCCGGGGGTGTGCGGCCAGGCCGCGAAGTCGGTGAGGGGTTTGCCGACGACCTTCTCGGCGGGGTGTCCGAAGAGCTGTTCTGCGTCCTCGTTCCAGCCGGCGACGGTGCCTGTGGCGTCGATCTGGACGACGGCGACCCGCACGCGTTCGTCGGCGACGGGGAGCATGCTGGTGGGGAGGACGGGGCCGGCGGAGCGGGTGCCGATCGCGCGTTCGGGAAGGTCGAGCTGGAACCAGACCTGTTTGTACGTGGGCGTGTATTCGACGCCCCAGCGGGAGGCGAGGGCCGCGCAGAGGAGCAGTCCCCGGCCGTTCTCGCTGTCGGTGCTGGCGAACGCGTGTCCTGTGCCCTGTATGGGCACCTCGCGCTCGGGGTAGCGGTCGGCGACCTCGACGCGGACCCCGTCTTCCGTACGGAGGCAGAGGACATCGGCGGAGGTACCGGCATGGACCACGGCGTTGGTGACGAGTTCGCTGGTGAGAACGACCGCGTCGTCCACGACGTCGGAGTATCCCCAGCCCTGGAGGGTGTCGCGGACAAAGGCGCGGGCGATCGCGACGGACCGCCCGACCGGTTCGAAGGTGGCAGCCGCCCGGGCGGTGATCACAGAACTCCTCGTACGCGTGTCGATACCCGGCTCCGCCATGATCGGCCCCGCCCCTCCAGGTGCCCGGTGGTAGTACCTTCGCCACACCACCCCCGCCGGGCGGACCGGGGCGGTTGGACAGCCGGATGCCAGGTTACTTACCTTCACGGTCCGAGCGGATGCCGGTTGCAACTGTTTCCGTCCCCCGGTTGCGGGGACCCTATGCGAAGCTGCCGATCTGTTATGGCCTGGTTGGGCCGGGGTGAAACACTGGGCAGGCTCTTGGAGACAGCCCGGGCAGTACGTTCGAACCCTGCGGGAGGGACACGGTGGAGTCTGGCGTGGCGGCGCGTGGCGTGAACACGCGCGCAAAAGGCGGACGGTCCCGGAACAACGGGACCACCGAGGTGGACTCGGCGGAGCTGAACAGACTGCTGGCCGCCCTGGTGGCGATGCGTGACGGCAACTTCCGTAAGAGGCTGACGGTCTCCGGTGACGACGAGATGGCGGAGATCGCCGCCGTCTTCAACGAGGTCGCGGACCGGAATCTGCATCTGACCGGTGAGCTGGCGCGGGTGCGGCGCATGGTGGGGCGTGAGGGAAAACTCACGGAGCGCCTGGAGACCGGGGCCTGTGAGGGGTCCTGGGCGACGGCCATCGACGCGTCGAACGCGCTGGTGGACGACTTGGCGCGGCCGGTCTCCGAGGTGGGCCGGGTGCTGTCGGCGGTGGCCGAGGGTGACCTGGAGCAGCGCATGGAGCTGCGCTCGCAGTCCGAGGACGGGGCGGAGCGGCCGCTGCGCGGCGAGTTCCTCAAGGTGGCCCGTACGGTCAACAACCTGGTCGACCAGCTGTCCGCGTTCACCGACGAGGTGACGCGGGTCGCGCTGGAGGTCGGTACGGAGGGCAAGCTCGGCGGCCAGGCCAAGGTGCGCGGTATGTCCGGGTCCTGGAAGGACCTCACGGATTCCGTCAACACGATGGCGTACCGGTTGACCGCCCAGGTGCGTGACATTGCTCTCGTCACGACGGCCGTGGCCAAGGGGGATCTGTCCCGCAAGGTCACGGTGCACGTGGCGGGCGAGATGCTCCAGCTCAAGAACACCGTCAACACGATGGTGGACCAGCTGTCGTCGTTCTCCTCCGAGGTCACGCGCGTGGCACGGGAGGTCGGCACCGAGGGTGAGCTGGGCGGTCAGGCGACCGTGCCGGGGGTGGCGGGGGTCTGGAAGGACCTCACCGACTCGGTGAACACGATGGCGGGGAACCTGACCAACCAGGTGCGGGGCATCGCCGAGGTCACCACGGCTGTCGCGAACGGTGATCTGTCGCAGAAGGTGACGGTGAGCGCGCGCGGTGAGGTGGCGCAGCTCGCCGAGACGATCAACCAGATGACGGAGACGCTCCGTACGTTCGCGGACGAAGTGACGCGGGTGGCGAGCGAGGTCGGTGCCTCGGGTGTGCTGGGCGGCCAGGCGCAGGTGCCGGGGGCCGCCGGGACGTGGAAGGACCTGACGGACTCGGTCAACACGGTCTTCCGGAACCTGACGACGCAGGTGCGGGACATCGCGCAGGTGACGACGGCCGTGGCCAACGGTGACCTGTCGCAGAAGGTCACGGTCGATGTCGCGGGCGAGATGCTGGAGCTGAAGAACACCGTCAACACGATGGTCGACCAGCTCCAGTCGTTCGGTTCCGAGGTGACGCGGGTCGCGCGGGAGGTCGGTGTCGAGGGCCGTCTCGGCGGCCAGGCCGAGGTGCCCGGGGCGGCGGGGACGTGGAAGGACCTGACGGACTCGGTGAACACCGCGTTCCGTAACCTCACCGGCCAGGTGCGGGACATCGCGCAGGTGACGACGGCGGTCGCGAACGGTGACCTGTCGCAGAAGGTCACGGTCAACGTGGCCGGCGAGATGCTCGAACTGAAGAACACCGTGAACACGATGGTGTCGCAGCTGTCCTCGTTCGCCGACCAGGTGACGCGGATGGCGCGGGACGTGGGCACGGAGGGCCGCCTCGGCGGCCAGGCGCGGGTGGACGGCGTCAGCGGTACGTGGAAGGAGTTGACGGACTCCGTCAACTTCATGGCCGGGAACCTGACCGACCAGGTGCGCCAGATCGCGCAGGTGACCACGGCGGTCGCGCGGGGCGACCTGTCGCAGAAGATCGACGTGGACGCCCGGGGCGAGATCCTGGAGCTCAAGAACACCATCAACACGATGGTGGACCAGCTGTCGGCCTTCGCTGAGCAGGTCACGCGGGTCGCCCGCGAGGTGGGGACGGACGGCCGGCTCGGCGGTCAGGCGCAGGTGCCGGGTGTCGCCGGTGTGTGGCGTGACCTGACGGATTCCGTGAACGGGATGGCGGGGAACCTGACCGCCCAGGTCCGTAACATCGCGCAGGTCGCCACGGCGGTGGCGCGCGGCGACCTGTCGCAGAAGATCGACGTGGACGCGCGCGGCGAGATCCTGGAGCTGAAGAACACCCTCAACACGATGGTGGACCAGCTGTCGAACTTCGCCGAGCAGGTCACGAGGGTGGCCCGCGAGGTGGGCACCGAGGGCATGCTCGGCGGCCAGGCCGAGGTCCAGGGAGTGTCCGGTACGTGGAAGGATCTCACCCAGTCCGTCAACTTCATGGCGAACAACCTGACCTCGCAGGTGCGCAACATCGCCGAGGTCACGACGGCGGTCGCCAAGGGCGATCTGTCGAAGAAGATCACCGTCGACGCCAAGGGCGAGATCCTCGACCTGGTCACGACCGTCAACACCATGGTCGACCAGCTGCTGAACTTCGCGGACGAGGTCACCCGGGTCGCCCGTGAGGTGGGTACGGAGGGCATCCTCGGCGGTCAGGCCCGGGTCCGGGGGGTCACCGGGATCTGGAAGGACCTCAGCGACAACGTCAACACGATGGCCAACAACCTGACCAGTCAGGTGCGGAACATCTCGCGGGTCTCCTCGGCGGTGGCCAACGGTGACCTGACGAAGAAGGTGACGGTCGAGGCGCGCGGCGAGGTCGCGGAGCTGGCCGACACCGTCAACACGATGGTGACGACTCTGTCGTCCTTCGCGGACGAGGTGACCCGCGTCGCCCGCGAGGTGGGTACGGAGGGTGAGCTGGGCGGCCAGGCGAGGGTGCCGGGTGTCTCCGGTACGTGGAAGGACCTGACCGAGTCGGTGAACTCGATGGCCGACAACCTGACCGGCCAGGTGCGGCAGATCGCCACGGTCACCACCGCCATCGCCAAGGGCGATCTCACCAAGAAGATCGACATCGACGCCCGGGGCGAGATCCTGGAGCTGAAGAACACGATCAACACGATGGTGGACCAGCTGTCGTCGTTCGCCGACCAGGTGACGCGGGTGGCGCGCGAGGTGGGTACGGACGGGCAGTTGGGCGGCCAGGCCCGGGTCCGGGACGTCGACGGCACGTGGCGTGACCTCACCGAGTCGGTGAACGAGATGGCCGGGAACCTGACACGTCAGGTGCGGGCGATCGCCGGGGTGGCCACGGCGGTGACCCGTGGTGACCTCAGCCTCAAGATCGACGTGGACGCGGCGGGCGAGATCCAGGTCCTCCAGGACAACATCAACACGATGATCGCCAACCTGCGCGACACGACCCTCGCCAACGAGGAGCAGGACTGGCTCAAGGGCAACCTCGCCCGGATCTCCGGACTGATGCAGGGCCGCCGCGACCTGGACGACGTCGCCTCGCTGATCATGAGCGAGCTGACCCCCGCCGTCTCGGCGCAGCACGGCGCGTTCTTCCTCGCGATGCAGACCGGCGGAGCGCCCCAGGTGGGGTCGGAGGCCGTCAGGGACAGTTCGTACGAGCTGTGCATGCGCGGCAGTTACGGCTACTCGGCGGGCGCGATGCCCACGGCCTTCCGGCCGGGCGAGACGCTCATCGGCACGGCCGCCGAGGAGAAGCGCACGATCCAGGTCAACGTGCCGCCGGGCTATCTCAAGATCTCGTCCGGGCTCGGCGAGGCGTCGCCGGCGCATGTGATCGTGCTGCCGGTGCTCTTCGAGGGGAAGGTCCTCGGGGTGATCGAGCTGGCGTCGTTCCAGCCGTTCACCCAGATCCAGCGGGACTTCCTGAACCAGATCGCCGAGATGATCGCGACGAGCGTCAACACGATCAGCGTCAACTCCAAGACGGAGGTGCTCCTCAAGCAGTCGCAGGAGCTGACGGAGCAACTGCGGGAGCGGTCGGCGGAGCTGGAGAACCGGCAGAAGGCGCTCCAGGAGTCCAACGCGGAGCTGGAGGAGAAGGCCGAGCTGCTGGCCCGGCAGAACCGCGACATCGAGGTGAAGAACACCGAGATCGAAGAGGCCAGGCAGGTGCTGGAGGAGCGGGCCGAGCAGCTCGCCGTCTCGATGCGCTACAAGTCCGAGTTCCTGGCGAACATGTCGCACGAGCTGCGTACCCCGCTCAACTCGCTGCTCATCCTCGCCAAGCTGCTCGCGGACAACGCGGAGACGAACCTGTCGCCGAAGCAGGTGGAGTTCGCGGAGACGATCCACGGCGCGGGCTCCGACCTGCTCCAGCTGATCAACGACATCCTCGACCTGTCGAAGGTCGAGGCGGGCAAGATGGACGTCAGCCCGACCCGGATCGCGCTGGTCCAGCTGGTCGACTACGTGGAGGCGACCTTCCGTCCGCTGACCGCGGAGAAGGGGCTCGACTTCTCGGTGCGGGTCTCGCCGGAGCTGCCGGCCACGCTGCACACCGACGAGCAGCGGCTGTTGCAGGTGCTGCGCAACCTGCTGTCGAACGCGGTGAAGTTCACCGACAGCGGCGCCGTGGAGCTGGTGATCCGGCCGGCCGGTTCCGACGTGCCGGACGCCATCAGGGAGCAGCTGCTGGAGGCCGGTTCGCTGCGGGACCCGGACGGGGACCTGATCGCTTTCTCCGTCACGGACACCGGGATCGGGATCGCGGCGGGCAAGATGCGGGTGATCTTCGAGGCGTTCAAGCAGGCGGACGGCACGACCAGCCGCAAGTACGGCGGTACGGGCCTCGGTCTGTCGATCAGCCGGGAGATCGCGCGGCTGCTGGGCGGGGAGATCCACGCGGCGAGCGAGCCGGGGCGCGGCTCGACGTTCACGCTGTACCTGCCGCTGCACCCCAGCGAACTGCCCCCGCAGGGCTATCCGCAGCTGACCCCGGCGGGCATGGACCCGCAGTCGACGCCGGTCTCGATCGCGTCCGCCGCGGCGGAGACGGTCGGGATGGTGCGCCCCGACAGCGGCCCGCTGTCCCCGGACATGTCGGGGCCCGCCGCGCTGTTCCGCCGCCGCCGCAAGAACGCGGAGGAGGAGGCGCAGGGCCGGGCGACCGGACAGAGCTACCCGGCGCCTTCGGGGGTCCCGATCGGCCGGGCGGAGACCTGGGCCTCGGGAGCCGCCGGCACGGGCCGGCAGGAGGCGGCGCCGCCGCGCCGCACGTTCGCCTTCACGCACGAGAAGGTGCTGATCGTGGACGACGACATCCGTAACGTCTTCGCGCTGACCAGTGTGTTGGAGCAGCACGGGCTGACGGTGCTGTACGCGGAGAACGGCCGGGAGGGCATCGAAGTCCTGGAGCAGCACGACGACGTGACGGTCGTGCTGATGGACATCATGATGCCGGAGATGGACGGGTACGCGACGACGACGGCGATCCGCAGGATGCCCCAGTTCGCGGGTCTGCCGATCATCGCGCTCACGGCCAAGGCCATGAAGGGCGACCGGGAGAAGGCCATCGAATCGGGCGCTTCCGACTATGTGACGAAGCCGGTCGACCCGGATCATCTGCTGTCGGTGATGGATCAGTGGATGCACAACAAGTGATCAATGTGTGCACGATTCGCCAGGATGTCCTGCGCGACTGTGCCTGGCGGCGTGTGAGGGCGCACTATGCGGGGAACCTTCTGGTCTTCCGTGACGTTTCAGATTCGTGCACAGTGACATCACGGTGACAGGGTGTGGCGACGGGCGGGGTGCGGCTACCATGACCGGCACAAGGACGGACGGCGTAGCGGAGACGTCCCCTGGGACGGCGCCCGGTGCTGTTCCGAGCTCCACGAGCAGGGGACGCCCCATGCCGGGGCGAGGAGGGCGGGCGGCCATGGTGCAGAAGGCCAAGATCCTCCTGGTCGATGACCGGCCGGAGAATCTGCTGGCGCTGGAGGCCATTCTCTCGGCGCTCGATCAGACGCTGGTGCGGGCATCGTCAGGGGAGGAAGCGCTCAAGGCGCTTCTGACGGACGACTTCGCGGTCATTCTGCTGGACGTCCAGATGCCGGGGATGGACGGATTCGAGACCGCCGCGCACATCAAGCGCCGGGAGCGGACCAGGGACATCCCGATCATCTTCCTCACGGCGATCAACCACGGCCCGCACCACACCTTCCGGGGATACGCGGCGGGCGCGGTGGACTACATCTCGAAGCCGTTCGACCCCTGGGTGCTGCGCGCCAAGGTGTCCGTGTTCGTCGAGCTGTACATGAAGAACTGCCAGTTGAAGGAGCAGGCCGAGCTGCTCAGACGGCAGCTCGCCGGGGCGGGCGAGGTCAGGGAGCCCGGCGGGGTGCTGGCCGAACTGTCCGCGCGGCTCGCCGCCGTCGAGGAACAGGCGGAAGCCCTCTCCAAACAGCTGGACGACGACTCCGCCGACGCGTCCGCCGTGGCGACCGCGGCGCACCTGGAGCGCAAACTCACCGGCCTGCGGCGGGCGCTGGACGCGCTGGAGCCCGGCGCCGGAAGCGGTCCCGCCGCGCTCCCCTCACAGAACTGACCTGCGCCGTCCGGCTCGTACGGCGGCTGAGGGCGTGTCAGATGCCGTACGGGCCCGGCCCCGCGGCCCGGCCGACACGATCGGGTGAAGCGGTGGGCACACGTGTCCGCGGGCGTCCACACCGGTAACCTCACCACCATGGCCTCACGTACGTCCGGCAAGGGCTCCCAGGACACGGCGGGCACCGCGAAGCCGCGCGCCGGCCGTACGACCGGCGCCGCGAAGGCGGCGCCCGCGAAGAAGACGGCGGCGAAGAAGCCCGCCGCGAAGAACCCCCCGCCCTCCAAGAAGGCGCCGGCGAAGAAGGCTGCCGCGAAGAAGGCGGCCGCCCGGCCCGTTCCCAAACCCGCGCCGTCCCCCACAGGGGGCGTGTTCTGGCTCGTACGGACCCTCTGGCTCGGCGCGGCCCACGGGGTCGGGGCGGTCTTCCGCGGCATAGGGCGCGGCGCGAAGGGGCTCGACCCGGCCCATCGCAAGGACGGGGTGGCGCTGCTGCTCCTCGGTATCTCCCTCGTCATCGCGGCCGGTACGTGGTCGAACCTGCAAGGTCCGGTCGGCGACCTGGTCGAGATGCTCGTCACCGGCGCCTTCGGCCGCCTGGACCTGCTCGTACCGATACTGCTGGGCGCCGTCGCCGTGCGGCTGATCCTGTACCCGGAGCGGCCCGAGGCCAACGGTCGGATCGTCATCGGGCTGTCCGCCCTCGTCCTCGGGGTGCTCGGTCTGGTCCACATCGCGTGTGGCGCGCCGGGCCGCGGCGAGGGCACCGAGGCGATGCAGGACGCGGGCGGGCTCATCGGCTGGGCCGCCTCCAAGCCGCTGATCTTCACCATGGGCGAGGTCCTCGCCGTACCGCTGCTCCTGCTGCTCACCGTTTTCGGCCTGCTGGTCGTCACCGCCACCCCCGTGAACGCCATCCCGCAGCGGCTGCGGCTGCTCGGGGCCCGGCTGGGGATCGTCGACCCGCCGCCCCCGGCGGTGGTGGAGGACCTCGGCGACGGGGAGTACGAGGACGACGAGCGGTACGAGGACCAGTGGCGCGAGGCGCTGCCGCCCGGGGCACGCGGGGCGGGCGCGCGCCGGAGCGCGCCGGTCGCGCACGACCCGCACCGGGCCGAGGCCGAGGCGCTCTCCCGCCGCCGGCGACGCCGGGGCGCGGGGGAGAACGGGCTGGGGCGGCCCATGGACGCCGTCGACGTGGCCGCCGCCGCGGCGGCGGCGCTGGACGGGGCCGTCCTCAACGGGATGCCGCCCTCACCGCTCGTCGCGGACCTCACCCAGGGCGTCTCGGTGACCGGCGCACGCCGGCGCGGGCAGCGGTCAGGGGAGGACGAGCGGGGCGCCGACGACGTACGCGAAGGTCAGGACGTACGCGACGGGCAGGACGCGCGCGACGAGGAGGGCCAGGACGCTCAGGACGGGCCCCGGGACGGGTCCCCGGACCCCGCCGAGGGGGAGGCCCCCGCCGAGCGCTCCGTGCCCGTACCGACGGCGCGTGCCGGCCGGCGGCCGCTCCCGGTCGTCGCCGACCTGACCAAGCCCGCCCCCGCCGAGGACCGGCCGCTGCCGCCCCGCGCCGAACAGCTCCAGCTCCGCGGGGACATCACGTACGCGCTGCCCTCGCTCGACCTGCTGGAGCGCGGCGGCCCCGGCAAGACCCGCAGCGCCGCCAACGACGCCGTGGTCCACTCCCTCACCAACGTCTTCATGGAGTTCAAGGTCGACGCGACCGTCACCGGCTTCACCCGGGGCCCGACCGTCACCCGTTACGAGGTCCAGCTCGGCCCCGCCGTGAAGGTCGAGCGCATCACGGCACTCGCCAAGAACATCGCCTACGCCGTCGCCAGCCCCGACGTGCGGATCATCTCCCCGATTCCCGGCAAGTCGGCGGTCGGCATCGAGATCCCGAACTCCGACCGCGAGATGGTCAACCTGGGCGACGTGCTGCGCCTCGCGGACGCCGCGGAGGACGACCACCCGATGCTCGTGGCGCTCGGCAAGGACGTCGAGGGCGGCTACGTGATGTCGAACCTCACCAAGATGCCCCACCTGCTCGTCGCCGGTGCCACCGGCTCCGGAAAGTCCTCCTGCATCAACGGCCTGATCACGTCGGTCATGGTCCGGGCGACCCCCGAGGACGTCCGGATGGTCCTGGTCGACCCCAAGCGCGTCGAGCTGACCGCGTACGAGGGCATCCCGCACCTGATCACGCCCATCATCACCAACCCCAAGCGGGCCGCCGAGGCGCTCCAGTGGGTCGTACGGGAAATGGACCTGCGGTACGACGACCTCGCCGCGTACGGCTACCGGCACATCGACGACTTCAACGCGGCGGTCCGGGCGGGCAAGATCAAACTGCCCGAGGGCAGCGAGCGCGAGCTGTCGCCGTACCCGTACCTCCTGGTCATCGTGGACGAGCTGGCCGACCTGATGATGGTCGCGCCGCGAGACGTGGAGGACTCCATCGTCCGCATCACCCAGCTGGCCCGCGCCGCCGGCATTCATCTGGTGCTCGCCACCCAGCGGCCCTCGGTGGACGTCGTGACCGGTCTGATCAAGGCGAACGTGCCCTCGCGGCTGGCCTTCTCGACCTCCTCGCTGGCCGACAGCCGGGTCATCCTCGACCAGCCGGGCGCCGAGAAGCTGATCGGCAAGGGGGACGGGCTCTACCTGCCGATGGGCGCCAACAAGCCCACCCGTATGCAGGGCGCCTTCGTGACCGAGGACGAGGTCGCGGCGATCGTCCAGCACTGCAAGGATCAGATGGCACCGGTCTTCCGCGAGGACGTCGTGGTCGGCGCGGCGAAGAAGAAGGACATCGACGAGGACATCGGCGACGATCTCGACCTGCTGTGCCAGGCGGCCGAGCTGGTCGTGTCGACGCAGTTCGGCTCGACCTCGATGCTCCAGCGAAAACTGCGTGTCGGATTTGCCAAGGCGGGCAGGCTCATGGATCTGATGGAGTCTCGGAACATCGTCGGCCCCAGCGAGGGTTCCAAAGCGCGCGATGTCCTGGTGAAGGCGGACGAACTGGATGGCGTGCTCGCCGTGATCCGCGGGGAGTCCGTTGTGTAGGGCCGTACCGTACCGACCTCCAAGGACGCCTCGCGGACCCCTGTGGGGCTTCACAGTGAATTTCGGAGGGAAATGGAACGCAACCGTTTCCCCTGGCCACACGTCAAGTTGGAGTGAGGGAGTGCATGATGTCCCTCACTCCGCCACTCAGACGCCGCGAGGCCATTCTGATGGCGTACAAAGTGCATCCGCCCGGTTGCCCCACCCTTTCGTACCACCCATAGACTGAATGTCCAGCAGGTGGCTACACGCTCGAAAGGCGCCCCCGTGTCCATCGGCAACTCTCCCGACGGCAATGACCCCGACGGTACCTCCCCTCACGACGACCGGCCCACGATCGGTCAGATCCTCCAGCAGGCGCGCGTCGCCGCGGATCTGACGGTCGACGAGGTCAGCGGCTCGACCCGGGTGCGCATCCCCATCGTGCACGCGATCGAGCAGGACGACTTCTCCCGCAGCGGCGGCGACGTCTACGCCCGTGGGCACATCCGCATGCTCGCCCAGGCGGTCGGGATCGATCCCGCTCCCCTGATGGAGCGGTTCGACGCCGACCACGGCGGGCGCCCGGTGCCCACGCCGGCGGCTCCGCTGTTCGAAGCGGAACGGATCCGGCCGGAACGGCGCCGCCCGAACTGGACCGCCGCCATGGTCGCCGCGATCGTCGCGGTGGTCGGGTTCGTCGGTTTCACCGCGTTCAACGGCACCGAGAACAACGGCAAGACGAAGACGGCCGCCGAGGGCCCCAAGCCCGCCAAGACCAACGCCAAGCCCACGGCCACCAAGAGCGCCGACCCCAAGCCCGTCCCCTCGGACAGCGCCATCGCGGCGGCGCCGCGCGACAAGGTGACCGTCAAGCTGTCCGCCGTGGACGACAAGAGCTGGATCTCCGCCAAGGCGCACAACGGAAAACTGCTGTTCGACGGGCTCCTCCTCAAGGGTGAGTCGAAGACCTTCCAGGACGACGAGCAGATCGACCTGATCCTCGGCAACGCCGGGGCCACCGAGCTGTTCGTCAACGGCAAGAAGGTCAGCGACGCGTTCGAGTCCGGGCAGGTCGAGCGGCTCTCGTACACGCAGGGAGACCCCGAGGTCGGCTGACCCACCCTGCACGGCAGGGGCCGCGGCCGGGACAAAGTAGTCTGATGCCATGCCCGAACGCCGTACCGTCGCCCTTGTCACTCTTGGCTGCGCCCGTAACGAGGTGGACTCGGAGGAGCTTGCAGGCCGCTTGGCAGCGGACGGCTGGGAGCTCGTCCAGGACGCCTCGGACGCGGACGTCGCCGTCGTCAACACCTGCGGATTTGTCGAAGCCGCGAAGAAGGACTCCGTCGACGCCCTGCTGGAAGCCAACGATCTCAAGGGCCAGGGCAAGACCCAGGCCGTCGTCGCCGTCGGCTGCATGGCCGAGCGTTACGGCAAGGAGCTGGCCGAGGCCCTGCCCGAGGCGGACGGTGTGCTCGGCTTCGACGACTACGCCGACATCTCGGACCGGCTCCAGACGATCCTGAACGGCGGCATCCACGCGTCGCACACGCCCCGTGACCGGCGCAAGCTGCTGCCGCTCAGCCCGGCCGCGCGACAGGATGCCGCCGGGGTGGCCCTGCCCGGTCACGGCCACGCCGGCGGGGTCGCCACGGCGGCCCCCGCGGTCGGGGCGCCGGCCCTGGCCCCCGCTGTCGCGCCGGATCCCGAGACGCTCCCCGCCGACCTGCCCGCCGGGCTCGCGCCCGCCTCGGGCCCGCGCGCCCCCCTGCGGCGCCGCCTGGACACCAGCCCCGTCGCCTCCGTGAAGCTCGCCTCCGGCTGCGACCGCCGCTGCTCCTTCTGCGCCATCCCCTCGTTCCGCGGCTCCTTCATCTCCCGGCGCCCCAGCGACGTGCTCACCGAGACGCGCTGGCTCGCCGACCAGGGCGTCAAGGAAGTCATGCTCGTCTCCGAGAACAACACCTCGTACGGCAAGGACCTCGGCGACATCCGCCTGCTGGAGACCCTGCTGCCGGAGCTGGCCGCCGTCGACGGCATCGAGCGCATCCGGGTCAGCTACCTCCAGCCGGCCGAGATGCGCCCCGGCCTGATCGACGTCCTGACGTCGACGCCCAAGGTCGCGCCGTACTTCGACCTGTCCTTCCAGCACTCCGCGCCGGGCGTGCTGCGCGCGATGCGGCGCTTCGGGGACACCGAGCGCTTCCTGGAACTGCTCGGGACCATCCGGGGCAAGGCCCCGCAGGCGGGTGTGCGCTCGAACTTCATCGTCGGCTTCCCCGGCGAGACGGAGGCCGACTTCGCCGAGCTGGAACGTTTCCTGACCGGCGCGCGGCTCGACGCCATCGGCGTCTTCGGATACTCGGACGAGGACGGCACGGAGGCCGCCACCTACGGCGACAAGCTGGACCAGGACGTCATCGACGAGCGGCTGGCGCACCTGTCGCGGCTCGCCGAGGAGCTGACGGCCCAGCGCGCCGAGGAGCGCCTCGGTGAGAGCCTTGAGGTGTTGGTGGAATCGGTCGCTCCGGAGAGTGGGGACGATTCCGAGGAGGCCGCTGTCGGGCGCGCGGCGCACCAGGCGCCCGAAACGGACGGACAGGTGATCTTCACCTCCGCCACGGGTCTGCGTCCCGGCCGTATGGTCGAGGCGAAGGTGGTCGGCACCCAGGGCGTGGACCTGGTCGTCGAGTACTGCGACTTTCCGGGGGACGACCCACGGACCCCGGGTGAGGAGGCGGCCAGATGACCGGAGTCCCGGCGTCCGCTGCGGGCGGTACCGGCGCGAAGCGGGTACCGGCGCCCAAAGGCAAGCTGGGGGCTGCTGCGGTCAATCAGGCCAGCCTGTGGAACATCGCCAACATACTCACCATGGTGCGGCTGGTGCTCGTGCCCGCCTTCGTTGTGCTGCTGTTCCAGGACGGCGGATTCGACCCGGCCTGGCGTGCCTGGGCGTGGGCGGCGTTCGCCGTCGCGATGATCACCGATGTCTTCGACGGGCATCTTGCCCGTACGTACAACCTGGTCACCGACTTCGGGAAGATCGCCGACCCCATCGCCGACAAGGCGATCATGGCGGCGGGGCTGATCAGTCTCTCGGTGCTGGGCGATCTGCCCTGGTGGGTGACGAGCGTCATCCTCTTCCGTGAGACCGGCATCACGCTGATGCGGTTCTGGGTGATCAGACTCGCCGTCATCCCGGCCAGCCGGGGCGGCAAGGCGAAGACCCTGGCGCAGGGCGTGGCGGTGGGGATGTACGTCCTGGCGCTGACGGGGCCGCTGGCGACGCTGCGGTTCTGGGTGATGGCGCTGGCGGTCGTGCTGACGGTGCTCACCGGGCTGGACTACGTACGCGACGCGGTGCTCATCCGGCGGCGGGGGATCGTGGCGCAGCGGGCGGCACAGGCCCACCGTCATGGCGGGACCGATGGGTCCGGTGAGGCGGACGAGGCCGGGGAGAGTGCCGCTGCGGAGTCCACGCGGTGAACGGCGGCGCGGCGCGGGTGCTGGCGCTGCTGGAGGACCGGTCCGCGACGCTGGCCGTCGCGGAGTCCCTGACCGGCGGCCTGGTGGCCGCGGAGCTGACCTCGGTCCCCGGCGCCTCCCGGAGCTTCCGCGGGTCCGTGACGGCCTACGCGACGGATCTCAAGCGGGACGTCCTGGGCGTCGCCGCACCCCTCCTGGCGGAACGCGGTGCGGTGGATCCCGAGGTCGCACGGCAGATGGCGGCGGGGGTACGACGGGTCCTGGGCGCCGACTGGGGCGCCGCGACCACCGGGGTGGCGGGTCCCGAACCGCAGGACGGGCAGCCCGTGGGGACCGTCTACGTGGCGGTCGTAGGACCGATCGGTCCCGGGAAAGTTGTCGCTCTGCGGTTGAACGGTGACCGGGCGGACATTCGTAAAGAGAGTGTGGTCAGCGTGCTGGGACTGCTCCGCAGCGAACTTTCCGGGAACGGGCGGACACAGGATACGGAACAGAACGGGGGGAATTGATGTTTGCAGCCCTGAGTGAACACCGCATCGCTCCCCGCACGGCCGCGGCGCGAGGCGGTACGGTGGGGCGAGAAGGATGCGGCTACGCGGTCCGAGGAGGGAGCCACCGATGATTCTGCTCCGTCGCCTGCTTGGTGACGTGCTGCGTCGGCAGCGCCAGCGCCAGGGCCGTACTCTGCGCGAAGTCTCCTCGTCCGCCCGAGTCTCGCTCGGCTATCTTTCCGAGGTGGAGCGGGGGCAGAAGGAGGCATCCTCCGAGCTGCTCTCCGCGATCTGCGACGCGCTTGATGTACGGATGTCCGAGCTCATGCGTGAAGTGAGTGACGAGCTGTCGCTGGCCGAGCTGGCCGCGTCGGCGGCGGCGAACGAGCCGGTGCCTGCGCCAGTACGTCCGATGCTCAACTCTGTCTCCGTGACGTCGGTGGCCAAGGTGCCGACGGAACGGGTGACCATCAAGGCACCTACGGAAGCGGTGGACGTCGTCGCCGCCTAGATTCCCCGGGTGCTGTCCCACCCGTTCGTACGTTCGGCGCGAGCCCCGTCCGGTGCATCTCACCGGCCGGGGTTTTTGTCGTCCCCCCGGGAGTGAAATGACCTCTTCAGGGCATCTGTGCCATGGTTGAAGGTACGTACGAACGGCAATGGAGGACGTGCATGTCTGTCGTCAAGAGTTCCCTTTCCGAGGAAGACCTCAAGCTGGTCGGCGAGGCGCTCCAGGGCGCGCTCGTGGACCTGGTGGATCTCGCGCTGGTCGCCAAACAGGTGCACTGGAACATCGTCGGTCCCCGCTTCCGCTCCGTACATCTCCAGCTCGACGAGGTCGTGACCACGGCGCGGCAGCACATGGACACCGTGGCCGAACGGGCGTCGGCCCTCGGTGTCACCCCGGACGGCCGCGCCGGCACGGTCGCGGCCACCAGCGCCTTCGGTACGGTCCCGAACGGCTGGATCAAGGACGCGGACGCGGTCCGCCTCATGGTCGACGGCCTCGGCGCGGTGATCGAGCAGATGCGCGACCGCGTCAAGGTGACCGACGACCCCGACCCGGTCACCCAGGACGTCCTGATCCAGGTGACGGCGGATCTGGAGAAGCATGCCTGGATGTTCCAGGCCGAAAGCGTCTGAGCGACTGGAGCAGCCGTTGAGGGCTGCGGGCCGCGCGAACGTGAAGAGGGTCTCCCGGCCGACGGCCGGGGGACCCTTCGCGCGTGCTGCTGGTGCGGGGGTGGCGGCTTTTGGGTGGGGATGGGCGTTCTGGATGCGGGGTAGGGCTGGGCGGGGGAGACTTCTGAGACGACCGGAGGCCGGGTGGTCCTGGGGCGGGCGGAGGAGGCAGCGGCGGCTATGGCGAGGCGATGGATCCTTCTGCCGACGGTCGCGCTGGGCGGGCTGTGGTGGTGGGCGGTCCTGCGGCTCGTGCTGGCGCCCGAGCACACCGGCTTCGTCGAGGGGGCGGTGGCGGCGGGGGGCTGGGGGCTGAGTCTGCTGCCGGTGCATGCCGCGTCCCGTACGGCTGCCGGGGGGTCCGAGTCGGTACGGGGGTCCGAGTCGGTACGTTCCGCCGGGGTGTCCTCCTCACGGCGCCGGGGCGGGGACTCAGGCGCGTAGGCGCAGGCCCCTCGGGGTGGCGTGGAAGCCCGCCGTCTCCAGGGTGCGGCCCAGGGGGGACGTCAGGGCCGGGGCGCCGTTCGCCCGCTCCACCGTGATCGTGCCGAGGGCTCCCGCGCGGGCCGCTCCCGCCAGGGCCTGGGCCGCCGCGGTGAGGGCCGGGTCGTCCGGGTCCTTCGGCCAGGCCAGGAGGGTCTTGCCACCCCGTTCCATGTACAGCGTCAGCTCGCCGTCGACCAGGACGACCAGGGAGCCGGCTTTCCGGCCTGGCTTGTGCCCGGCGCCGTCCGGGGGCTCGGGCCAGGGCAGCGCCGCCCCGTACGCGTTGGCGGGGTCCGCGGCCGCCAGGACCACGGCCCGGGGCGCCGCGCCGGATTCCCCGCGGTCGCGGGCCGTCGCCGCCGCGCGGAGCCGGTCGACCGCGCCGTCCATCGCGAACTGGGCCGCGCCCAGGCCCTCCACGACATAGCCGCGGCGGGCCTGTCCGCTGTCCTCGAAGGCCGACAGGACGCGGTACACGGCGGAGAAGCCGCCCTCGACCCCTTCCGCGGCGACCGCGCCCCGGGTCACCACGCCATGGCGGTCGAGGAGGGTCCTGGCCAGCGCGTGCACGCGGTGCGTACGGTCCGGCTCCGGGGCGGGGAGCAGCGACCAGCGTCCGCTGACCGTCGGCGGGCCCGTGCGCGACGCGGTCCGCGCGGCCGTCGTGAGCGAGCCGTACCGTCCGCGCGGGACGGCGCGCCTGGCCCGGTGGGCGGTGGAACCCGCCGTGCGGCCCGAGCCGAGCAGCGCGCGCAGGGGCGCGAGGGTGTCGTTGGTGAGCCGGCCGGACCAGGACAGGTCCCAGAGGACGTCGGCCAGGTGCGGATCGGCCGCGTCCGGGTGGGTGGTGGCGCGGACCTGGTCGGCGATCTGGCGGAAGAACAGGCCGTAGCCGCCCGAGAGGATCGTGAGGACGGATTCGTGGAGGGCGCTCAGCTCCAGGGGGTGCGGGGGCGCCAGCAACAGCGGGGCCGTGTCGGCGAGGTGGAGCGAGACCCAGCCGTCCTTGCCGGGGAGCGCGCCCGCGCCCGCCCACAGCACCTCGCCCGTGGTGGTCAGTTCGTCCAGCAGCGCCGGGGTGTAGCCGCTGACCCGGGACGGCAGGATCAGCCGCTCCAGGGCCGAGGCCGGGACCGGCGCGCCCTGCAACTGCTCCACGGCGCGGGCGAGTCCGTCGATCCCGCGCAGGCTGTGGCTGCCCAGGTGCTGCCACTGGGGGAGGAAGGTGGCGAGCGCGGCGGGCGCGACCGGCTCCAGCTCCTGGCGCAGGGCGGCCAGCGAGCGGCGGCGCAGCCGGCGCAGGACCGTGGCGTCGCACCACTCCTGGCCGATGCCCGAGGGGTGGAACTCGCCCTGGACGACCCGGCCGCCGGCCGCGAGGCGTTGCAGCGCGCCGTCCGTGACCGCCGCGCCGAGGCCGAAGCGCGCGGCGGCCTGGGACGAGGTGAACGGGCCGTGCGTACGGGCGAAGCGGGCGAGGAGATCGCCCAGGGGGTCCTTGACCGGCTCGGTGAACGCCTCGGGGACGCCGACGGGCAGGGCGGTGCCCAGCGCGTCCCGCAGCCGGCCCGCGTCCTCGATCGCCGCCCAGTGGTCGGCTCCGCCGACGCGGACCCGGATGGCCCGGCGGGCCTCGGCCAGCTCCCCGGCCCAGGGCGCCCGCGCGCCGCGCTCGGCCAACTCGGCGTCCGTGAGCGGCCCGAGGACCCGCAGGAGGTCGGCGACCCCCTCCACGTCCTTGATACGGCGGTCCTCGGTCAGCCACTGGAGTTCGCGCTCCAGCTCGGTGAGGACGTCCGGGTCGAGCAGTTCGCGCAGCTCGGCCTGGCCCAGCAGCTCGGCCAGCAGCCGGGAGTCCAGGGACAGCGCGGCCGCGCGCCGCTCGGCGAGCGGGGAGTCGCCCTCGTACAGGAACTGGGCGACATAGCCGAAGAGCAGGGAGCGGGCGAAGGGGGAGGGCTCGGTGGTGGTGACCTCGACCAGCCGGACCTTCCTGGACTCGATGTCCCCCATCAGTTCTGTGAGACCCGGCACGTCGAACACGTCCTGGAGGCACTCCCTGACGGCCTCCAGCACGATCGGGAACGAGCCGAACTCGCTGGCCACCTGGAGGAGTTGGGCGGCGCGCTGGCGCTGCTGCCACAGCGGGGTGCGCTTGCCGGGGCTGCGGCGCGGCAGCAGCAGCGCCCGCGCCGCGCATTCACGGAAGCGGGAGGCGAACAGCGCGGAGCCGCCGACCTGTTCGGTGACGAGTCCGCTGATCTCGCCCCGGTCGAAGGCCACATCGGCGGCTCCGACGGGCGCCTGGGCGCTGTCGAAGGTCGTGTCGAGGCGGTCGCGCTCCTTGCCGGGGCCGCCGGACCCGCCCGCACCCGTCGCGCCCGTCGCGCCCGGATGGTTGAGGTCGCCGAGGTCCGCGTCGAGCAGGTCGAGACCCATCAGGTCGGCGTCGGGCAGGCGCAGCACGATGCCGTCGTCCGCGTGCATGACCTGCGCGTCCATCCCGTACCGCTCGGCGAGGCGGGCGCCGAGCGCCAGCGCCCAGGGAGCGTGCACCTGGGCACCGAACGGGGAGTGGATCACCACCCGCCAGTCGCCCAGCTCGTCCCGGAAGCGCTCGACGAGGATCGTCCGGTCGTCCGGGACGTGACCGCAGGCCCGGCGCTGCTCGTCCAGATACGCCAGCAGGTTGCCCGCCGCCCAGTGGTCGAGGCCCGCCGTCATCAGCCGCAGCCGGGCGTCCTCCTCGGAGAGCGCGCCGACCTCACGCAGGAACGCGCCCACCGCGCGCCCCAGCTCCAGCGGTCGGCCCAGCTGGTCGCCCTTCCAGAAGGGCAGCCGGCCCGGGGCGCCCGGCGCGGGGGTGACGAGCACCCGGTCGCGGGTGATGTCCTCGATGCGCCACGACGACGTGCCGAGCGTGAAGACATCGCCCGCCCGCGATTCGTACACCATCTCCTCGTCCAGCTCACCGACCCGCCCGCCGCCCTTCTTCGGGTCGGACCCGGCCAGGAAGACGCCGAACAGGCCACGGTCCGGGATGGTGCCCCCGGAGGTGACGGCCAGGCGCTGCGCCCCCGGGCGGCCCGTGACCGTACCGGCCACGCGGTCCCACACCACACGCGGACGCAGCTCCGCGAAGGCGTCCGACGGATAGCGCCCGGCGAGCATGTCCAGTACGGCGGTGAAGGCCGATTCGGGCAGGGAGGCGAACGGCGCGGCCCGGCGGGCCAGCGCCAGCAGGTCGTCGGCCTGCCGGGTGTCCAGGGCGACGATCGCGACCAGCTGTTGCGCCAGGACGTCCAGCGGATTGGCCGGGACCCGCAGCGCCTCGATGGAGCCGCTGCGCATTCGCTCCGTGACCACCGCCGCCTGCACCAGATCGCCCCGGTACTTGGGGAAGACCACCCCCGTGGAGACCGCCCCCACCTGGTGGCCCGCCCGTCCGACGCGCTGGAGGCCGGAGGCGACCGAGGGCGGCGACTCGACCTGGATCACCAGGTCCACCGCGCCCATGTCGATACCCAGCTCCAGGCTGGACGTGGCCACGACGGCGGGCAGCCGGCCCGCCTTGAGATCCTCCTCGACCTGCGCGCGCTGCTCCTTGGACACCGAGCCGTGATGCGCCCGCGCGAGCAGCGGCGGCGCGCCCTGCGCCGCGCCCGACTGGGCCATCACCTCGGCGGGGGAGTGCGCCTGGGGCATCGCCTCCCCTGTCGCCCGTTCGTACGCGATCTCGTTCAGCCGGTTGCACAGGCGCTCCGCGAGGCGGCGGGAGTTGGCGAAGACGATCGTCGAGCGGTGGGACTGGACAAGATCGGCGATCCGCTCCTCCACATGCGGCCAGATCGAGGGCTTCTCGGCGTCGTTCGTGTCGGTCGCGGGAGAGCCGCCCAGCTCGCCCAGATCCTCGACCGGTACGACGACGGACAGGTCGAACTCCTTGCCGGACGGGGGCTGGACGATCTCCACCCGGCGTTGCGGGGAGAGGTAGCGGGCGACCTCCTCCACCGGACGGACCGTCGCGGAGAGACCGATACGGCGGGCCGGGCGCGGCAGCAGCTCGTCCAGCCGCTCCAGGGAGAGCGCGAGATGCGCCCCCCGCTTCGTCCCGGCGACGGCGTGCACCTCGTCCAGGATCACCGTCTCGATCCCGGCGAGCGCGTCCCTGGCGGCGGACGTGAGCATCAGGAACAGCGATTCGGGGGTCGTGATGAGGATGTCCGGCGGTTTCGTCGCCAGCGTCCTGCGCTCGGCGGCCGGGGTGTCCCCGGAGCGGATACCGACCCGCACCTCGGGCTCCGGCAGGCCGAGCCGTACGGACTCCTGCCTGATACCGGTGAGCGGGCTGCGCAGATTGCGCTCCACGTCCACGGCGAGGGCTTTGAGCGGCGACACGTACAGCACCCGGCAGCGCTTCCGTGCCTCGGCGGGCGGCGGCTTCGACGCCAGCTGGTCGAGGGCGGCGAGGAAGGCGGCGAGCGTCTTGCCGGAGCCGGTCGGGGCGACGACCAGCACGTCCGAGCCCTCCTGGATGGCGCGCCAGGCCCCCTCCTGCGCCGCGGTGGGCGCGGGGAAGGCCCCCGTGAACCAGGCGCGGGTCGCGGGGGAGAAGGAGTCGAGCGCGGTACGTGCCATGCCACCTATCGTGCACCCGGCCACTGACAATCGCCCGGAGCTGGGGAAACGGCCCCGCTGCGCCGTTCGTGCTGCTGCCGCGCGACGGCAGAATGGGGGCATGGTGGCACGGGAGCGGGCACGGCACTGGAACTACGCCGACCTGCCGGGGGTCGACCTGTTGCGTGCGCACTACATCCACAAGACGTTCCTCCGGCACACCCACGAGACGTTTGTCATCGCCGCGATCACCGAGGGCGTCGAGATCTTCCACCACGGCGGTGGCGACCAGTACGCCGGACCCGGGTCCCTCGCGCTGGTCAACCCCGAGACGCCGCACACCGGCCACGCCCAGGATCCCGAGGGCTGGCAGTACGGGGCCGTCTACCCGTCGGCCGACGTGGTCGCCGCCATCGCGGCCGAGACGACGACGATCCGCGGGACCCCCGGTTTCACGGCCCCGGTCTTCGACGACCCGTACACCGTCCGGTTGGTGCACCAGGTGCTCCGCGCGGCCGACGAGGGCAACGCCCTGGCCGCCGACACCCTGCTGCGGGTCGCCGTGACCCGCCTCCTGCGGCTCAACGGCGGCACGCTCCAGCAGCGGCAGGTACGGGGCGCGGGGGCCGGGATCGCGGCACGCGCGCGTGCCGTGCTGGAGGAGCGGATGGCCGACCCGCCCTCCCTGGAGCGGCTCGCGGCGGACCTCGGGACCGGTCCGTTCGCGCTGCTGAGGGCGTTCAGGGACTCGTACGGCCTGCCTCCGCACACCTGGCTGACCGACGCGCGTGTGCGGCGGGCCCGCCGTCTCCTGGACGCGGGCACCGCCCCGGCGGAGGCGGCCGTCGCCGTCGGCTTCTCCGACCAGCCGCACCTCAACCGGCACTTCACCCGCATCGTCGGCGTGCCGCCGGGCGCCTACAGCAGGGAGCGGCGGCCCGTACGGTGAGCGCGAGGGTGATCTTGTACGGTCGGCGCAAGAACGTACAAGACGACCGCGTCCCGCCCCCGTAGCGTCCGGGACGTGGCAGATCAGACAGCATCCGCACCCTGGCCCGCGACGCCGGACGGCCCCCAGGGCACGTCGGACGGACCGGGCACGTCAGGCAGATCGAGTACGTCGGACAGGCCGGGCACGTCAGGCACCGACACACCGGCGCCCACCACCGGGCAACCCGTCCCCGGGCCGAAGTCCGACCGGGCCGTCGTCCGCGACGCGCTGGGGGTCGGGATCGCCGTCGGGCTCTCCGGTTTCGCCTTCGGCGTCACCTCCGCCGGCGCGGGCCTCACCGTCCTCCAGAGCTGCGCGCTCAGCCTGCTGGTCTTCACCGGCGCCTCCCAGTTCGCCCTGGTCGGAGCCCTGGCGGCGGGCGGCAATCCGCTGACCGCAGCGGCCGGCGCGTTTTTCCTCGGTGTACGCAACGCGTTCTACGGACTCAGGCTGTCGCAGCTGCTGCGGCTGCCCGGTCCCGTACGGCCCTTCGCCGCCCAGTGGGTCATCGACGAGACCACGGCGGTCGCCCTCGCCCAGCCCACCCGGCGCGGCGCCAGGATCGGCTTCACCGTCACCGGACTCAGCCTCTACGTCCTCTGGAACCTCACCACGCTCGCCGGGGCGCTCGGCGCCGAGGCCCTGGGGGACACCGACGCGTGGGGCCTCGACGCGGCAGGACCCGCCGTCTTCCTCGCGCTGCTGGCTCCCATGCTGCGGACGGCGACCGAGCGGACGGTCGCGGGTCTGGCCGTCGTCCTCGGGCTGGGCTTCCTGCCGGTGCTGCCCGGCGGTGTCCCCGTCCTGGTCGCGGCGCTGGCCGCGCCCGCCGCGCTCTACGTCCAAGGTGTGCACGGCCGCAGAAAGGAAGCAGGGCGTTGAACATCTGGATCGCCATCGGGGTGACAGCCGTGGGCTGTTATCTCGTCAAGCTGGTGGGTCTGCTGGTGCCCGAGGGGGCGCTCGAACGACCTCTCGTACAGAAGCTCGCCGCGCTGCTCCCCGTCGCCCTCCTGGCCGCGCTCACCGCGCAGCAGACGTTCAGTCTCGACGGCTCGCTCGTCGTGGACGCGCGGGGCGCGGGACTCGCGGCGGCGGCGCTCGCGCTGGTCCTGCGTGCCCCCTTCCTGGTGGTCGTGGGGGCGGCGGTGCTGGTCACGGCGGGGGTACGGGCCCTGGGAGGCTGAGCCGGCAGGGGCGCGATACTGGTGCCATGCGCTTGACGATTTTCTGGGAGCGGATGGCGGACCACTTCGGCGTCGCGTACGCCGAGTCCTTCGCCCGCGATCATGTGATGGCCGAGCTGGGGGGTCGTACGGTGTACGGCGCGCTTGAGGCGGGCTGGGAGACGAAGGACGTGTGGCGGGCGGTCTGCGCCGCGATGGACATCCCGGCGGAGAAGCGGTGAGGCGGATCGGGGGGCACCCGTGCCTCACGCGCGTAGCTCGCACCGCGTCACGATTCGATCGCGTTGTGCTGACGCGCGGATGAACGAACCGGCCGTGGCGGCGCCTCGTCGTCCTCGGTGGGACGGGACGTCCCGGCGGTAGGCGACACTTGGCCAGTGGCACCGACAGACGAGACCCCGCAGGGCGTACATCCGCCGATTCCGTCCCCCTCGCCCTCCTCCTCCCGATCCCCCGTCCCGGCGCTCGCCGGTGCCGGTGGGGGCGTCCGGGACGGGAGCGACGACGGCCGGGCCCGTATGCCCCATTGGCTGCCGCGCGCCATGATCCTGGCGCTGGGACTCGTCGCCTGTTTCCAGCTGGGCAGTTGGGCGTTCCATCAGCTCATCGGACTGCTGATCAACGTACTGATCGCGTTCTTCCTGGCGCTGGCGGTCGAACCGGCCGTCAGCCGCATGGCGTCGAGCGGGATGCGGCGTGGACTCGCCACGTTCCTGGTCTTCTTCGGTGTGGTGGTCGCGAGCGTCGGCTTCGTCGTGATGCTCGGCTCGATACTGGCCGGCCAGATCATCCAGATCGTCGAGTCCTTCCCCGCGTACCTCGACTCGCTGATCAACTGGCTCAACGAGAACTTCCACACCGAGCTGTCCCGGGTCGCGGTCCAGGACAGCCTCCTGCACTCCGACTGGCTCCAGCGGTACGTCCAGAACAGCGCCACCGGGGTGCTCGACGTCTCCACCACCGTGCTCGGCGGGCTGTTCCGACTGCTGACGATCTTCCTGTTCTCGTTCTACTTCGCGGCCGACGGCCCCCGGCTGCGGCGCGGACTGTGCTCCGTCCTGCCGCCCGCCAAGCAGGCCGAGGTGCTGCGCGCGTGGGAGATCGCGGTCGAGAAGACCGGCGGCTACATCTACTCCCGCGGGCTGATGGCCCTCATCTCGGGGGTCGCCCACTACGTCCTGCTGGCGACCCTGGGGGTGCCGTACGCGCCGGTGCTCGCGGTGTGGGTGGGGCTGGTGTCGCAGTTCATCCCGACCATCGGTACGTATCTGGCGGGCGCCCTGCCGATGCTGATCGCCTTCACCGTGGCCCCCTGGTACGCGCTCTGGGTGCTCGGATTCGTGCTGCTCTACCAGCAGTTCGAGAACTACGTCCTCCAGCCCAAGCTCACCGCCAAGACCGTCGACATCCACCCGGCGGTGGCCTTCGGCTCGGTCATCGCGGGTACGGCCCTGCTGGGCGCGGTCGGCGCGCTGATCGCGATCCCGGCGATCGCCACGCTCCAGGCGTTCCTGGGGGCGTACGTGAAGCGGTACGCGGTGATGGACGACCCGAGGGTGCACGGCACGCGGCCGCGCGGCGGCGGGGCGGTCCTGGGGTGGGCGAGGCGCAGGAGGCTGGGGCGGCGGCGGTGAGCGGGTGAGTCCGTCCGCCGAGGCCGACCCGGGTGGTACGGCCGGATCGCCCGCCGTGCATGCTGGGTCGTGACACCCCGAGAGAAAGTCCCGCATCCGTGTACGTAGCGCGTTCGCTCGCCCTGTTCGTGGTTGCCGCGCTGTTCGAGATCGGTGGAGCCTGGCTCGTCTGGCAGGGGGTGCGCGAGCACAAGGGCTGGATCTGGATCGGCGCCGGCGTCATCGCGCTCGGCCTGTACGGCTTCGCGGCGACCCTCCAGCCGGACGGGCAGTTCGGCCGGATCCTGGCGGCGTACGGCGGCGTCTTCGTGGCAGGATCGATCCTGTGGGGCGTGGTCGCCGACGGCTACCGCCCGGACCGTTACGACATCACCGGTGCGTCGATCTGCCTGGTCGGCATGGCCGTTCTCATGTTCGCGCCGCGCGGCCACTGAGCCGTCGCGCCGCCCGCGTTCAGCGACACCCTCCCCCCTTCGCCGTGCGGCTTACCGCGCGCGCCCGATCGGTGGTGCGCGCCTCCGGACCGTCACCCAGGGGTGTCCCGCGTGTGTTCTTCTTCGTCCTCTTCCGAGAACGCCGACTCGTGTCCACGTACGCGTGTGTTGCCGACTCTGACCGTGCTCGCCCTCGGCGCGTCGGTGGTGGGCACGAGTGAGCTGGGAATCGCGGGGCTGCTCCCCGCCATCGGCGCCGACCTGGCGGTCTCCGTCGGTGCGGCGGGCACGCTCGTCTCCGTGTACGCGCTGGCGGTGGTGGTGGCGGGGCCCCTACTCACCCTTGTCCTGAGGAGGGCGCCTCGACGGCAGGTGCTGCTCGGCGCGTTGGGCGCGCTCGCCGTGGGGAACGGTGTGACCGCTGTGGCCGCCGGGTTCCCTCTCCTGCTCGCCGCGCGGGCGTTCACCGGTGCGGCGGCCGCCGTCTACGCCGTGACGGCGCTCGGCACGGCGACGGCGCTGGTGGGCCCCGAGCGGCGGGGCCGTGCGGTGGCCGTCGTCTTCGGCGGCATCACGGTCTCCGGCGTCGTCGGCGTCCCGGCGAGCACGCTGCTGGGGGACGTCGTGGGGTGGCGCGGGGTGTACGGCGGGCTGGCGGCCCTGGGGGCGGCCGTGCTGTTCGCGGCGAGGCTGCTGGTGCCCTCCACCCCCGGCCCGCCTTCGGCTCCCGCCTCACCGTCCGGTACGAAGGCGCAGCTGGCGGCGCTGGTCCGGGGGCGGATGCCGTACACCTTCGTGGGCAACGCCGCTGTCACGGCGGGCCACTACACGGCGTCCACGTACTTCGTCGTCCTCCTGACCCGCCGTACGGACCTCGGCCCGGCCACGGCGGCCCTCCTGCTGCTCACCGGCGGCGTGGCCGCCACGCTCGGCAACGCGGCCGGTGGTGCGGGCGCGGACCGCCGTACCCGCCGCACCCTGCTGGTCGCGGCGGTCACGCTCGCCCTGTGCCTGGGCGTGGTCCCCGCGGTGATGACCGGTCCGGCCCTGACCTGGCTCACGGCCCTGGTCTGGTCCGCGGCGTTCAGCGCGTTCAGCACCGCCGCGCAGGCGGGTGTGGACCGGCGGGCCGGTCCCGGGGCGCAGCTCGCCGGGGCGGTCAACATCTCCGTGTTCAACACCGGCATCGCGGCGGGCTCCGCCGTGGGCGGCGCGGTCCTGGGCCGGGCCGGCTTCACCGGCGTCCATCTCGCCGCCGCGGCCCTGGTGGTGGCGGGACTCGCGGCGGTCCTCCACGCCCAGCCCCGGGACACCCCGTCCGACCCGGGCCCGGTTCGCGGCCGTCGCGGGGCCGGTGGGTGCCGTCAGACAAGGGCGAAGCCGGCTGAGGCCACGCCCACCCCCACGGTGAGGAAGAGCAGCCAGATCCCGGTCCGGCGGCCGGCGGAGTTCCGTCCGTAGGTGCGGGAAGCCAGCCGGCCCGTCGCGCCGATCCCCGCGCCGACGACGATCAGGATCACTCCCAGGACGGTGGCCATCAGCGCCGCCCCCTGACGTACGTCTTCCAGATTCCCCAGGCGAACATGCCGAGGACGAAGGCGGAGATGAGCAGGACGACCACCACTCCCGCCGTACCGTCCGGGATCCACGCACCACGACCGTCTGCCAGTTCCACCAGGATCTCCCCCTCCGCCGCGCCGCATCCGCCAGATCTGGAAGGTCCGACCGCCGGCTCCTCCCGTGGGAGCGCCTACCCGGCTCCCACGCACCGACGCAGCGGTTGGCGACTTCCCCTACCGGACAGTGAGTTGCGGGGCCGGGGACGGGAGGCGTGTCGTGCTTGACACTGAAATCGAACATCCGTTCTGATGGGACGCGGACCGGTTTTCCCGGGGTCGGCCGGTGGCGTTTCCGGCGGACTTGTCCACAGGCTGGGACGGCGCCGGAGCCCGTTGTCAGTGGCAGGGGATAGCGTCTTTGACGTGAAGCGATCGACACAAGCAAATCGGGTGGAACCCATGGCAGGAACCGACCGCGAGAAGGCGCTCGACGCCGCTCTCGCACAAATTGAACGGCAATTCGGGAAGGGCGCGGTGATGCGCCTGGGCGAGCGGCCGAACGAACCCATCGAGGTCATCCCCACCGGATCGACCGCGCTCGACGTCGCGCTCGGCGTCGGCGGTCTGCCGCGCGGCCGTGTGGTGGAGGTGTACGGACCGGAGTCCTCCGGAAAGACGACCCTCACGCTGCACGCGGTGGCGAACGCGCAGAAGCTCGGCGGCACGGTGGCCTTCATCGATGCCGAACACGCCCTCGACCCCGAGTACGCGAAGAAGCTCGGCGTCGACATCGACAACCTGATCCTGTCCCAGCCGGACAACGGCGAGCAGGCGCTGGAGATCGTGGACATGCTGGTCCGCTCCGGGGCGCTCGACCTCATCGTCATCGACTCCGTCGCGGCCCTGGTGCCGCGCGCGGAGATCGAGGGAGAGATGGGTGACTCGCACGTCGGCCTCCAGGCGCGGCTGATGAGCCAGGCGCTCCGGAAGATCACCAGCGCGCTCAACCAGTCCAAGACCACCGCGATCTTCATCAACCAGCTCCGCGAGAAGATCGGCGTCATGTTCGGCTCGCCGGAGACCACGACCGGTGGCCGCGCGCTCAAGTTCTACGCGTCGGTGCGCCTCGACATCCGCCGTATCGAGACGCTCAAGGACGGCACGGACGCCGTCGGCAACCGCACCCGCGTCAAGGTGGTCAAGAACAAGGTCGCGCCTCCCTTCAAGCAGGCCGAGTTCGACATCCTGTACGGCCACGGCATCAGCCGCGAGGGCGGCCTGATCGACATGGGCGTGGACGAGGGCTTCGTACGGAAGGCCGGCGCCTGGTACACGTACGAGGGCGACCAGCTCGGCCAGGGCAAGGAGAACGCGCGGAACTTCCTCAAGGACAATCCCGACCTCGCCGACGAGATCGAGAAGAAGATCCTGGAGAAGCTCGGCATCGGTGTCAGGCCGGAGGCGGCGGCCGTCACCGCCGAGCCGGCCGCGGCGGCGATCTCCGCCACGGCGTCAGGTGCGGCCACCGCGGCCGAGGACCCGGCGAAGTCGGTGCCGGCTCCTGCCACCAAGGCCAAGTCGGCCAAGGCAGTAGCGGCCAAGAGCTAGTTCGTCCGATGCCTTATGCGAAGAGGCGGCGAACGGACCGGCCGGGCGGCAGCCCCGACCCGGACTCGTCGGGAGCCGGGCAGGAGCTGCCGCCCCAGGATCCGGCCGAGCGGGCGCGGGCGATCTGTCTGCGCCTGCTCACGGGCACCCCCCGCACCCGGAAACAGCTGGCGGACGCGCTGGAGAAGCGGGAGATCCCCGAGGACGTGGCGGAAGAAGTCCTCTCCCGCTTCGAGGACGTGGGGCTCATCGACGACGCCGCGTTCGCGGGCGCGTGGGTGGAGTCCCGGCACCACGGCCGGGGCCTGGCCCGGCGTGCCCTGGCCCGTGAGCTGCGGACCAAAGGCGTGGACGCGACCCTGATCGACGAAGCGGTCGGACAGCTCGACTCCGAGCGGGAGGAGGCGACCGCCCGCGAACTGGTCGCCCGCAAGCTCCGGTCCACCCGCGGCCTGGAGCGCGACAAACGGCTCCGCCGGCTCGCGGGCATGCTGGCCCGCAAGGGGTACGGAGAGGGCATGGCGCTGCGCGTGGTCAAACAGGCGCTGGAGGAGGAGGGCGAGGACACGGAAGGGCTGGACGAGGAGTTGTACTGAGAAGCTCCACCGACGGGGGCTCGGGTAGGGGAAGGGCTTGGGTAGGGGTGGCCCTACCCCCAAGACGCGGGGTCGCTCCAGTGCACAGAGGTATGTGCACAGAGCACTGTGGACGGCATGGCACAGGAACCCCGCCGCCCCGCGATGACCGACCTCGCCTCGCTCAAGGCGCTCGCGCAGCCCCGGCGGCAGCAGATACTCGAACGGCTGACCCTGCACGGGCCCGCGACCTCGGCGATCCTCGCCCGCGCGCTCGGGCTCAACACCGGAGCCACCAGCTACCACCTCCGTGAGCTGGCCCGTTACGGCTTCGTCGAGGAGACCGACGGCGCGACTCCCCGCAGGGAGCGCTGGTGGCGGGCCGTCCCCGGCGACCGGCGGTTTCCGCCGCGCAGCCGCCAGAGCCCCGAGATGCGCCTCCTCATGGACGAGTTGAACCACCAGGCGTACGCGGCGGACCTCGACCTCTTCGAACGGCTGCAACGGGAGAGCGACGCCCTGGGCGACTGGGCGGACGCCTTCCCGTACTCGCGCGGCACGATGCGGCTCACCCGCGACGAACTGGCCGAGTTCTTCGAGGAGTACATCGCGCTCCTCGACCGCTACAAACGGGCCGGCGAACTGACCCCGCCCGGTGCGCGTCCCGTGCTCACCCGGCTGCTCGCCTTCCCGGCCCCCGACGCCCCCGCTCCCTCCCACGGCGTCCCCGGTACCACCGACGAGACGGACGCGTCATGATGCTGCGGTACGCCTTCCAGACGATCAAGGACCGTAAGGCCGGGTTCCTCGGCGCCTTCGCCGCCCTGATGTGCGCCGCCGCGCTCATCACCGCCTGCGGCACCCTCCTGGAGACCGGCTTACGCGGCCGGATCGCCCCCGAGCGCTACGCCGCCGCGCCGCTGATCGTCTCCGCCGACCAGGACGTCCACCGGACGACGGTCAAGCACAAGGGCGACGGCGAGACCAAGACCAAGCACAAGGCGAAGCCCGTCGCCGAGCGCGCCTGGCTGTCCGACACGATCCTCGGCCGGGTCGCGGCCGTCGACGGCGTCCGGTCGGCCGTACCGGAACTGGCCTTCCCCGCCCAGCCGTTGAGCGGCGGTACGGACGCGACGGACGGGACCTCGTACGGCCACGCCTGGGAGTCCGCCGCGCTCACCCCCTTCACCCTGGTCGACGGCCGCGCCCCGAAGGCCGCCGACGAGGTGGTGATCGACCGCCCGCTCGCCCGGCGCGCCGGACTGCGGCCGGGGGACCGGCTGGCAGTCCAGTCCACCCACGCCCCGCGCACCTACACCGTCTCGGGCATCGCCGCCGCCCAAGGCGGCGACCTACGACAGCAGACCTCGCTCTTCTTCTCCGCCGCCGAGGCCCGGCGGCTGGCGGGCCGGCCGGGGCAGGTCACGGCGATCGCGGTGGTGCCGGAACGCGGCACCGACACCGGGGCGTTGAAGACCGCGCTCTCCCGCGCCCTGGACGGCACCACCGCCCAGGTCACCTCCGGTGACGACCGCGGGCCTGTCGAATTCCTCGGCGCCTCCGGCGCCCGGGTGAAACTCATCTCCATGGGCGGCGCGATGGGTGGTACGTCCCTGCTCGTCGCGATCCTCGTCGTCGTCTCCACCTTCGCCCTCTCCATCCAGCAGCGGCACCGCGAACTCGCCCTGCTGCGGGCCATCGCCGCCACCCCCCGCCAGATCCGCGCCCTGCTCGGCCGTGAGGCGCTGCTCGTCGGCGCGGCGGCCGGAGTGGTCGGTGCTCTGGCCGGACTGCCCCTCGGGGCCTGGCTCCACGGCCGTTTCGTCGCCCTGGGCGCCGTACCGGCCACCCTGGAGCGCGTCACCAGCGTCTTCCCGGCCTTCGCCGCCATCGCCGTCACCGTCCTCGGGGCCTGGGCGGCGGCCCGGATCTCCGGCCGCCGCATCACCCGGATCCGCCCGGCGGAGGCGATGGCCGAAGCCGCCGTCGAGCGCACCCGTCCCGCCTGGGGCCGGCTGACCGCCGGACTGATCCTGCTGGCCGGCGGGGTGGTCCTCGTCGTCGTGCTCAGCACGCTGCGCACCGAACCCGCGTCGACCCCCGTGACGTTCCTGGCCGTTGTGGTCCTGGCCACGGCCGTCTCCCTGCTCGGCCCGCCGCTCCTGAGGGCGGTCATGGTGCCGCTCGCCGTCCCCCTCCGGCTCGCCGGGCCCGGCGGCGGGCTCGCCGCCGCGAACATCCGCGCGCATGCCACCCGGATGGCCGCCGCCGTCACCCCGCTGGCCCTGCTGATCGGGATGACCTGCACCGTCCTCTTCGTCCAGCCGACGCTGGAGGACGCCGCCCGGGCGCAGGCCCGCGAAGGGACCCTGGCCGGCTGGGTGCTCACCTCCGGGGGACCGGGGGTCCCGTCGGAAGCGGCCGAACAGGTCCGTGAGGTCCCGGGCGTCACGGCGGTCACGGAGGTGGTGCGGACCACGGTCCGCGTCGGTCTCGACAAGTACGCGGCCCAGGGCGTCACCCCCGCAGGACTGGACCGGACCTGGGACCCGGACCTGCTCCACGGCTCGCTCAAGGGGTTCGGCCCGGACACGGTGGCCGTCAGCGAACTCGCCGCCGATCAGCTGGACCTGCGGGTGGGTTCCCGCCTGCGGCTGACGCTCGGCGACGGTACGCCGGCCGCCCTCACCGTCTCCGCCGTCTACGGACGCGGTCTCGGCTTCGGCGATCTGACCGTCGCGCACGACCTGTTGGCCGGTCATATGGACAACCCGCTCGCCACGACGGTCCTCGTCGCGGGTGACGTCTCAGGAGGCGCGGGCCGGGAGCGGGAGCGGACGGCGCTGAGCGCGGCCGTCGCAGGGTTCCCCGGCGTGAGCGTCCTCGATCCGGCCGGTGCCGACCGTCTCCAGGCGGAACGGGGGCAGGCCAACGCCGAGGTCAACTTCCTCGCCATGGGGCTGGTGCTGGCCTTCACCGCGATCGCCGTCGTCAACACGCTCGCCATGTCGGTCTCGGAGCGGATCAGGGAGTTCGCGATGCTCCGCCTGGCCGGCGGCACGCGCCGCCAGGTCCTGCGGATGCTGCGCGCCGAGGCACTCACGCTCCTGCTGACCGCCACCGTGCTCGGCACGGGCATCTCCCTCGCCGTCCTGACCGCGTTCAGCGCCGGGATGACGGGCGGGGCGGGTCCCTCGGTACGACCGCTGCTGTACGGGGCCGTCGTCGGCGCCGCCGCGCTGCTCGCGCTGGTGGCGACCGCACTGCCCGGCAGGTCCGCACTGAGGGCCCGGCCGGTGGAGGTGGTCGCCGCCCGGTAGCGGGGAGGAGGGGGCGGGCCGGCCGGGGAATCAGCCGGCCCGCAGGCGAACCGGCAGGGAGACCCGGTCGGGCCGGACCCGATCCCGCCCGCCACTTCACGGGGTGACCGGCAGCCCCTCGGCCTTCCACGCCTGGAAGCCCCCGACGAGGTCGGTCGCGCGATGGAGTCCCAGTTGCCGCAGCGACACCGCGGCGAGGCTTGACGCGTACCCCTCGTTGCAGATCACCACCACCCGCAGGTCATGGCTCGTGGCCTCCGCCGCCCGGTGGCTGCCCTGCGGGTCGAGACGCCACTCCAGTTCGTTGCGCTCCACGACGAGCGCCCCGGGGATCAGCCCGTCCCGTTCGCGCAGGGCCTGGTAGCGGATGTCCACCAGCAGGGCGCCGCTCCCGGCGGCCTCGAAGGCCTCCCGGGCCTCCACCCGGTCGAGCCCCTCGCGGACCCGCTCCAGCAGTTCGTCGATCCCGACCCGCTCACCGGCGCCGGCGGTCGTGGACCCGGTGGCTATCGCCGCGTTGTCGCCGTTGGAGGCGTTGGTGGCATGGGTGGCGCTCACTGCCAGTCCTCCGGACCCTCGACCTGCTCCAGCCGGAGGACGGCGCCGTTGCGGCTGTAACGCCTTATCATCGGCAGCGGCGGGTAGTACGCGTGTACGGAAACGGCGTGCTCGCTCTCCGACTCGTTCCGTACCTCGTGCACATGGTGCTTGCCGAACGCCCGGCCCACGCCCGCCGTCAGCTGCCGCTCGCGGTCCACCCCGTCGGCCAGCTCCAGTGTCTTCCAGCCCTCGGTGGGCAGCCGGGCCGCCAGCGAATCCTCCTTGAGCGTCCCCGCCGCCGTGGCGAGCGCGCCGTGCGAACCGCCGTGGTCGTGCCAGCCCGTGCCCGTGCCGGGCGGCCAGCCGATCAGCCAGGCCTCGCTGCCCGCGGGCCCTTCCAGCCGGATCCAGGTACGGCCCTCGGGATCGAGGGGGAGCGTCGCGATCAGCTCGGTGTCGGCGGCGGCACGGCGGACGAAGTCGAGCAGTTCGGCGGCCGTGGGACCGGGGCGCGAGGCGCCGGCCGGCGTGCGAGACGAGACGCCGGAAGGTGCGGCGCCGGAAGGTGCGGGAGCGGGGATCTCCGCGGTGGCGACGGCCGCCGACGCGGTGGAAGAGCCGTCGGCGGGCTGTGCGGGCGCGGAGGAACGTACGGGTGAAGACATCGGGTGACCGTCCTGAAGAAGTTCGCGGGAAGCACTGCCGCCTGAGGCACGGCGGCGCACGGAAAAACGGCGAATCAGCAGGACGGGCGACAGACGCAGCCCGCGTAGCGGACCAGGTCCATATGGACCCTCCGCCACAGGCGCACATCGGTGTCAGTCACGTTTCGGAGTACACCATGTGAGCCCGTGGACGGTCAATTGATGTTCAAGGTGTGGTCAGGAGCCGCCGGTGACGACGGCGCGGAGGGCTTCGAGGGCGGGGCCGGGGACGGTACGGACGGGGCGCCGGCCGCCGCCGGGTCACCCCCGCGTGCCGCGTCGGCCGCCTCGTACAGCGCGGCGGGGCGCACCCCGCCGAAGGCCGCCACCAGATGGCCGTCCGGCCGTACCAGCAGCACGCTGTGCGCCGACGCGCCCGGATAGCCCTCGGTGACCAGCAGCTCAGCCCGTACCGGCAGAGCCGTCACCGCCGCCGCCAACCGGGGCATGACCCCCGCCGTCAGCCAGTGCCGCCGGTCCCACACCCCGGTGCCCGGCGCGACGAGCACGACGAGCAGCCGTCCCCGCCCCAGCCGGTCCCGCAGCCCGGCGGTCGTCCCGTCCGGCGCCGTCACCCGTACGTTGTCGACCGGCGCGCCGGGGGCCGTGCCGACCGCCGTGTGCGCCTCGGAGTGCGGAGGCGCGAGGGGGGAGTGCGGATAGGCCGGCGGTGCTCCCAACGGCCCGAAGCCCAGATGTCCGTCCGAGAGCAGCGTGTCGTGCCCGCGTACGCCCCCCGGGAGATACGTCCTCAGCCCCCCGCCGCCGCGCAGTATCGGCAGCGACTGGTCGGCGGCGCGCAGCCGTGCGGCCACGGCCGTGCGCCGCTCCGCCTGGTAGCTGTCGAGCAGGGTGTCGGACGCGCCGTGATGCCAGGCGTGGGCCAGCTTCCAGGCGAGGTTGTCGGCGTCCCGCAGCCCTTCGTCGAGCCCCTGCGTGCCCACGGCGCCGAGCAGGTGCGCCGCGTCCCCGGCGAGGAACGCGCGGCCCACTCGCCAGCGCTTGGCCAGCCGGTGGTGCAGGGTGTAGACGCCGGTGTCGAGCAGTTCGTACGGCGGGGTCTCGCCGCACCAGCCGGCCAGGGTGTCCCGTAAACGGGCGATCAGCGCGTCGGGGGTGACCAACTCGTCCCGCGAGGGCAGCAGCCAGTCGAGCCGCCACACACCGTCCGGCAGGGGGCGGGCGGAGACCTCCGCGCCGCCGGAGCGCCACGGCGGCTGCCGGTGCAGTACGGCCTCCCCGGGCCAGGGCAGGTCGGCGCGCAGCGCGGCGACGGCGTGGCGCTCGACCCCCGTACGGCCGGGGAAGCGGACCCCGAGCAGTTTGCGGACGGTGGACCGGGCGCCGTCGCAGCCCACCAGGTGACTGCCGCGCCACCAGGTCGCCCCGGGGCCGCGGGTGTGCACGCTGACCCCGCGCGCGTCCTGCTCCAGCGAGTCGAGGCGGTTGCCGGTCACGACCCGTACTAGCGGCTGGTCCGCGATGGCCTCGCGCAGCCCGCGGGCCAGCGCGTGCTGGGGGATGTGCAGCGGGGCCGGGCCGCCGTCCTCACCGAGCGGCTGCTGTCGCATCAGTTGCTTGCGCCTCAGTGACCGCCAGCCCACCCAGTGGACTCCCTCGTCACGCAGGGTGGTGCAGCCGAGGCGCTCGGCGAAGGAGGCGGTGTCGGAGCGCAGGACGACGGTACGGGCCGGGCGCGGGTCGTCCGTACCGGACCCTTCGTCCAGGACGACGCTGGGGACGCCCTGGGCGGCGAGGGCGAGGGAGAGGGCGAGCCCCACGGGGCCCGCGCCCGCCACGATCACCGGGTCCACGGCGCGACTCCTCCGGCCCGTACGGTCCTGCGGTCAGTGGCGGTTGGAGCCCGGTACGCGATCACAGAACGTATGCAACCTATTGGGGGTGCCCCCGTCAAGCGACGACCGGGGCGGCGCGCGCCCGGTGAGGGCGCCGCCGCCCCGGCCGGGACGCTGCTGGACTCGGATGCTGCTGGACTTGAGGCGCTGTCGGCCTCAGATTCCGGTGGCCGACTTCGACGCGCCCGGACCGTTGGCCAGATCCGCGTCGCCCGCCCCGAGAACCGCGCCCGTGCTCTTCTTCGCCGTGCGGAGCCGCTTCTCCAGCCAGCCCGCGAACGTCGTGAGCACGAAGTTGAGGACGATGTAGAGCAGGGCGATGACGGTGAACGCGGCGATGGTGTTGGCGCCGTAGTTCGCGGTGATGGTGCGGTTCTGCGAGAGCAGTTCCTGGAGGCCGAGCAGCGCGCCGCCGAGCGCGGTGTCCTTGACGATCACGACCAGCTGGCTGACCAGGGCGGGCAGCATCGCCGTGACCGCCTGCGGCAGCAGGACGTACGTCATGGCCTGGCCCTTGCGCATCCCTATCGCCTTCGAGGCGTCGGTCTGCCCGTACGGGAGCGAGAGGATGCCGGCCCGGACGATCTCCGCGATGACGGACGCGTTGTACAGCACCAGGCCCGTCACCACCGCGTACAACGGCCTGCTGTCCGACGGGATGTCGGTGAACTGCACGTACAGCTGACTCGCGAAGACCATCATGATCAGCACGGGGATCGAGCGGAAGAACTCGACGACCACGCCCACCGGCACCCGGACCCAGCGGTGGTCGGAGAGCCGGCCGATACCGAGCAGCGCGCCGAGCGGCAGGGCTATCACGACGGACAGCGCCGCCGCCTGGAGGGTCACCCCGAGGCCGGGCAGCAGATAGGTCGTCCAGACCCGGGAATCCGTGACGAACGGACTCCATTTCTCGGACGCCAGCTGGTTCTTGTCGGCCATGGTGGAAAGGACCCACCAGACCGCCAGTCCGAGGACGGCGAGAAACACGATCGTGTAGATGATGTTGCGCCGCTTGGCGCCGGGTCCCGGGACGTCGTAGAGGACGTTGGTGGCACTCATCGTTTCACCGCCACTCGCTTGCTGACCCAGCCGAGGATCAGGCCCATCGGAAGGGTGAGAACAACAAATCCGAAGGCGAACACCGCGAATACGGCGAAGAGCGCGTCGGCCTCGTTCTCGATCATCGTCTTCATCAGCGCGGCGGCTTCCGCGACGCTGATCGCGGCGGCCACCGTGGTGTTCTTGGTCAGGGCGATCAGTACGTTCGCGAGGGGCGCGACAACGGAACGGAACGCCTGGGGGAGCACGATCAGCGTCAGCACCTGGAAGAAACTCAGGCCCAGCGCGCGGGCCGCCTCGGCCTGTCCGACCGGCACGGTGTTGATGCCGGAGCGCAGGGCCTCACAGACGAAGGTGCCGGTGTAGGCGACCAGGCCGAGGACAGCGAGGCGGAAACCGATCGACTTGAAATCCTGGCCGCCGAGCGTGATCGCGAGCGTCTGGTAGAGACCCAGCGAACAGCCGACGATGATCACCGTCAACGGGGTGTTGCGCACGAGGTTGACGTAGGCGGTGCCGAAGGCACGCATCAGTGGCACGGGACTGACGCGCATCCCGGCCAGCAGCGTTCCCCATATCAGGGAACCGACCGCGGAAAGAAGGGCGAGCTGTACGGTCACCCAGAACGCGCCGAGCAGGTCGTACCGCCCGGAATCAAGAAAGTCGAACACGATGCCCCGCGCTCTCCCCAGGTTGGCTTTCCGGTACGCGCCGCCGGTCGTCCCGGCGGCGCGTCACCGCTGTCTCTGCTGGTCGGTGATCGGGCCGTGTCAGCCGATCGCGGGGGCGGGCTCGTTCTTGTAGCCGGCCGGACCGAAGTTGGCCGTCACGGCCTTCTGCCAGGAACCGTCCGACTCCATCTTCTTGAGGGCGTCGTTGATCTTGCCGAGCAGTTCGGTGTCGCCCTTCTTGAGGCCGATGCCGTAGTTCTCGTCGCTGAGCTTGAGGCCGACGAGCTTGAACTTGCCCTCGTGCTCCTTCTGCGCGGCGTAACCGGCGAGAATGGAGTCGTCGGTCGTCAGGGCGTCGACGGTCTTGTTCTCCAGGCCCGTCAGGCACTCGGAGTAGCCGCCCTGCTCCAGGAGACCGGCCTTGGGGGCGAGCCTCTCCTTGACGTTCTGCGCCGAGGTGGAGCCCGTGACCGAACAGAGCTTCTTGGAGTTCAGGTCCTCGGGCTTGGTGATGGAGGAGTCGTCCGCGCGGACCAGGAGGTCCTGGTGGGCGAGGAAGTACGGTCCCGCGAAGTCGACCTTCTGCTTGCGCTCGTCGTTGATCGAGTAGCTCGCGGCGACGAACTTCACGTCACCGTTGGCGATCAGGTTCTCGCGCTCGGCGCTAGGCGCCTGCTTCCACTCGATGTCCTTGGCGTCGTAGCCGAGTTCCTTGGCGACGTACGTGGCGACGTCGACGTCGAAGCCGGTGAAGGTGCCGTCCGGCGTCTTCAGGCCGAGGCCCGGCTGGTCGAACTTGATACCGATGGCGATCTTGCCGCCGCCCTCGCTGCCGCTGTCGTCACTGCTGTCGCCGCCGCACGCGGTGGCGGTCAGGGCGAGGACGAGAGCGGCGGCGGCGGACGCGCCTGCCTTGTGAAGCTTCATGCGTGGACTTCCCTCAAGTGAGACGTTGACGGACGGTTCTGACGAAACGAAGGGTGATCGTGACGTTCGCCGGCGACCGGCGCGAAGGGCGATCGGCGACGATCGGCCGGTGCGCGGGGTGATCGGTGACGACCGGTCAGTGGTGCAGGATCTTCGACAGGAAGTCCTTGGCACGGTCACTGCGGGGATTGCTGAAGAACGCTTCCGGCGAGGCCTCTTCGACGATCCGGCCGTCCGCCATGAAGACGACCCGGTTCGCCGCCGAGCGCGCGAAGCCCATCTCGTGGGTGACGACGACCATCGTCATCCCGTCGCGGGCCAGCTGCTGCATGACCTCAAGGACCTCGTTGATCATCTCGGGGTCGAGCGCGGAGGTCGGTTCGTCGAACAGCATGACCTTGGGGCCCATCGCCAACGCCCGGGCGATGGCCACACGTTGCTGCTGTCCGCCCGAGAGCTGCGCCGGGTACTTGTCGGCCTGCGTCCCCACACCCACCCGGTCCAGGAGCGCGCGGGCCTTGTCGTCCGCGGCCTTCTTGTCCGTCTTGCGGACCTTGACCTGGCCCAGGGTGACGTTCTCCAGCACGGTCTTGTGCGCGAAGAGGTTGAACGACTGGAAGACCATGCCGACGTCGGCGCGCAGCCGGGCGAGTTCCCTGCCCTCCTGCGGCAGCGGCTTGCCGTCGATCGAGATCGCGCCCGAATCGATCGTCTCCAGGCGGTTGATGGTGCGGCACAGTGTGGACTTACCGGACCCGGAGGGCCCGATGACAACCACGACCTCGCCCCGGGCGATGGTCAGGTCGATGTCCTGGAGCACATGCAGCGCGCCGAAGTGCTTGTTGACGTTGCTCAGTACGACCAGGTCGTCCGACGCCGCAACAGCGTCCTCGGAACCCTTGGTCACTGACACTCCGCTCATCGGCTTTTTGCTCCGTCCCACTCGGTTGGGGAGGACCCTAGTCACGCACCGCTATCAGCGTCAGCAGATCTGAGCTGAACTTGAGGATCACGATCCGGCGTCAACCGGACACTCCGGGCGAAGAGGGGCGGTGGGCGGGGAACGGGAGGAGAACGGGTGGGTAACGGAAACCTGGCTGTCATGGCCCGGTCCTGACCGGGACGACACCATGAGCGGGGACGACCCGTCCGTACCGTGACCGCGTACGGCTCCGGAACCGTGATCAGGAGGGTGGAGAGGGGCCATGAGGCTGCTGCTCGTCGAGGACGACGACCATGTCGCCGCCGCGCTGTCGGCGGTGCTCGCCAAGCACGGGTTCGCGGTGGTGCACGCCCGCAGCGGGGAGGAGGCGCTCCAGGCCCTCCTGCCGGCGGCCAACGCGGGCAAGGAGCCGTTCGCGGTGGTCCTGCTCGATCTCGGGCTGCCGGACCAGGACGGCTTCCAGGTCTGCGGCAAGATACGCAAGATCACCACAACGCCGGTGATCATGGTGACCGCCCGGGCCGACGTGCGCTCCCGGATCCACGGCCTCAACCTCGGCGCCGACGACTACGTCGTCAAGCCGTACGACACCGGTGAACTGCTCGCCCGTATCCACGCGGTGAGCCGCCGCAAGGCGGGCGCCGAGGAGCCGGCGGCCGCGGAGGGCGCCGAGGACGGCCGGCGGCTGGGGCGCCTCACCCTGGAACTGCTGACCCGCCGGGTGAGCGTCGACGGCGGGGTCGTCCAGCTGACCCGCAAGGAGTTCGACCTGCTGGCCCTGCTCGCGCAGCGGCCCGGTGTGGTCTTCGGCCGGGAGCAGATCATCAGCGAGGTCTGGCGCACCAGCTGGGAGGGCACCGGCCGGACGCTGGAGGTCCACGTGGCGTCCCTGCGCGCCAAGCTCGGCATGCCCGCGGTGATCGAGACGGTTCGGGGCGTCGGCTACCGCCTGGTCGTCCCGGCCGCGCACGAGGGTCCGTAACGCCCCGTGCGCAGCCGACTCCTGCCGCTGCTCATCGTGCTCATGGCCGGTGTGCTCCTCGCCCTCGGCTTCCCGCTGGCCGTGCTCCTCGCCGCCGCGCAGCAGCAGCGGGTGGTGGTCGACCGCATCGACGACGCGGCGCGTGTCGCCGCGCTCGCGCAGTTCGCAGTGGAGAGCCGCGACGGCGCCGACGAGCGGCTCGACATGCTCAAGGAGGAGTTGAAGCGCTACCACGACGTGTACGGGATCGAGGTGGGGGTCTTCCTGCGCGACGGCTACGGGGTCATGGCCCGCGCGCCGAGGACGTTCTCGATCCCGACCACCGGTGAGGGCCGCCAGGCCTTCGACGAGGCGCTGCTGGGGCGCCGCAGCGACGACCCCGAGCAGGTCTGGCCGTGGGAGGAGGGCCGGCTGATCGTCGACTCGCCCGTCGTACGGGACGGAGACGTCGTCGCGGTCGTGGTGACCGATTCGCCCACCGGCCGGATGCGGTCGCACATCCTTCAGCGCTGGCTGATCATCGCCGCGGGCGAGATGGCCGCGATGCTGGTCGCGGTCGGGGCGGCGATCCGGCTCACGGGCTGGGTGCTACTGCCCGTACGGGTGCTGGACGCGGCGACCCACGACATCGCCACGGGCCGGATGAACTCACGGGTCGCCGCCGCCGGCGGCCCTCCGGAGCTGCGGCGCCTCGCGATCTCCTTCAACGAGATGGCCGACAACGTGGAGGACGTGCTGGAGCAGCAGCGCGCCTTCGTGGCCGACGCCTCGCACCAGCTGCGCAACCCGCTCGCCGCCCTGCTGCTCCGGATCGAGCTGCTCGCCCTCGAACTGCCGGAGGGGAACGAGGAGATCGCCTCCGTACGCACCGAGGGCAAGCGCCTGGCCCACGTGCTGGACGACCTGCTGGACCTGGCGCTCGCCGAGCACGCCTCAGCCGAGCTGCGGCTCACGGACATCGGGGAGTTGGCGGCCGAGCGGGTCGCGGCGTGGCGGCCGGTCGCGGAGGAGAAGGGGGTGACGCTGACCCGGGAGGGGGGCGCCGTCACGGCCTGGGCCGATCCCATCGCGCTCTCCAGCGCGCTGGACGCCGTGATCGACAACGCCGTGAAGTTCACCCCGGCGGGCGGCGAGGTGACCGTGACGGCGGGGCGTGAGGGGGCGATGTCCACGCTGGTCATCAACGACGGCGGGCCGGGGCTCACGGACGACGAGATCACGCGCATCGGCGACCGGTTCTGGCGCAGCAACCGCCATCAGAACGTCAAGGGCTCCGGGCTGGGACTGTCGATCTCGCGGGCCCTGCTGACCGTGGGCGGCGGTTCGATCGCGTACGCGCACGGCGAGCCGCGCGGGCTCAAGGTGACGCTCCGTGTGCCGAGGTCGAACGACCGGGACTGACGGGGTGCGGGGAGTTCAGGCGTGCGCCGGCGCACGCCTCAGGGCTTGACCGACTGGCAGTGCCTCAGGGTTTGACCGACTGGTAGTAGCGTATGGCGCCCTCGTGCAGCTCCAGCGGGTCCGTGTAGATCGCCGTACGCAGGTCCACCAGCTGCGCGGAGTGCACTTTCTTGCCGATCCCGTCCCGGCTGTCGATCACCGTGCGGGTGAAGCCCTCGGTCAGCGCGGAGTCCATCCGGTCCGTGGTGACCAGCAGGTTCGCCACCGCTATGGTCGGCACGTCCCGGGCGCTCGGGGCAGCGGGATAGGCGTCGGCGGGCATCGCCGCCGAGCGGTAGTAGCGGGTGCCCGACGGACCCGCGGCGTGCAACCGCGCGACCAGCGAGGGGTCCAGCGGCACCAGCCGGACGTCGAAGCGTTTCGACAGATCCTGCACCGCCGTGGTGGGCAGGCCGCCGGACCAGAAGAAGGCGTCCAGCTCGCCCCGTTCGAGCTTGGCCGGCATCTTGTCGATCCCGGCGAAGACCTCCCTGACGCCGGTCGCGGGGTCCAGGTCAGCGGCCTCCAGCACCCGGTCCGCCACGAGGCGGACCCCCGACTTCGGCTGTCCCACCCCCACCCGCGCACCGCGCAGGTCCGCGACCGACCGGATCTCCGAGTCCTTGGCGACCACCAGCTGTACGTAGTCGTCGTAGAGCCGGGCGCAGCCGCGCAGCCGCTCCCACCCCGGCTTCTTCTCCGTGATGTAGTTCGAGACGGCGTCGGCCGTGGCTATGGTGAAGTCGGCCTTGCCCGTCGCCACCCAGGACAGGTTCTGCGGAGAGCCCTGGCTGGTCCTGAGCGTGACGGACACGTCCGGCAGGTCGTCGGCGAGGTCTTCCTTGAGCAGTTCCCCGTACTGGTAGTAGACCCCGCTCTTGACCCCGGTGCTGAAGGTCACGGCGCCGCTGGGCGCCGCCTCCCCGATCGGCAGCAGCCACCACGTCAGCAGGCCGAGCACCACCAGCGCAGCGGCGGCGCCCTGGAGGGCCCGGCTGCGGCTGAGGCCCGAGGAGGGGGTGACCATGCCGCGATCCTGCCAGTTCGCTCCCGCCACTGACCAGGCTTCGTCCACTCCGGGGAGCGGGGTTCGAGGCGTGTCCCCGCCACCGCCTACCCTGGTCCGATGAGCAGCGGCGACCGGAGACAGCCAGTGGGCGTTAACCGAAGTTACGAGATCCGCACCTACGGGTGTCAGATGAACGTCCACGACTCCGAGCGATTGTCGGGGCTCCTGGAGGACGCCGGGTACGTCCGGGCCCCCCGGGACGCCGACGGTGACGCCGACGTCGTCGTCTTCAACACCTGCGCGGTGCGCGAGAACGCTGACAACAAGCTCTACGGGAACCTCGGCCGGCTCGCCCCGATGAAGACCAGGCGGCCCGGGATGCAGATCGCCGTCGGCGGCTGTCTGGCGCAGAAGGACCGCGACACGATCGTGAAGCGCGCCCCCTGGGTCGACGTCGTGTTCGGTACGCACAACATCGGCAAGCTGCCGGTCCTCCTGGAGCGCGCGCGCATCCAGGAGGAGGCGCAGGTCGAGATCGCCGAGTCGCTGGAGGCGTTCCCCTCCACCCTGCCGACCCGCCGCGAGTCCGCGTACGCCGCGTGGGTCTCCATCTCGGTCGGCTGCAACAACACCTGCACCTTCTGCATCGTGCCCGCGCTGCGCGGCAAGGAGAAGGACCGCCGTCCCGGCGACATCCTGGCCGAGATCGAGGCCCTGGTCGGCGAGGGCGTCTCCGAGATCACGCTGCTGGGCCAGAACGTCAACGCGTACGGCTCCGACATGGGTGACCGTGAGGCGTTCTCCAAGCTGCTGCGCGCCTGCGGAACGATCGAGGGCCTGGAGCGGGTCCGCTTCACCTCGCCGCACCCGCGCGACTTCACGGACGACGTGATCGCGGCGATGGCCGAGACGCCGAACGTGATGCCGCAGCTCCACATGCCGATGCAGTCGGGCTCCGACCGGGTGCTCAAGGCCATGCGCCGCTCGTACCGGCAGGACCGCTACCTCGGCATCATCGACAAGGTGCGCGCCGCCATCCCGCACGCGGCCATCTCCACGGACATCATCGTGGGCTTCCCCGGTGAGACCGAGGAGGACTTCGAGCAGACCATGGACGCGGTCCGCGCGGCCCGGTTCACCCAGGCCTTCACCTTCCAGTACTCCAAGCGCCCCGGCACCCCCGCCGCCGACATGGACGGCCAGGTGCCCAAGGCCGTGGTCCAGGACCGGTACATGCGGCTGTCCGCCCTCCAGGAGGAGATCTCCTGGGAGGAGAACAAGAAGCAGGTCGGCCGCACGCTGGAGGTGATGGTCGCCGAGGGCGAGGGACGCAAGGACGGCGCCACGCACCGCCTCTCCGGCCGCGCGCCCGACAACCGGCTGGTCCACTTCACGAAGCCCGGCGAGGAGGTGCGTCCCGGCGACGTGGTGACCGTCGCGATCACCTACGCGGCGCCGCACCACCTGCTGGCCGAAGGACCCACGGACGCGGTACGGCGCACCCGCGCCGGGGACGCCTGGGAGCGGCGGAACACCGCCGAGGCGCCGAAGCCCGCCGGGGTCCTGCTGGGGCTGCCCACCATCGGGGTGCCGGCGCCGCTGCCCGCGATGTCGGGCGGCTGCTCCGTCGAGTGAGGTGCCGTCCGCGCCCGCGTTAGGGTGCGGACATGCTGGTCGCCGCCGCCGTCTGCCCCTGTCCGCCGCTGCTCGTGCCCGCCGTCGCGGCGGGGGCCCGATCGGAACTGCGCGGCACACGTGCCGCGTGTGCCGACGCCCTCGGCGTGCTGGCCGCCGCGCGGCCCGACCGGCTGGTCGTCGTCGGCCCCGCCGGGGAGGCTGCCCGAGGGGCGTATCCGGGGGGTGCCACCGGGTCCTTCGAGGGCTTTGGGGTGGACGTACGGGTCAGGCTCGGCGTGAGCGAAAGCGCCGCGGAGGGACCGGACGGGTCGGTGGCACCCGGGGTGCCGTCTGCCCGCGCGCTGCCCGCCTCCCTCGCGGTCGCCGCCTGGCTGCTGGAGCAGGCGCGCTGGACGGCCGCACCCGTGACCGGACTCGGCGTGGGGGAACCTCTCGCCACCGAGCGGTGTGTCCAGGCCGGGAAGCAGATCGCCGACGAGCCGGGGAGGACGGCCCTGCTGGTGATGGGCGACGCCAGCGCGCGCCGCACGCTCAAGGCGCCCGGATATCTAGACGAGCGCGCCGCCCCGTTCGACGAGGGGGTGGCACGCGCGCTGGGGTCCGCCGACGTGGCCGCCCTCAAGGCACTGGACGCGGAGCTGGCGTACGAACTCCAGGCCGCGGGGCGAGCCCCCTGGCAGGTCCTCGCGGGCGCCGCCGAAGGGGCACACCTCAACGGCGCGCTGCTCCATGACAGCGCGCCGTACGGCGTGGGATACCTGGTGGCGGTCTGGTCCTGACCGCCGGACACGTCAGGCGGGAGGCGGCGGGGGAGGCGGGGTGCCCCCGGGCGTCGTGCCGCCGGGCGTACCGCCGTCGTCGTCCTTGTGGGCGAGACGGTCCAACGCGCTCTTGGCCTTGCCCGCACCCGAGTCGATCTTGTCGCTGTACTTGCCCTTGGTCCGCTGGTCGACCGTACGGGCGGCCTTGTCCAGCCCGTCACCGATCTTGCCACCGTGCTGCTGGGCGAGGTCGGAGACCTTGTCCTTGGCCGGAGACAGCCTGGCCTTGAACGAATCCATGAGGCCCATGGCCCACCTTCCCTCGAAAGGTACGTGACGGGACGTTCAGGCCCATCACCCCCATATCTTCCTTACAGAATACGCGCGGGCGCCACGAACGCACTCCGGAATCGTTCCGTCACACAACTCGTTCGGGCGGAGGCCCGGAGTTTGCGAGACTGGGCCGGTGAGAACCGCAGCTCGCGCACCACGGGTCATCGCCGTCGTCGGTCCCACCGCGGCCGGCAAGTCCGATCTGGGCGTTCATCTCGCCCGGCAACTCGACGGTGAGGTCGTCAACGCCGACTCCATGCAGCTCTACCGGGGGATGGACATCGGAACAGCCAAACTGACGACGGAGGAGCGCGCCGGGGTCCCGCACCACCTCCTGGACATCTGGGACGTCACCGAGGCCGCCAGCGTCGCCGAGTACCAGCGGCTCGCCCGGGTGGAGATCGACCGGCTGCTCGCCGCGGGCCGTACACCGGTGCTGGTCGGAGGCTCGGGGCTGTACGTACGGGGTGCCATCGACGCCCTGAACTTCCCCGGCACCGACCCCGAGGTGCGCGCGCGGCTGGAGGACGAACTGACCCTCCGCGGCTCCGGGGCGCTGCACGCCCGGCTGGCCGCCGCCGACCCCCCGGCCGGCCGCGCGATCCTGCCCAGCAACGGCCGCCGCATCGTCAGAGCGCTGGAGGTGATCGAGATCACCGGCAAGCCGTTCACCGCCAATCTCCCCGGACACGACGCGGTGTACGACACCCTCCAGATCGGCGTCGACGTCGCCCGCCCCGAACTCGACGAGCGGATCACCCGCCGGGTGGACCGCATGTGGGAGGCGGGGTTGGCGGACGAGGTGCGCGCCCTGGAGGGGCGAGGTCTTCGGGAAGGGCGTACGGCCTCCCGCGCTCTCGGCTACCAGCAGTTGCTCGCCGCGCTCGCGGACGAGTGCACGGACGACGAGGCACGGGCCGAGACCGTTCGGGCCACCAAGCGCTTCGCACGACGTCAGGACTCGTGGTTCCGCCGCGACTCGCGCGTGCACTGGCTGAGCGGCGGAACGGAGCACCGCGAGGAACTCCCGCACCGGGCATTGACGTTGGTCGAACGAGCGGTCACAGCCTGATCACGTGATGGCATCGGGACGCTCAGGCCGTCATTCCCGTACCCCCGAGCGTGCCATCATCGAGCATCGATCGACCAGTGGAGTCCGAGTTGGGAGGGCGCGTGGCGATGGAGGCCGGCCCTCGCGACGGAGACCCCGCGGCGCGGCAGACCCAGGAGGACGCGCCGCGCCTGAGTCCCGACGGGCCCGACGAGGAGACCACCACCCCGGAGGTCGAGGTCGAACTGCGGCCGCAGCGCAGGCTGCGGATCTGGCAGCTCGCGCCGATCGTGGTGCTCGCCGCGGTGGGGTCCCTGATGTTCGCCTTCCCGCTCGCCTTCGGCACGGGCGACGGCGGAGCCGTGGTGGCGATGCTGGGGCTGCTGATCAGCTGCTGCGCCGCCGGCTGGGGCATGATGGCCGCCCGCAAGGTGGGCCACGCCTGGCCGGGGCTGCCCGCCCGGGCGTCCGGGGAGCGTCCCGACTGGCGGGTCATCGCCCTGTACGTCACCGTGGGCACGGCCGTGGTCGCCCTCGCCGTGTGGCGGGTCGCACGCCTCCGCTGAGCCGTGCCTGTGTCTCACGCCTTGCCTCGCGGGCCTGACCTCGTACGATGGATTCCGTGAGCAACTCGCCGACGGCATCCGCCGCACCGATCGCCTTCCTCAAGGGTCACGGGACCGAGAACGACTTCGTGATCATTCCCGACCCGGACAACGTCATCGACCTGCCCGCCCACGCCGTGGCCGCGCTCTGCGACCGGCGGGCCGGCATCGGCGGCGACGGGCTGCTGCACGTCGTCCGGTCGGCGGCGCACCCCGAGGCGCGGGCCATGGCCGGCGAGGCCGAGTGGTTCATGGACTACCGCAACGCCGACGGATCCGTCGCGGAGATGTGCGGCAACGGCGTCCGCGTCTTCGCCCGTCACCTGCGGCGCGCCGGGCTGGTCGAGCCCGGCGATCTCGCCGTCGCCACCCGGGGCGGGGTGAAGAAGGTGCACCTCGCCAAGGGCACGGGCGCCGACGACGGGGACATCACGGTCGACATGGGCCGCGTGGTGCTCCCCGGGGGCGAGGTGACGGTCACCGTCGACGGCCGCGCCACCGCCGCCCGTCACGTCAACATGGGCAACCCCCACGCGGTCACCTTCGTCGACGACCTGGCACACGCGGGCACGCTCCTCACCGCGCCCGCCGTCACCCCCGCGACCGCCTACCCCGACGGGGTGAACGTCGAGTTCGTCGTCGGCCGCGGGCCGAACCACGTCGCCATGCGCGTCCACGAACGCGGCTCGGGGGAGACCCGCTCCTGCGGTACGGGCGCCTGCGCCGTGGCCGTCGCCGCCGCCCGCAGGGACGGCGTGGACCCCGCGGTGACCGGAGAGCCCGTCACGTACACCGTGGACCTCCCCGGCGGCCGACTGGTCGTCACGGAACGCCCGGACGGCGGCATCGAGATGACCGGGCCCGCCGTGATCGTGGCGGAAGGTCACCTCGAACCCGCCTGGCAGGCAACGGCGTTCGGCTGAGAAGCCGGGCGAGAGGGCACGGATCGACACCGAATGTTCGCTCGAACGAGTGATCAGTTTCACGCTGGGCGGGAGCTGGTCCGGACCACGTGGTGGGCTCGGTAGCATCAAGCACCGGCCCGGAGGGCGCTCCTGCTCCTCCGCCGCCGGTCGAAGCTGCCGGAGGTGCCCCATGAGCGCAGAGGCCACCAGCCCTGGTGCCCACGGCCGCAGACGCGGCCTTCCCCGGATCGACCTGCGCAGGATCGGCAGGGCCGCGCTGCTGGGGCCTGCCTCCAGAGGGCGGTTGTCGGACGCCATCGGCCATGTGGCCGACGCGCACCGGGCCCACCACCCCGACGCCGACCTCTCCGTGCTGCACAAGGCGTACGTCCTGGCGGAGTTCTCGCACCGCGGGCAGTTCCGCAAGAGCGGCGAGCCGTACATCACCCATCCGCTGGCCGTGACGCTGATCCTCGCCGAACTGGGCGCGGAGACCACGACGTTGACCGCCTCCCTGCTCCACGACACCGTCGAGGACACGGACGTGACGCTCGATCAGGTACGGGCGGAGTTCGGCGACGAGGTCTGCTACCTGGTCGACGGCGTGACCAAGCTGGAGAAGGTCGACTACGGCGCGGCGGCGGAGCCGGAGACGTTCCGCAAGATGCTGGTGGCGACGGGCAACGATGTCAGGGTCATGTCGATCAAGCTGGCGGACCGGCTGCACAACATGCGCACCCTCGGGGTGATGCGGCCGGAGAAGCAGGCCAGGATCGCCAAGGTCACCCGTGACGTCCTGATCCCGCTCGCCGAACGGCTCGGCGTCCAGGCGCTCAAGACCGAGCTGGAGGATCTGGTGTTCGCGATCCTCCACCCGGAGGAGTACGCCCGCACGCGCGCGCTGATCGCGGACAACGCCACCGCCGGGGACGCCCTCGCCACCATCTGCGAGGACGTCAGGCAGGTGCTGCGCGAGGCGGACATCACCGCCGAAGTCCTCGTCAGGCCACGGCACTTCGTGTCCGTGCACCGCTCCAGGCTCAAACGCGGCGAGCTGCGCGGCAGCGACTTCGGCCGGCTGCTGGTGCTGGTCGGCGAGGACGCCGACTGTTACGCCGTCCTCGGCGAACTGCACACCTGCTTCACGCCGGTGATCTCCGAGTTCAAGGACTTCATCGCGGCGCCCAAGTTCAACCTGTACCAGTCGCTCCACACGGCGGTCGCGGGACCGGACGGCGCCGTCGCCGAAGTCCTCATCCGTACGCACCAGATGCACAGCGTCGCCGAGGCGGGCGTGGTCGCCCTCGGCAACCCGTACGCCTCCGTGGACGTGGCGGAGCCGCAGGACGGCGAGCGGGCGGACCCGACCAGGCCCGGCTGGCTCTCCCGGCTCCTGGAGTGGCAGCAGGCGGCCCCCGACCCGGACACCTTCTGGACCACCCTGCGCGCGGACCTCGCGCAGGACGGCGAGATCACGGTCTTCCGCGCCGAGGGGGGCATGCTCGGGCTGCCCGCCGGGGCGAGCTGTGTGGACGCCGCGTACGCGCAGTACGGCGAGGCGGCCCACAGCTGCCTCGGCGCGCGCGTCAACGGCCGTCTGGCGACGCTCAGTACCGTCCTGCGCGACGGGGACACCGTCCAGCTGCTCCTGTCCCACGACGCGGCCTCCGGGCCCTCTCCGGAGTGGCTCGACCACGCCCGTACCCCCGCCGCGAGGATCGCGATCACCGGGTGGCTGGCCGCGCACCCGGAGAGCGTCAAGGCGCCCGCCGCGACGCCCAGGGCGCCCGCCGCCCTCACCGCCGACCGGCGCGGGGCCTCCAACGCCGTGGTGGACCTGCCGGGCGCGACCGTACGGCTCGCGGGCTGTTGTACGCCCGTACCGCCCGACGCGGTCGTCGGCTTCGCCGTACGCGGCGGCGCCGTCACCGTCCACCGCGAGGAGTGCCCCGCCGTCGCCCGGATGAAGGCGCTCGACCGGGCTCCGGTCGGGGTGAGTTGGGGGGACGCGGCCGAGTGCCGGGTCACGCTCTACGCGGAGTCCTTCGGCCGCCCGGGGCTGCTCGCGGACCTCACGGAGGCGATCGCCACGGCGGACGCGGCGATCGTCTCGGCCACCGTCGAACCGCCCAGCGAGCAGCGCGTCCGGCACACGTACACGCTCCAACTGCCCGACGCGGCGGGGCTGCCGAGCCTCATGCGCGCGATGCGGGACGTACCGGGTGTGTACGACGTGAGCCGCGCCCAGCAGCCGGCCACCGCCTGAGCCCCCCGGCGGGCTCCGCACCCGTTCGGGTGGGATCCGCGCGCGTCGCCGGGGCGCGGCGGCCCGGCGCTGGTAGCGGTGGTCCATGCTGCTCACCTCCCGCCGGCTGCGCGCCGCCCTGCTCGCCGCCGCCTCGGCCACCCTCGTCGCCGCGACGCCCTCCGCGGCGCCGCCTCCGCCCGAGCCGCTCGGCATCGGCGATCCGCTCTTCCCGACGCTGGGCAACCCCGGTTACGACGTCCTCACCTACGACCTCGATCTCACCTACGGCGGCGACCACACCAAGCCGCTGGACAGTGTCACCAAGATCAACGCCGTGACGACGCAGCGGCTGGAGCGCATCAACCTCGACTTCACCCACGGCGTGGTCCGCTCGGTGCGGGTCAACGGCGAGCCCGCCGCCTTCGCCACCGCCGGGGAGGACCTGGTCGTCACCCCCGCCAGGCCGCTCGGCGCCGGCGCCCGCATGGCGGTCACCGTCGACCACACCAGCGACCCCCGGGGCAGCGCGGGCGGCTGGGTGCGCACCACCGACGGACTGGTGATGGCCAATCAGGCGGACGCAGGACACCGCGTCTTCCCCGGCAACGACCACCCCGCCGACAAGGCCTACTTCACCTTCCGTATCACCGTCCCCGAGAACCTGACGGCCGTGGCCAACGGTCTGCCGGAGGAGAAGAACCGCGCGGGCGCCACCACCACCTGGACCTACCGGACGCACCACCCCATGGCCACCGAGCTGGCGCAGGTCTCCATCGGGAAGTCGGCCGTCCTGCACCGGGAAGGACCGCGCGGACTGCCCGTACGGGACGTCGTGCCGGCCGCCGACACGGCGAAGCTGGAGCCCTGGCTCAAGAAGACCCCCGCGCAGCTGCGCTGGATGGAGGAGCAGGTCGGCCCGTACCCCTTCGAGACGTACGGACTGCTGATCGCCACCGCCGAGACGGGCTTCGAACTGGAGACACAGACCCTCTCCCTCTTCGAACGCGCCCTCTTCACCCGGCCCGAGTACGCCGAGTCGTACGTCGACGCGATCATGGTCCACGAGCTGGCCCACCAGTGGTTCGGCAACAGCGTCACCCCGCGCAACTGGTCCGACCTGTGGCTCAACGAAGGACACGCGAGCTGGTACGAGGCCCTCTATGCCGAGCAGTACGGCAAGAAGCCGCTGGTGGAGCGGATGCGCAGCGCGTACGAGATGTCCGACAGCTGGCGCGCGGGGGGAGGGCCGCCCGCCGCCCCCGAGCCCCCCACGCCGGGTCACCAGATCAGCCTCTTCCGGCCGGTCGTCTACGACGGCAGCGCCCTGGTGCTCTACGCGCTGCGCCAGGAGATCGGCGCGAGCGCCTTCCAGCGGCTGGAACGGCTCTGGGTGCGCCGGCACCGGGACTCCACGGCCACCACGGCCGACTTCACCGCACTGGCCTCGGACGTCGCGGGGCGTGACCTGAGCGGCTTCTTCCGGGTCTGGCTGTACGGGAAGAAGACGCCGCCGATGCCCGGTCACCCGGACTGGCGCACCGAGACCACGCCCGCCAACCGCCCCGGCGGCCGGGACACGGCCCCCGGGGCGGCCCCGGACACAGCACGGGAACAGCCCCTGAAACCGGAGTGACGACCGGGCGGAAGCGTGCCACCATCAACGGGTCGGACAGCGGGCGGCGCGGCCGGGAATCAATCCGGACCGTCACGCGTTGTGACGATCGAGGGGAATGCTGAGGCCTGGCGCCGAGGCTTCTCCCGTATTCACTTTCCCGAGCTGCGTAAGGATCCGATGACCTCCTCTTCCTCCCCTTCCCAGAACGCGCAGACCTTCGCGGACGACAGCACTGCGGACACCCGCACGGACAGCCTTCGGGCCGATGCTCTGATGGAAGAGGACGTCGCCTGGAGCCATGAGATCGACGGGGAGCGGGACGGCGAGCAGCTCGACCGCTCCGACCGCGCGGCCCTCCGCCGTGTGGTGGGTCTGTCCACGGAGCTCGAAGACGTCACCGAGGTCGAGTACCGGCAGCTGCGCCTGGAGCGTGTGGTGCTCGTCGGCGTGTGGACGACGGGGACCGTGCAGGACTCCGAGAACTCCCTCGCGGAGCTGGCGGCGCTCGCCGAGACGGCCGGCGCCCTGGTCCTCGACGGGGTGATCCAGCGCCGTGACAAGCCCGACCCGGCCACGTACATCGGCTCCGGCAAGGCCCAGGAGCTGCGGGACATCGTCCTGGAGAGCGGCGCCGACACGGTGGTGTGCGACGGTGAGCTGAGCCCCGGCCAGCTGATCCACCTGGAAGACGTCGTCAAGGTCAAGGTCGTCGACCGTACGGCCCTGATCCTCGACATCTTCGCCCAGCACGCCAAGTCCCGTGAGGGCAAGGCGCAGGTCGCGCTGGCCCAGATGCAGTACATGCTGCCGAGGCTGCGCGGCTGGGGGCAGTCGCTCTCCCGGCAGATGGGTGGCGGCGGCGGTGGCGGCATGGCCACCCGCGGCCCCGGTGAGACCAAGATCGAGACAGACCGGCGCCGGATCCGCGAGAAGATGGCGAAGATGCGCCGGGAGATCGCGGAGATGAAGACCGGCCGCGAGATCAAGCGGCAGGAGCGGCGCCGCAACAGGGTGCCGTCGGTCGCGATCGCCGGATACACCAACGCGGGCAAGTCGTCCCTGCTCAACCGTCTGACGGGCGCCGGGGTGCTGGTGGAGAACTCGCTGTTCGCCACCCTGGACCCCACCGTGCGCCGCGCCGAGACGCCGAGCGGCCGGATCTACACGCTGGCCGACACGGTCGGCTTCGTCCGGCACCTGCCGCACCACCTGGTCGAGGCGTTCCGGTCCACGATGGAGGAGGTCGGCAACTCCGACCTGATCCTGCACGTGGTGGACGGTGCGCACCCCGCGCCGGAGGAGCAGCTGGCCGCCGTGCGCGAGGTCGTCCGTGACGTGGGCGCGGTGGACGTGCGCGAGATCGTCGTGATCAACAAGGCCGACGCGGCCGATCCGCTGGTCCTCCAGCGGCTGCTGGGCGCCGAGCGGTACGCGATCGCGGTCTCGGCCCGTACGGGGCAGGGCATCGCCGAACTGCTCGCGCTCATCGACGCCGAGCTGCCCCGGCCCGAGGTCGAGGTCGAGGTGCTCGTGCCGTACACGCTGGGCGGCCTGGTCTCGCGGGTGCACGCCGAGGGTGAGGTCCTCTCCGAGGAGCACACCCCGGAGGGCACGCTCCTCAAGGCACAGGTCCATGAGGAGCTGGCGGCGGCGCTGTCCGCGTATGTGCCGGTGCCCGTGGCGCCCTGACCGTACGAGAGCGCGGCTGGTCCCACGCCGTTGAACGCCAAGGGGCCCGTTCCCTCCTCACGAGGGAACGGGCCCCTTGGCCTTGTCCGTCCGGGCCTCTGCGGGGCCGCTACTTCGCGAACTTCTCGCTGACACCGTCGTAGATGCCCTTGGCCACGTCACCGAGGCGCGGGCCCGCCAGCCAGCCGGCCTTGACCGGGCCGATCGACGTGTTGGACACCAGGGCGGGCTTGCCGTCCGCACCCGCCGCGACCCAGCCGCCGCCGGACGAACCACCCGTCATCGTGCACCCGATGCGGTACATCGTCGGATCGTCCGCCTTGAGCGACAGCCGGCCCGGCCGGTCCGCGCACTGGAACTGCTTCTGGCCCTCGAAGGGCGGCGCCGCCGGGTAACCGGTGGCCGTCACGCTCGTGATGTCCGCCGTGGCCGGGGCGTCGAAGTCGACCGGCAGCGCCGCGCCGACCGTCTCCTCCAAGGACGCGCCCGTGCCGCCCTTCTCCGGCGTCACGTGGATGACCGCGAAGTCGTACGGAGCGCCCAGACCACCGGAGGACGAACCCTGCGCGATCCACTGGTCGGAGGTCTGCGCCCCGTCCGCCCACCACAGGCCGTGCGGAGCCTGCTTGTCGGGGTCGGCCTGCAACTCGGCCTCCGACAGACCGTCGTTGTTGTAGGAGGGGACGAAGACGAGGTTGCGGTACCAGCCGCCGTCCTTGCCGGCGTGCACACAATGGCCCGCCGTCCAGACCATGTTGGACTTGCCGGGGTGGGCCGGGTCCTGGACCACGGTCGCCGAGCAGACCATCGATCCCTTGGGGCCGTCGAAGAACAGCTTCCCGGACGCGGGCTCGGCGGCGTCGTACGGCGTGCTCACGGCCTGGGCCTCGACCGGCTGCGGCGTGGGGTCGGTGACTCCGGCGTCGCCCGAGATGTCGTGGGCCTCGACCGGCTGCTCCGGGGGCTTCTGCGCGTCGCGCATCCGGTCCGGGTCCCAGAGGTCCTTGATGATCGGGTTGACGAAGTCCCTGGCCTCACGCAGCCACTTGTCCTTGTCCCAGTCCTTCCACTCGCCGTTCTTCCACTTGTCCATGTCGATCCCGCGCTCCTTGAGGCGCTCCTTGAGATCGTCCGGGATCTGGATCTTGCCGTCGGCGGGGGCAGCGCTCGCGGTGGACGAGCCGGCCGCGGTGTCGTCACCCGAGCCGCAGGCCGTGGCGGTCAGTGCCAGCACCGTGGCCATGGAGACCGCCGCGACGGCGGAGGACATCCCGCGCCCCGCGCGCCTTCCCCTGCGGACGGCGGACATCGGGCGAATGGGTCGCATGCGTGAATCCCCCTGGGACTTCGGAGTTGTTCTCAGCTGTAGGAACCGACGGCGCACCCGGTCACGGTCCTGGACCCTGGACGCGCCTCCCCACTATGCCGTTGCCGTTGGGGACGGCGTACGGCAGGGGCGTGGTTCCGCGCCCAAGGATCTTCGCACGGGCCCGTGATCCGGGGCATTCCCCGTCGTTGACATGTGCGGGGGGACAAGACGGCGCCCACCGCCGGGTTCCGGCGGCCGAGCGCCGTACTGACACGTAACCGACCTGTGACTGCGGGAGGACCATCAGCCGTGGCCGTGACCGAACCAGCTCCGGCGGCACCGACCGTCGCACACGAGGGCATTCTGCGGCGCCAGGCGCTGCGCGAATCGGCGGCTCGTACGTATGCGAGGTCGCTGCCCATCGTCCCCGTACGCGCGCGGGGACTGACCATCGAAGGCGCAGACGGCAGACGCTACTTGGACTGTCTGTCCGGCGCGGGCACCCTGGCCCTCGGGCACAACCACCCCGTCGTCCTGGAGGCGATCAGGAAGGTCCTCGACTCCGGGGCCCCGCTCCACGTCCTGGACCTCGCCACCCCGGTGAAGGACGCCTTCACCACGGAGTTGTTCGCCACCCTGCCCGCGCGGTTCGCGCGCCACGCGCGGGTGCAGTTCTGCGGTCCCGCCGGCACCGACGCCGTCGAGGCCGCCCTCAAGCTCGTCCGTACCGCCACCGGCCGCGCGGGCCTGCTCTCCTTCACCGGCGCCTACCACGGGATGACGGCCGGGGCCCTCGCGGCGTCCGGCGGAGCCCCCGACGTACGGGTGACACGGCTTCCCTACCCGTACGACTACCGGTGCCCGTTCGGCATCGGCGGGGAGCGCGGCGCCGAACTCGCCGCCCGCTGGACCGAGAACCTCCTCGACGACCCCAAGGGCGGGGTGGCCGCCCCCGCCGCGATGATCCTCGAACCGGTGCAGGGCGAGGGCGGAGTGATCCCCGCCCCCGACGCCTGGCTGCGCAGGATGCGGGAGATCACCACGGCCCGCTCCATCCCGCTCATCGCGGACGAGGTGCAGACAGGAGTCGGGCGGACCGGTACCTTCTGGGCCGTGGAGCACAGCGGAATCACCCCTGACGTCATGGTTCTCTCCAAGGCGATCGGCGGCTCGCTCCCGCTGGCGGTGATCGTCTACCACGAGGACCTCGACTGCTGGCAGCCCGGCGCCCACGCGGGGACGTTCCGCGGCAACCAGCTCGCCATGGCGGCGGGCGCGGCGACCCTCGCGTACGTCAGGGAGAACCGGCTCGCCGAACGTGCCGCCCTCCTCGGTGCCCGCATGCTGGGACAGCTCCAGGGACTCGCCGCCAGCCACCCCTGCATCGGGGACGTCCGGGGCCGGGGCCTCATGATCGGGGTGGAGCTGGTCTCCCCGGAGGCCGACGCCCCCGCTCCGCCCGACCCCGTCCTCGCCAGGGCCGTCCAGCAGGAGTGCCTCCGTCGCGGGCTCATCGTCGAGCTCGGCGGCCGGCAGTCCGCCGTCGTCCGGCTGCTCCCTCCCCTCACGCTCACCGACGAACAGGCCGCGGCGGTCCTCGACCGGTTCGCCGACGCCCTGGCCGCGGCCGAGCGCGGAGCGCTCCTCCGGACAGAATCCGGTCCGTCGCACTGACCCCGGCCCCCCTCACAAGGAAGCCCCCACTCGTGAACCCCACCGCACCCGATGCGCCCGAGGCCGACGGCCGTTCCTCCGCCGAGGCCCCCCTCACCGTCGAGTCGGCGACGGTGCCGCGGCAACCGGTCGCGAGCCCCGCCGAGACGCGCCCGCCGTCCGTCGTCGATGCCCCTTCTGCCGCTGCCGCTGCCGCTGCCGCTGCCGCCGCTGCCGTTGCCTCCGTCGACGGCCGGTCCGGCCATCCCGAGCACCCGGACCATCTCGACCACCCCGATCCGCAGAAGGCGGCCGACGCGGCGGCGGTCGAGAACCTGCTGCGCTGCTGGGTACGGGAGAACGGCATCCCCCGCCCCGACGGCGACGTGCTGCGCGTCCCGCTCCACGTGAGCGGCACCGCCCTGCTCGTACCGCTCCGGTACTGGTCCGCCACCGGCTGGCACCGCTTCGGCATGCCGTTCCTGGAGAGCGCCCCGAGCGACGCCCCGGCCGTCGAGGCCGTCACCCTCGCGGCGCTCCTCGGCCGGGAGTCGGGCCGCTTCCAGGGCACCGACCTCGTCGGCCGGGTCGCCGATTCCGTACGCCACACCGCCGAGTTCCTCACCGACCGGCGCCGCCGCCCCGGGCCCACCGTCGGCGCCGACCTCTTCCTCACCGCCGAGCAGTCACTCGTCCTCGGCCACCCCCTGCACCCCACCCCCAAGAGCCGCGAAGGGCTCTCCGAGGCCGAAGTCCGCCTCTACTCACCGGAGTTGCGCGGCTCCTTCCCGCTCCACTGGATGGCCGTCGACCGCTCCGTCCTCGCCACCGACTCCGCGTGGACCGAACAGGGCCGTGTGATCCCGGCGGGACAGCTCACCGCCCGCCTCCTCGGCGACCTGCCCCTCCCCGACCACACCGTCCCCCTGCCCCTCCACCCCTGGCAGGCACGGGACCTGAGGCATCGTCAGGAAGTCACCGACCTCTTCGACGCGGGACTCCTCCACGACCTCGGGCCGCAGGGCGACTCCTGGCACCCCACCTCCTCGATCCGCACCGTGCACCGGCCGGGCTCCCCGGCCATGCTCAAGCTCTCCCTCGGCCTGCGCATCACCAACTCCCGGCGGGAGAACCTCCGCAAGGAACTCCACCGCGGCGTCGAGGTCCACCGCCTGCTCCGTAGCGGACTCGGCAAGGAGTGGCAGGCCGCCCACCCCGGCTTCGACATCGTCCGCGACCCCGCCTGGCTCGCCGTCGACACCCCGGACGGACACCCCGTCACCGGACTCGACGTCATGCTGCGCCACAACCCGTTCCGCCCCGGCGACGACGCCGTCTGCATCGCCGCACTGACCGCGCCCCGGCCGTACCCGGGCAGGTCCGGTACGCACTCCCGGCTCGCCGCGACCGTCGACGCGCTGGCCGCCCGTACCGGCCGCTCCACCGCCGCCGTCTCCGCCGAGTGGTTCCTGCGCTACCTCGACCATGTCGTGCGCCCCGTGCTCTGGCTGGACGGCACCGCGGGCATCGCCCTGGAGGCCCACCAGCAGAACACCCTGGTGCTGCTCGACGCCGACGGCTGGCCGGCCGGCGGGCGCTACCGCGACAACCAGGGCTACTACTTCCGCGAGTCCCACCGCGCATCCCTGGACCGCCGCCTCCCCGGCATCGGTGCGGTCAGCGACACCTTCGTCTCCGACGCGGTCACCGACGAACGCTTCGCCTACTACCTCGGCATCAACAACGTCCTCGGCCTGATCGGCGCCTTCGGGGCGCAGCGGCTCGCCGACGAGCGGGTGCTCCTCGCCGCCCTGCGCCAGTTCCTCGCCGGGGCGACGGCGCTCGGCTCCCCGCTGCCCGCGCTCCTCCTGGAAGCCCCCACCCTGCGCTGCAAGGCCAATCTGCTCACCCGGCTGCACGGGCTCGACGAGCTGGTCGGGCCCGTCGACACCCAGTCCGTCTACGTCACGATCACCAACCCCCTTCGCCGTTGAAGGAACACCTCCCTGTCCGAACTGCCGAGAGGAGAGCGCCACTGTGCCTCCCACCGATGCGAGCGCCGAGGACACCCTTGATCTGCGGCTGACCGACGAACTGATCGCGCTGTTCGCGGACGGAGGTCCGCCCGGGCGTGCCCCCGACGGCCGGCTCCTCGATTCCCCGGCCGAGTGGGGGCCCGTCACCACCTCCGTCGGTGTCTTCCAACTCGTCCCCGTACGGGTCGAGCGCGACCTTTCCCTGATCAGCCGGTGGATGAACGATCCTGCCGTCGCCGCTTTCTGGGAGCTGGCGGGGCCCGAATCCGTCACCGCCGACCATCTGCGGCCGCAGCTCGACGGTGACGGGCGGAGCGCCCCGTGCCTCGGTGTGCTCGGCGGGATCCCCATGAGCTACTGGGAGATCTACCGGGCCGATCTCGACCCGCTCGCGCGCCACTACCCGGCCCGCCCGCACGACACCGGAATCCACCTCCTCCTAGGAGGCGTCACCGACCGGGGCCGGGGCGTCGGGACCGCCCTGCTCAGGGCCGTCGCCGACCTGGTGCTCGACCACCGCCCGCGCTGCGCACGCGTCGTCGCCGAACCCGACCTCCGTAACACCCCCTCCGTCTCCGCGTTCCTCAGCGCCGGGTTCCGCTTCGGCGCCGAGGTCGACCTCCCCGACAAAAGAGCCGCCCTCATGGTCCGCGAACGCGCCCTTCGTGACCTGCTCTGACCGGACCGCCGCCTTGAACACACCGCTCGATCCCTTCCGGTTCACCTCCCGAGGAGTCCCCGTGCCTCAGTCTTCCGTCACCCATGACTCCACCCACGACGCGGCTCACGACACGGACCATCAGGCGGGCCAAGGCGCGGCCATAGGCGCCGAGGGCTCCGCCGCCCTGTTCTCGCCGCCCGAGCTGAACCCGCAGGCCTGGGACCGCGCGGCGGCCCGCCTTCTCGCGAAGATGCTCGGGGAGTTCGCGTACGAGGAGATCATCGAGCCGCGCCCCGGCGAGGCCGACGGGCTCTACACCCTCACGCTCGACGCCGGCGCGACACTGATCTTCCGCGCCGCCCGCGGCTCGTACGGCAGCTGGCGCGTCGACGCCGACAGCGTCACGTCGGAGGGCCGGCCCTTCACCGACCCGCTGCGCTTCCTGCTCCTGGCCCGTCGGCTCCTCGCGCTCGACGGCGCGACCCTCGGCCACCTCGTGCGCGAACTCACCACCACCCTCGCCGCCGACGTCAGACTCGACCACACCGCCCTGAGCGCCGCCCGCCTCGCCGACCTCGGCTACGCGGAACTCGAAGGGCACCAGACCGGCCACCCCTGGATCGTCCTCAACAAGGGAAGAATCGGCTTCTCCGCCCCCGACGCCGCCCGCTGGGCCCCGGAGGCCCGCACGCCCGCCGCGCTCCCGTGGATCGCCGTCAGCACCTCGCTCGCCACCTATCGCGGCGTCCCGGCCCTGCACACCCCCGACCGGCTCTACACCCTCGAACTCGACGCGGCCGTCCGCGAGCGCTACGACCGCGTCCTGCGCGACCGGGGCCTCGACCCCGCCGCGTACCTCTACCTGCCCGTCCACCCCTGGCAGTGGGACGAGGTGCTCCTTCCGCTCTACACCCCCGAGATAGCCCGGGGAGCCGTCGTGCCGCTGCCCTCCGACGGTGACCTCCGGCTGCCGCAGCAGTCCGTCAGAACGTTCCTGAACGTCGACCGGCCCGACCGGCACACCGTCAAACTGCCGCTGTCGGTCCTCAACACCCTGGTCTGGCGCGGCCTGCCCACCGAACGCACCATCGCCGCCCCCGCCGTCACCGCCTGGGTGCACGGGCTGCGCGACGCGGACCCCTTCCTGCGCGACGAGTGCGGGGTGATCCTGCTCGGCGAGGTGGCGTCCGTGGCCGTCGAGCATCCGCTGTACGACCACCTCCCCGAGGTCCCGTACCAGTACAAGGAACTGCTCGGAGCGATCTGGCGCGAACCCCTCCAGACCCGGCTGGCCCCCGGCGAGCGTGCCCGTACGCTCGCCTCCCTGCTCCAGACCGACCCGCGCGGACGGGCCCTCACCGCCGAACTCGTCACCCGCTCCGGACTGGCCCCCGCCGTCTGGCTCGAACGGCTCTTCGCCGCCCTGCTGCCGCCCCTGCTGCACTTCCTGTACCGCTACGGGACGGTCTTCTCGCCGCACGGCGAGAACGCCATCGTCGTCTTCGACGACCAGGACGTGCCGGTCCGGCTCGCGATCAAGGACTTCGTCGACGACGTGAACGTCAGCGCCCGGCCGCTGCCCGAGCACAACACGATGCCCCGCGAGGTGAAGGACGTCCTTCTTACGGAAGAGCCCGGCTTCCTGGTGCAGTTCATCCATTCAGGGCTCTTCGTCGGTGTGTTCCGCTATCTGGCGCCCCTCTGCGCGGAACAACTGGGTGTGTCCGAGGACGAGTTCTGGTCCCTCGTCCGGGCGGAGATCGTCCGGCACCACGACCGCTTCCCCGAACTCCAGGAGCGTTTCGAGACGTTCGACCTGCTCACCCCGCGTATCGCGCGCCTCTGCCTCAACCGGAACCGGCTCCACCTCGACGGCTACCGCGACCGCGCGCAGCGCCCGCACGCCGCCGTGCACGGTACGGTTCGCAACCCGCTGGCCTCCCCGGCGGGCAGTGGGTGAACGCCGTTGTCAGTGGTGCACCGTAGGGTGGTCGGGCTATGACGAAGCCAACACTCCCCGAGCTCCTCCATGCCGCCGTGACCTCGGTCGGCGGCGTGGAACGGCCAGGCCAGGTCACCATGGCCGAGGCCGTCGCCGAAGCCATCGACGCCCCGTCCCACCTCCTCGTGCAGGCCGGCACCGGCACCGGAAAGTCCCTCGGCTATCTGGTGCCCGCGCTGGCGCACGGAGAGCGCGTCGTGGTGGCCACGGCGACGCTGGCGCTGCAACGCCAGCTCGTGGAGCGCGATCTTCCGCGTACGGTCGACGCGCTGCACCCGCTGCTGCGGCGGCGGCCCGAGTTCGCCATGCTCAAGGGCCGGTCCAACTACCTCTGTCTGCACCGCCTCCGCGAGGGGATGCCGCAGGAGGAGGACGACGGGCTCTTTGACCAGTTCGAGGCGGCCGCGCCCACCAGCAAGCTGGGCCAGGACCTGCTCCGGATGCGGGACTGGGCCGACGAGACGGAGACCGGGGACCGCGACGACCTCACCCCCGGGGTCTCCGACCGGGCCTGGTCGCAGATCTCCGTCTCGTCCCGGGAGTGCCTGGGGGCGACGAAGTGCGCGTACGGCGCCGAGTGCTTCGCCGAGCTGGCCCGTGAGCGCGCCAAGCTCGCCGAGGTCGTGGTGACCAACCACGCCCTGCTCGCGATCGACGCGATCGAGGGCGCGCCGGTGCTTCCGCAGCACGAGGTCCTGATCGTCGACGAGGCCCATGAGCTGGTCTCCCGGGTCACCGGGGTCGCCACCGGCGAGCTGACCCCCGGCCAGGTCAACCGCGCGGTGCGGCGGGCCGCCCGGCTCGTCAACGAGAAGGTGGCCGACGAGCTCCAGACGGCGGCGGAGACCTTCGAGCGGCTGATGGAGCTGGCCCTGCCCGGCCGGCTCGAAGAGGTCCCCGAGGATCTCGGTTACGCGCTGATGTCGTTGCGTGACGCCTCGCGTGCGGTGATCTCGGCGCTCGGCTCGACCCGCGACAAGTCCGTGCAGGACGAGGATGTCGTACGGAAGCAGGCCCTCGCGGCCGTCGAGAGCGTCCACGGCGTGGCGGAGCGGATCGCCAACGGGTCGGAGTGGGACGTCGTCTGGTACGAACGCCACGACCGGTTCGGCGCGTCCCTGAGGGTCGCGCCGCTCTCCGTGTCGGGGCTGCTGCGGGAGAAGCTCTTCGCGGACCGCTCGGTCGTCCTGACCTCCGCCACCCTCAAGCTGGGCGGGGACTTCAACGGGGTGGGCGCCTCGCTGGGGCTGGCGCCGGAGGGCACGGCGGGCGACGACGTCCCGCAGTGGAAGGGCCTCGACGTGGGCTCGCCGTTCGACTACCCCAAGCAGGGGATCCTGTACGTCGCCCGCCACCTGGCCACACCGGGCCGGGAGGGCTCGCGCGGCGACATGATGGACGAGCTGGCGGAGCTGGTCGAGGCGGCCGGTGGTCGTACGCTCGGGCTGTTCTCCTCGATGCGGGCCGCGCAGGCGGCGGCGGAGGAGCTGCGCGTACGGCTGGACGTGCCGATCCTGCTCCAGGGCGAGGAGACGCTCGGCGAGCTGATCAAGGCGTACGCGGCGGATCCCCGGACCTGTCTGTTCGGCACGCTCTCGCTGTGGCAGGGCGTCGACGTGCCGGGGCCCAGCTCGCAGCTGGTGGTGATGGACCGCATCCCGTTCCCGCGGCCGGACGACCCGCTGATGAGCGCGCGCCAGAAGGCGGTGGAGGAGGCGGGCGGCAACGGCTTCATGGCGGTGGCCGCGACGCACGCGGCGCTGCTGATGGCCCAGGGCGCCGGACGGCTGGTCCGGGCGACCGGGGACCGGGGTGTGGTGGCGGTCCTGGACCCGAGGCTGGCGAACGCGCGGTACGGCAGCTTCCTCCGGGCGTCCCTGCCCGCGTTCTGGTACACGACGGACGGCGCCCAGGTCCGGCGCTCCCTGGCCGCGATCGACGCGAAGGCGAAGGCGGACGGTCTGTGACCAGGGTGAGCGGCCGGTGACGGGGACGTACGGTCGGTGACCGAGGCAGATGCTCACTGACGGGGGCAGATGCCCACTGACCGGGGCGGGCGGTCACTGACCGGTGCCGGAACGTGAACGGGCCCCGGGACCTCAGGTCCCGGGGCCCCGTTTTCGGAGCCGGTGGTGGCCTCCTCACACCCGGCGCAGGACCGCGACCACCTTGCCGAGGATCGTCGCCTCGTCGCCGGGGATCGGCTGGTACGCCGCGTTGTGCGGGAGCAGCCACACATGCCCGTCCTCGCGCCGGAAGCGCTTGACGGTGGCCTCGCCGTCGAGCATCGCGGCCACGATGTCGCCGTTCTCCGCGACCGGCTGGCGGCGTACCGTCACCCAGTCGCCGTCACAGATCGCGGCCTCGATCATCGAGTCACCGACAACCTTCAGCACGAACAGCTCGCCGTCCCCCACCAACTGACGGGGGAGCGGGAAGACGTCCTCGACGGACTCCTCGGCGAGGATCGGTCCGCCGGCCGCGATCCGGCCGACCAGCGGGACGTACGACGCGGCGGGCTTGCCGGTCGTGTCGGTCTGCTGGGTGCTCGGCTGGTCGGAGCCCCTGACCTCGTACGCCCGCGGGCGGTGCGGATCCCTGCGGAGGAACCCTTTCCGCTCCAGTGCCATCAGCTGATGGGCCACCGACGACGTGCTGGAGAGACCGACGGCCTGGCCGATCTCCCGCATCGACGGGGGGTACCCACGCCGTTGGACCGAGTCCCTGATGACCTCGATGACCCGCCGCTGCCGGTCCGTGAGACCGGAGCTGTCCGCCCTGATTCCTGGAGGCCTGCCGGGCAGTGACCGGTTGGGCTTGGGCCCCTCCGGGTTCGTGACTGCGTCATTCATTGCATGCACCGGCTCGAGTCGGCTCTGGGAGCGGTCCTGGGCAGTGATGGTGGCACTGTCTGCGGTGGTGGTCACGTCGGCCCCTCTCGAAATGTTCTCCCTAGCTGGACAACGGTAGTTGCTTTCGAAAGGTTGCGCCAAACACACGTTCGAGTGAAAAACCGAAGAGTGTCTTACGCGTGCGACTTACCAGGTGTATGGCCGGTCCTGGCCGGGCCGGCCCGCGGGCGGTCCCCGCGCCGTATCCTCCCACCGGCCGGGCCGGAATCCGGGCCGCCGCGCCCTTCCCGTACCCTCGTGGCCGGTCCCCGCCACCCCGCCCCCGCCGGGGCGCGCCCCCGAGGGCGACCCCCGGGGCGACACGCGGAACACGCCGGGGCCTAAGATGCGGAAAACCCCAGATCTAGTGGTTGGATTGTTTCAGCCACCCAGAAGTTGTGGTCCCGGTGCTCGTGGCCGGTATCCATCGCCTATGCTGGGGGTTGCTTGGAGGGGCCCGTTCCGGGCCTCTACGGTGCTGTTCAGTCACGCTGCGAAGGAGGGATGGGAACCATGCACTGTCCCTTCTGCCGGCACCCCGACAGCCGGGTCGTCGACAGCCGCACCACCGACGACGGGACGTCGATCCGCCGCCGCCGTCAGTGCCCCGACTGCTCACGCCGTTTCACGACGGTCGAGACCGCCTCGCTGATGGTGATCAAGCGCAGCGGCGTGACCGAACCCTTCAGCCGCACCAAAGTCATCTCCGGCGTCCGCAAGGCGTGCCAGGGACGACCCGTCACCGAGGACGCCCTCGCCAAGCTCGGCCAGCGGGTCGAGGAGGCGGTGCGCGCCACCGGCAGTGCCGAGCTGACCACCCACGACGTGGGGCTGGCCATACTCGGCCCGTTGCAGGAACTCGACCTCGTCGCCTACCTGCGCTTCGCATCCGTGTACCGGGCGTTCAATTCGCTCGAAGACTTCGAGGCCGCCGTCGCGGAGCTGCGTGAGCGGCCTCTCTCGGAGGAAAGCGGGACCGGCGACACCTTCGAGGGCCCCGTTCCCGCCACCGTCACCGACTGAGCGACCGCGTCCGACCGACCGAGTCCCGGCCCGCAGGGCCTGCCCTCGACCGTCGTGCCGGCCGCTTCGTGACGACACAGGCCTGCCCCGGGCGCGACCGACCGCGCCCGAGGCATCACATACACATGTGCCACGGGAAGAACATGGCACTTCAGTGCGTTTTGTACGTAGGAGGCGGCATGACAGAGACGACGAGCGGACCCGCGCGAGGCACCCGCACCAAGGGAACGAAGGCCGGCAAGGGACTCCGTATCGACCGCATCCACACCTCCCCCGGCGTGCATCCGTACGACGAGGTCAGCTGGGAGCGCCGTGACGTCGTGATGACGAACTGGCGCGACGGCTCGGTCAACTTCGAACAGCGTGGCGTGGAGTTCCCCGACTTCTGGACGCTGAACGCGGTCAACATCGTCACCAGCAAGTACTTCCGCGGCGCCCTCGGCACCCCGCAGCGCGAGACCGGTCTCCGGCAGCTGATCGACCGGATCGTGAAGACGTACCGGAAGGCGGGCGAGGACTTCCACTACTTCGCCTCGCCCGACGACGCGGAGATCTTTGAACACGAGCTGGCGTACGCCCTCCTCCACCAGGTCTTCAGCTTCAACTCCCCGGTGTGGTTCAACGTCGGCACGCCCCAGCCGCAGCAGGTCTCGGCATGCTTCATCCTCTCCGTGGACGACTCGATGGACTCGATCCTCGACTGGTACAAGGAAGAGGGGATGATCTTCAAGGGCGGCTCGGGAGCCGGTCTGAACCTCTCCCGGATCCGCTCCTCCAAGGAACTGCTCTCCTCCGGCGGCAACGCGTCGGGTCCGGTCTCCTTCATGCGCGGCGCGGACGCCTCCGCCGGCACGATCAAGTCCGGTGGCGCCACGCGCCGGGCGGCCAAGATGGTCATCCTCGACGTCGACCACCCCGACATCGAGGACTTCATCGAGACCAAGGTCAAGGAGGAGGAGAAGATCCGCGCGCTGCGCGACGCGGGCTTCGACATGGACCTGGGCGGCGACGACATCACGTCCGTCCAGTACCAGAACGCCAACAACTCCGTCCGGGTCAACGACGACTTCATGAAGGCCGTCGAGGCCGGCGGGAAGTTCGGGCTGCGCGCCCGGATGACCGGCGAGGTCATCGAAGAGGTCGAGGCGAAGTCCCTCTTCCGCAAGATGGCCGAGGCCGCGTGGGCGTGTGCCGACCCGGGCATCCAGTACGACGACACGATCAACCGCTGGCACACCTGCCCGGAGTCCGGCCGGATCAACGGCTCGAACCCGTGCAGCGAGTACATGCACCTGGACAACACCTCGTGCAACCTGGCCTCGCTGAACCTGATGAAGTTCCTCAAGGACGACGGCAAGGGCCACCAGTCGTTCGAGTCCGAGCGCTTCGCCAAGGTCGTCGAGCTGGTCATCACCGCGATGGACATCTCCATCTGCTTCGCGGACTTCCCGACGCAGAAGATCGGCGAGAACACCCGCGCCTTCCGCCAGCTCGGCATCGGGTACGCCAACCTCGGCGCCCTGCTGATGGCGACGGGCCACGCGTACGACTCCGACGGCGGCCGCTCGCTGGCCGGCGCCATCACCTCGCTGATGACCGGCACGTCGTACCGCCGCTCCGCCGAACTGGCCGCGGTGGTCGGCCCGTACGACGGCTTCGCCCGTAACGCCGAGCCGCACAAGCGCGTCATGAAGCAGCACTCGGACGCCAACGCCACGGCCGTGCGCTTCGACGACCTGGACACCCCGGTCTGGGCCGCCGCCACGGAGGCCTGGCAGGACGTGCTGCGCCTCGGCGAGAAGAACGGCTTCCGCAACGCCCAGGCCTCGGTCATCGCGCCCACCGGCACCATCGGTCTCGCGATGTCCTGCGACACCACGGGCCTGGAGCCCGACCTGGCGCTGGTCAAGTTCAAGAAGCTCGTCGGCGGCGGCTCGATGCAGATCGTCAACGGCACGGTGCCGCAGGCGCTGCGCCGGCTCGGCTACCGGACGGAGCAGATCGAGGCGGTCGTCGCCCACATCGCCGAGAACGGCGTGGTGGTCGGGGCGCCCGGTCTCAAGACCGAGCACTACGAGGTCTTCGACTGCGCGATGGGCGAGCGTTCCATCTCCGCCATGGGCCACGTCCGGATGATGGCGGCCATCCAGCCGTGGATCTCCGGCGCGCTGTCCAAGACGGTCAACCTCCCCGAGACCGCGACCGTCGAGGACGTCGAGGAGGTCTACTTCGAGGCGTGGAAGATGGGCGTCAAGGCGCTCGCGATCTACCGCGACAACTGCAAGGTCGGCCAGCCTCTCTCCGCGAAGAAGAAGGACGAGAAGGTCGCGGAGAAGACCGAGGACACGATCCGCGCGGCGGTGGAGAAGGTCATCGAGTACCGCCCGGTCCGCAAGCGCCTGCCCAAGGGCCGCCCGGGTCTCACCACCTCCTTCACGGTGGGTGGCGCCGAGGGGTACATGACCGCCAACTCCTACCCGGACGACGGTCTGGGCGAGGTCTTCCTCAAGATGTCCAAGCAGGGCTCGACCCTCGCGGGCATGATGGACGCCTTCTCGATCGCCGTCTCGGTGGGCCTCCAGTACGGCGTCCCGCTGGAGACGTACGTCTCCAAGTTCACCAACATGCGCTTCGAGCCGGCCGGCATGACGGACGACCCGGACGTGCGGATGGCGCAGTCGATCGTCGACTACATCTTCCGCCGCCTCGCCCTCGACTTCCTGCCGTTCGAGACGCGTTCGGCGCTCGGGATCCACTCGGCGGACGAACGCCAGCGCCACCTGGACACCGGTTCGTACGTGCCGTCCATGGACGACGACCTGGACACCGAGACCCTGGTCCAGTCGGCCCCGCGCCCGACGTCCCAGTCCACCACCACGCCGAAGCCCCCGACGGCCCCCGCCCTGACGAACGGGGCCACGGTCCCGGCCCCCAAGGAGGCCCACACCTCGGCCGAACTGGTCGAAATGCAACTCGGCATCAGCGCCGACGCCCCGCTCTGCTTCTCCTGCGGCACCAAGATGCAGCGAGCGGGCTCCTGCTACATCTGCGAGGGCTGCGGCTCGACGAGCGGTTGCAGCTGAGCTTTTAGCTTTTAGAAGCACGGTCTCTCCGAGGGAGGGGCGCCGGCCACGGGCCGGCGCCCCTCCCTTTTTTTGCAAGCGGATAAGTCCTTCTCCCCTGGTGTTGTTTCGGGCCGTCCGACCCGCATTGCATGCGCATTGCCCCGCAGTTCATGAAGTGTTCTTCCTGGCGCGGAGTTCTGAGTGCTGTTTCGGATCGGATGGTGGGCTTTCGGTGGATCCGCTGCGGTGACGGTCCGTATTCGACGGCCGGTTCGAAATACGTGGAGTGACATGCAACACCGTTGACAGGTGTAATGGTTGATCACCTAGGGTCCTCAAGTCTGTGTGCTTCTTGTGATCCTGGGGTGGGGAAATTGAGTGGGGCAGCGAGCCGGCATCGTGGCGGAAGAAGCCGCGACGCCTGGCGCCGGATGACATCGGTCGCGGTGGCGTCGGCGCTTCTGGGCGGGGCGGCCGTGGTGGCGCTGCCGACCGCCGTCCCCACGGCCGCTGCGGAGCCGGTGCTGAGCGCGTCGGCGCGGGCCGCCGCCTCGGGTGAGGCGGTCGAGGAGGTGACGCAGCGCACCGCGTACTCGACGACGCAGGCGAATCCGGACGGCACGTACACGCTGACCCAGTCGACGACTCCTCAGCGCGTGAAGCGGGCTGACGGCTCGTGGGTCGGGATCGATGTGGACCTGGAGCGCCGTGCGGACGGCAGTGTGGGGCCGAAGGCCGCCGCGGTGGCTCTGTCGTTCTCCGGCGGGGGAGCGGCCGGGGACATGATCCGGCTGGGTGACGGGAAGCGCTCCTTCTCGCTGGACTGGCCGGGCCCGTTGCCCGCGCCGACGCTGGACGGTGCGACCGCCACGTACGCGGAGGTTCTGCCGGGCGTGGACCTGCGGCTGACAGCGACGTCCGAGGGCTACCGGCAGGTTCTGGCGGTCAAGTCGGCGCAGGCCGCGGCCAGTACGGAGCTGGAGCGGATCACGTTCACGGCTGCGGGCCAGGGCCTGGAGGTGGCGGCCGGCGCCGGTGGGGGTCTGCGGGCGGTGGACGAGGACGGCAACGTTGTCTTCAACGGTCCGGCCGGCCAGATGTGGGACTCCGCCGGGGACGAGAGTGCCCCGGCGGCGAGTTCCCTGACGGCGGCCGGCGGGCCCGCGACCGACGGTGTGGACGATCCCTCCCTGCCGGGCGCGGGGGACGCGACGGCCGAGCTTCCCGTGACGGTGGGCGCCGGTACGGTGCAGGTAAGGCCCGACCTTGATCTGCTGCGGGGCAGTGAGACGGTCTACCCGGTCTACATCGATCCCCCGGTCGGACTGGGCGGCGCCGTGGAGCGCACCAAGATCTCGTCCGACGGCGACAAGTTCTGGCAGTTCGACGGGGACAAGGGCGTCGGCAGGTGTGGAAGCGCGGACGGCTACTACTGCGGTGACAATTACATCGACCGCATGCTCTTCGAGTTCGCCCCGACGAATCTGAACGGCAAATACGTCCTGGACGCGACGTTCCGCGCGCATGAGACCTGGTCGTTCAACTGCGATGCGAAGTGGCTCAACCTGGCCCGTACCAACAATATTTCCGAGGGCACGAGGTGGCCGGGTCCTTCGGTCATCGATCACATGGGTGACAGGCTGGTGTCGGCCGGCCGGGGTGACAATTGCAGCCCGTCCCAGCCGGACAAGTGGGTCGAGTTCCATGACGATCCGGCCCAGTCGAACGAGAATCTGACTCCCACCGTGCGGGCGTTCGCCGACGGAAAGTTCTCCCGGCTGACGCTGATGCTGTGGGCCAAGGACGAGGACGACCCGAGAGCCTGGAAGCGTTTCGACAGGAACGCCGAACTTCAAGTCACCTACGTGCTCCGGCCGGGCGTCCCCCAGGACGTCGGCGTGATCCCGGGACTCGGGAACGTGGGGCACTGCTCGCCCAATCCTGACGACCCGCTGACGGTGACGAGCCTGGCGCCGACGGTGCAGGCGAGGGTGGTGACGAAGGTCAAGCCGAAGAACGACGACGAGAAGGGCTCGCTCCAGGCCGGGTTCCGCGTCGCGCGCAAGCTGGCCGACGGAACCTGGGAGGAGATCTGGAGCGCGACGTCGAGCGGGTCCGATCCCCACGGCACGCTGGAGAAGACGACCACGACACAGCGCACGGACGGCACCGTGTACCGCTACCGGGCCCGTACGCAGTCCCGTTGGTCGTCCGGCGGCCAGAGCGGTGAATTGATCTCCGCTTTCTCTCCGTGGTGCTATTTCAAGATTGACGCCACGGCGCCGAAAGCTCCCACCATCACGGCCGGCGGCCCTTACACCAAGTGCACCGCCAACGCGTGCGAGGCCAAGGGCGGTCCTGGCGTCGCGGGAAGTTTCACCTTCACACCCAACGCGGCCGATACGGACATCATCGGCTACCGGTGGCGGCTGAAGAGCGGGTCGGCGTCCGAGACGAAGCGGGTCGGCGGCGCGACGTACACCGAGAGGCTGGTGATTCCGAAGCTGGCCGGCACACAGGTACTGACGGTGGAGGCCATCGACGTCCGTGAACGGAAGGGTCCTCCGGAGGACTTCACCTTCAACGTGGCGGCGGCGGAGGGCGAGGTGGGCAGGTGGCACTTCGATGACGGGGCGGCCGGTTCCGGGGTGACGGTGGCCAAGGACACCGCGACGGTGGGTCCCCGTCACGACGCGACGTTGCGTACGGCGGGGGCGGGCTGGTCGACGATGGCCCGGCGCGGGGAGGCGGACCAGTCGCTGTGGCTGGACAGCGCCGACCCCGCCAACCAGCAGGCGTACGCCTCCACCAGCGTGGCGGCGGTCAACACCCTGGACTCGCTGACCTTCTCGACGTGGGCGTATCTGACGGACGCGTCGTCCAGTCACATGGTGATGACGACCCCGGGTTCCCAGGCGCAGGCTTTCGCCCTGTACTACTCGTCCTCCACGAAGGGCTGGGTGTTCAGCCACACGGCCGCCGACTCCGCGACGCCGGTGATCCTGACGTCGAAGGCGGACACCGCCAACCCGCCGCTCGGGGTCTGGACCCACCTGGCGGGCGTGTTCCGGACCGAAGGGGACGACGGAGTACCCGATCTCGATCCGGCGAACGACACGATTCAGCTGTACGTCAACGGCCGGGCCCAGGGCGCTCCGGTGAAGCTGGCCGCGGCGGCCACGGCTCAGGGCGCTGTCTACAAGCCGTGGACGGCCCTCGGTGGCCTCCAGTTCGGACGTTCCGTCATCCGTGGCGAGAGCGGGCTGTACTTCCGGGGCCGTATCGACGAGGCCGCGGTGTGGCAGCGGGCCCTCAACGCGGAACAGGTCCTCCAGGAAGCCAGGCTTGTGGAGGACGACAAGCCCGCCAACGAACTGGTGGCGGACTGGGACGCGACGACCGCCACGGGGACGACGATCGGCGAGATGTCTCCGTACCCGCACGCGGCCATGCAACTGTCGGCGACGGGCGCGGTTCTCGACGGCGACGACCACGCGCTGATCCTGGACGGTGTCTCCGGCCACGCCTCCATGCAGGGGCCGGTGGTGGACGAGACCGGTTCCTTCACCGTCTCGGCGCATGTGCAGTTGGCCGAGCAGAAACTGGCGGCCAAACCGGTCGGATACAAGGCGCAGGTCGCGGGGCAGCGCACGGGTGCCCAGTCGGCGCAGTCGTCGTGGGCGCTGTGGGTCATCAAGCCGGCGGACGACACGTATCAGTGGCAGTTCACCCGCACCGCAGTCGACGCCACGGGCAAGGTGACGAAGGACACGGCTCTGACGCCCGCCCAGGATCTGGCCGAGGTGAACACGTGGGTGGATGTGACCGGGGTCTTCGACGCCCAGGAGACCTTCGAGACAGCGGATCCGGGGGATCCGTCCGAGACGGTGGAGCGGTCGGGAACGCTGAGCCTCTACGTGGGTGCGTCCTCGATCGACAGTATCGGCGTCCCTGGATTCGACGGCGTGCAGCAGGGCGCGGGTGAGTTGTCCGCAGGACGGGGCGCGCAGGGCGGCACCACCGGCTACTACCTTCCCGGCAGCCTCGAACGGCTACGGATCTGGACGGGCGCCATGACCCGTGAGCAGGTCACCGACCAGGTCTTGCCCACCGCAGGCGACGACGGCGCGACTCCCGCTTTCTGAGCAGGCGGGAGGGTGGTGGCCGCACGCCACCACCCTCCCGCGGCCCAGGCGACCCTGAGGTTTTTTACCTCCCAAGCTTCCCCTCCTCCATCCCTAGTCCGAATTTCTTGGCTCCCTGTCCGACGCGGGAGCGGTGAACGCACGCCCTCGACCGGGGTGTGCCAAAGGAGAGCTGTCCATGAAATCGTTCCGATGGGCCACGGTCCTGTACGGCCGCAGCCGACGCGGCAGACACCAAGGGTCCCGACGTGTAGCCACTCTCACCGGGTTCGCACTGCTTCCCGGTCTGATCACCCCCGTCGTCTTCGCGGACGAAGCCCGTCCGCTGGGCCTCACGAAGCCCCCCGCTCCTCGGTCGGCGGAGGTGACCGCGGTCAGGGCGCAGCCGAACAAAGAAGCAGCCGCCGCGCGTCAGAAGGCGCAACAGGCCGACCGGGCCGCCGTCGCACGGGCGAAGCAGGACGAAGCCAGGACGGTGACCTGGCCGGCGGGCGGTACCGCCGTGCTGACACTCCCCAAAACCGGGGGCCCGTCGGCCGTGGCCGATCCGGGCTCGCTGCCTCTCACTCTGACGCCGCCCGCCGCACCCGAGGGCGCCGCTCAGTCGGCCGACTCGGCCGGTGCCGTGACGGTGGACGTGTTGGACCAGAAGGCGGCCCAGCGTCTGGGAGTCAAGGGCGTCGTCCTCAAGGTCACCGGCCCGAAGAACGGGGGCAGTGCCCGCCTGGGCGTCGACTACTCGGCTTTCGCCTCTGCCTACGGTGGTGACTGGGCCGGGCGCCTCCAGATGCTCCGCCTGCCGGACTGCGCGGTGGACGACCCCGCGAGGGCGGTCTGCCGTACACGTACACCGCTGGAGTCCGACAACGACCGGCCCGGGCGGACCCTGCGTACCGAGCTTGCTTTCACCCCCACGGCGGCAAAGCTCCGGAGTGCCGACGCGGCGCCGACCACGATGGTCCTGGCGCTGGCAGCCGGGACCAAGTCAGGGGCGGGAGACTTCAGGGCCACACCCTTGTCCGCCTCGTCCACGTGGGAAGCGGGCGGCTCGTCGGGCAGCTTCACCTGGTCCTACCCGTTGCGTACCCCGCCTGCGGCAGCCGGTCCGGCTCCCGGTCTGTCGATCTCCTACGACTCGGGCAGTGTGGACGGCAAGACAGCCTCGACGAACAACCAGGGCACAGCGGTCGGTGAAGGTTTCGACCTCACCTCGTCCTACGTCGAGCGCAAGTACGGCTCCTGTGACGACGACGGCCAGGCGGACAAGTTCGACCTGTGCTGGAAGTACGACAACGCCTCCCTCGTGCTCAACGGCAAGGCCAGCGAGCTCGTCAAGGACGACACAACAGGAGTCTGGCGGCTGAAGAGCGATGATGCCTCCACCGTGACCCACTCCACCGGTGCCGAGAACGGTGACGACAACGGCGAGTACTGGACCGTCACCACCGGGGAGGGCACCAAGTACGTCTTCGGCCTGAACAAGCTCGACGGCGCCGGAGCCGACGACCGTACCCAGTCCGTCTGGACCGTCCCGGTCTTCGGCGACGACGAGGGCGAACCCGGCTACTCCGCCGGCACCAGCCTGTCCGGACGGGACAAGACCCAGGCCTGGCGATGGAACCTCGACTACGTCGAAGACCTCCACCAGAACGCCATGTCCTACTGGTACGCCGCCGAGACCAACAACTACGACACCCTCGGCGACGACAGCACCGGCACCCCGTACACCCGCGGCGGCTACCTGAAGGAAATCCGCTACGGTCAGCGCGCCGGTGCCCTGTTCAGCGGCAGTCCGGCCGCCTCGGACAAGGTCAACTTCACCTACTCGGAGCGCTGCGTCGCCACCGGCACCGGCTGCGACGAACTGACCGAGGACACCCGCGACAACTGGCCGGACGTCCCCTTCGACGCCGTCTGCAAGAGCGACACCAAGTGCACCGGCAACGTCGGCCCCACCTTCTTCACCCGCAAGCGCCTGGTCGCCGTCACCACTTCCGTCTGGGACGCGGCGGCCACCACGCCCGGCTTCACACCGGTCGACGCGTGGTCGCTCAAGCAGACCTACCTCGACCCAGGGGACACGGGCGACTCGACCGACCAGTCCTTGTGGCTGGACGAGATCCAGCACACCGGCAAACGCGGCGCCGACCTGTCACTCCCGCCGGTCACCTTCGATCACGAGATGCGTGCCAACCGCGTCGACAGCGGCAGCGACGACGTCCTCCCGCTCAACAGGCCACGCTTGAAGCAAATCATCTCCGAGGCCGGCGCGCAGACGATCGTCACCTACGCCGACGAGGACTGTGTCGCCGGGCAGACGATGCCGAGGGTCGACGAGAACACCCGGAACTGCTACCCCGTCTACTGGTCTCCCAACGCTGGTGGCGACCCGCAACTGGACTGGTTCCAGAAGTACCCGGTCACCTCCGTGTCCACCACCGACCCACGCGGCGGCTCACAGGCGGTGCTCCACACCTACCAGTACGCGGGGGGAGGCGCCTGGCACTACAACGACGACCCGCTGACCAAGGAGAAGGAACGCACCTGGTCGATCTGGCGCGGCTTCGCCAAGGTCACCCACCTGACCGGCCGGGCCGACAGGACTCAGTCGAAGACAGTGAGTGTCTACCTGCGGGGCATGGACGGCGACCGGGTCCTGGGCACCGACGGTAAGACCCCGGACCCCGACAAGCGCCGTACGGCGAAAGTGACCGGCGTCAAGGCCGGCGAGATCACCGACGCCGACCCGTACGCGGGCTTCACCCGGGAAACCGTCACCTACAACGGAGCCCAGGAAGTCGGCGGGCAGATCAACGACCCCTGGTCGAAGAGGACCGCCACCCAGCACAAGTCCTACGCGGACACCGAGGCGTACTTCGTCCGCAGCGCGGCCACCCACGCCCGTACCAACATCACCACCTCGGGTACGGCCAAGGACCGCGTTCGCACCACCAGCTCGGTCTTCGACGGCTACGGCATGCCCGTGACGACGGAGGACAAGGGTGACGACGCCATTTCCGGCGACGAGAGCTGCACCCGTACGACCTATGCCCGCAGTGCCGACCTGGGTATCACCAGTCTTGTCTCCCGTAAGCAGGTCGTCGCCCGGTTGTGTTCGGTCGCCGTCGCGGACCTGGACCTGCCCGCCGACGCGTCCCGTCCCGGTGACGTCATCACCGACACCGCCACGTCGTACGACACCACGGTCTACACACCCATTCAGGAACCGACCAAGGGCGAGGCCCGCTGGACGGGCAGGGCTTCGGGCTACGCGGCAGACGGCACGCCGAGCTGGCAACGTGTCGCGGCCACCGACTTCGACACGCTTGGCCGGTCTCTGACGATCAGGGACGCCAACAACATGCTTGTCGGCAGCACCACTTATCTGCCGACCGCGGCCGGACCCCTGACCAAGAAAACGGTCGCCAACGCGTTGACCCAAACCACCACCACCCTGGTGGACCCGGGGACCGGCGCGACCACACGTGTCACCGACCCCAACAACAAGGTCACCGACAACGAATACGACAGCCTCGGCCGGATCACCAAGATTTGGCTCCCCACCATGCCCAAGGCGCTCCCCGCCAACTCGCCGACCTATGTCTACAACTACGGCGTCCCCACCAACGCCACGGATCTGCCATGGATCTCCACAGGCGTGATGCGCGGCAGCAGTCCGGGCATCTACAACACCACGTACGAGCTCTACGACTCGCTCCTGCGACCCCGCCAGGTCCAGTCGCCGTCCTCGGTGGGCGGCCGGATGATCGCCCTGACCGTCTACGACGACCGTGGCCTCGCGGTCTCCTCCCAATCCGACATCTGGGACGAGAAGGCCGGCCCTTCGAGCGCCATGGTCCAGATCGACGCCGCCCAGGCACCGGCCCAGACCGACACGACCTATGACGGCGCGGGCCGCGCCGTCCGCACGGCGTCGAAGAACTTCGGCGTGACGCGATGGACGACCGACAGCGCCTACACCGGTGACACCGTCACCACGACCGCGCCGGCCGGCGGACAGGCCACGGCAGTGATCAGCGACGCCCTCGGCCGCACCACCGAGAACCGCCAGTACGCCGGCACCCAGCCCACCGGCAGCACCTTCACCGCCACCCGCTTCACCTACACCCCGGCCGGGCAGCAGGAAAGCGTCACCGGCCCGGGCAACGCGACCTGGTCCTACGGATACGACCTCTTCGGCCGCCAGACCAGCAGTACGGACCCGGACAAGGGCAGGAGCACCACGGGGTACAACGCACTCGACCAGGTCATCACCACCAAGGACGTCGGCCGGAACAAGACCCTTGTCTCCGATTACGACATCCTCGGACGGCGGACCGGTCTGTGGGACGGCACCATGACCGATGCCACCAAACTCGCCGCCTGGAACTTCGACACCCTGGCCAAGGGCCAGCTGGACTCGTCGGTCCGTTACGAGAACGGCGTCGGCACCGCCACCAGCAAGGCATACACCCAGAAGGTCACCAAGTACGACGCCGCCTACCGGGCGCAGGAAACCGAGCTCACACTTCCCGCCACCGACCCGCTCGTCGCTGCCGGGGTTCCGCAGACCCTGAAGTTCGCCAGCTACTACAACACCATCGACGGCACCTTGAAGGGTGAGGACTACCCGGCCGTCGCCGGGCTGCCGAGCGAGGCCACCACCAACAAGTACAACGCCGTCGGACAGGTGCTGACCTCGGGAGGGAAGAACAGCTACCTGCTCGGTGCCACGTACGAACCCGTCGGAGATCTCGGACAACTCGTCGTCGGCTCGGAAAGCGCGGGAAAGAGAGCATCCCTCACCAACTACTACGAGCCGGGCACCCACCGTCTCACGCGCTTCGCCGTGACCGACACCGTCCACAGCTACATGCCGCTGGAACTCCAGTTCAAGCAGGACGACGCCGGCAACGTCATGTCCATCTTCGACGCCACTACGCAGGGCGGCACCACCAAAGCCGACTACCAGTGCTTCACGTACGACGGCTACCGCCGCGTGACCGAAGCCTGGACCCCCAAGACAGCGGACTGCGCCGCCTCCGGCCGCACGACAGCCAACCTGGACGGCGCCGCCCCGTACTGGACGAGCTACACGTACAACGACGCGGGCCAGCGCCTCTCCGAAACCCAGCACGCCGCAGCGGGCAACAGCACCACCAACTACAACTACGGCACACCCGGCTCAACCGACCAGCCCCACCGGCTCACCAGCACCACCGGAACCAAGGCCGGCGCCTACGAGTACGACACGGCGGGCAACACCACCAGCCGCCCAGGGGTCCAGGCCAAGCAGACCCTGACCTGGAACAGCGAAGGCAGACTCGTCTCCGCCACGGAACCCGCGACCAGCACCAAGGCCGCCACCGGGACCAGTTACCTGTACGACGCGGGCGGCGAACTCCTCATCAGACGCAACACCGCCGGTGACGGCGACACCGTTCTCTATCTCGGCGGCACCGAGGTCCGACTCACCACAAAAGGCACCACCAAAACCCTGAGCGGCACCCGCTACTACCAGGCCGCAGGCCAGACCATTGCCGTCCGCACAGCCACCGCGGGCGTCACCGGCAGCAAACTCAGCTACCTCACCGGCGACCACCACGGCACCTCCACCCTCGCTCTCGACTCCGCCACCCTCGCCGTCACCAAGCGCTACATGACCCCCTTCGGCGCCTCTCGCGGCAACACCCCCACCGCGTGGCCCGACGACAAGGGATTCCTCGGCAAGCCGGCCGACACCACCACGAGCCTCACCCACATCGGCGCCCGTGAATACGACCCCGGCATCGGCCAATTCATCAGCATCGACCCCATCCTTGACGTCGCTCAGCCGCAATCCCTCAACGGCTACGCCTACGCCAATCAGAACCCGGTCACCCAGAGCGATCCCACCGGAATGTGGGTCGACAACGGGACGGGTCACTCCGAGCCCCGCGACGACGGTCACGGAGATCACAACTCCTACGATCCCAGCACCGGAACACACGGTGCGGACAAATGGACCGTTCCCAGCAAGGGTTTCGTCGCTGCGAACGCCATCGAAGAGGCCAAGGAGATGGCCCGCCGACAGGGCCCCCAGACCGACGACGAGCAAACACTACGGACCTGGTACGGCGCCTACTTCGGAATCACCGGCGACGACTACTGGAGTTCACCGGTCGGCGACAACGGCAAGACGGTCAACGCATGTTTCGGCCGGGACGCCTGCACCGCAGCGTACCGCTATCTTGTGGAGGGTGGCGACGTTGCGGGGGCCAAGGAAATAGCGGCAACCTACTGCATCGACAACGCCAAGAAGTGCCATGTCCGCGCCGGCGGTTACGCCAGTATGCAAAGCCTGCTGGCATCTCTGCCGTTCGTGATCGCAGGCGTGAGAATGCCGGGAAGAATGTCGGCCTGCAAATGCTTCTTGGCCGGGACCGATGTACTACTCGCTGACGGAACGACCAAGAACATCGAAGACGTAAAAATCGGCGACGAGTTGCTGGCGACGGATCCGGAAACAGGGAAGACTGGTAAGCGAGCCGTCACCGCCCTCATCGTCACCGAGGACGACAAAAAATTCAACGAACTCACCATCACGGCCGGCGGCACCCCGGAAAAACTGACGGCGACCCACGAGCACCCGTTCTGGTCACCGTCCTCCCGCCAATGGGTCACAGCCGGCGACCTGCAACCCGGAATGACCCTCCTCACGGACTCCGGCACCACGGTCTCCGTACAGGCCAACCGAGCCTTCAGCAAGCACGCACGGACCTACAACCTCACCGTCGATGACCTGCACACGTACTATGTACTCGCTGGTCAGACGCCGGTCCTCGTTCATAATTCGACACGGTGCCCTACCGCCATCAATCTTGGCCCGCGTCCCGCTGGCGTCGGAAACGATTGGGTGGGGCGGAGTGCTGACAACGGAAAGGGAATCGTGTGGCAGAAGCCTGGGTCGACCGGAAATGGTGACATGGTTCGCGTGATGGATCCGACCGGCAGGTATCCGGATGGCTATGTGCGCTTCCACAACAAGAGTGGCCAGCCGATTGGACTCGACGGGAAACCCGGCTCAAAGGCGGATACGCATATCCCGATGAATCCTGATGGCACTTATCCACTTCCGGTGGGGTGGTAGGCATGAACCTGAACCTTCGAGGTCAAGCAGTTACCCGCGTCTGCTTCGACGCGGCTCTCACGGTCCTGACCAGCGGGGACTGCGAACTGCGCGTCGAGACCGAGGCAATTCTTCAAGTCTCGGCCGAGGACCATGTGTCTTTCGATCCAGAAACCCCGGAAGCTGCGACATCTCATCTCGTCAGACTGATCCGTGACGTGATTGCTGAGGCTGAAGCAGGAAGAGCCGGTGAGCTCGTGATCGAATTCGAAAGTGGCACGAAACTGACTGTCCTGCCGGACGAGGAGTATGAGGCTTGGGGGATTGTCGGGCCTAATGGGATGCGAGTGACCTGCATGCCCGGAGGGGAGATTGCGATGTGGAGTGGTGAGTGATATCCGGCCGTAACAGGAAAACCTGATCTCGCATCGCTCCCGCATGCAGGAGCAAACTCGTGGCCCCGTCGGGAGTGTTCCGACGGGGCCACAGAGGTGTCTGACGGCAGTAATTGACGGCAACGTCAGCGGACGGGTGCTGCGGACAGCGGAGGGTCGTCGCCGCCGTCGGGCTGATTGTGGGACGTGGTTCGGGAGGAGCATCAGCGACTCTTCAGCGAGCGCCGGAAGGTCAAGCGGGAGAAGAGCCGACGCGGCCTGTTTCTGCCACCCCTCCATGACGACGACGCCGGGCCGGACATGTCGCCGAGCGAGAAGCTGAAGACCGCGCTGGCCGAATCGAAGAAGCGCCGGCAGCAGCGAGCCTGACCATCGGCCGGGCAACTCCACCAGTGGGTGAGCTGTTCAGACGCGCCAGGGCCGGCTGGACGAAGCCGAACAGCTCGCCTCCCAGACCGCCGACCTGATCGAGCCGAGACTGTCCCGCGCGACGCCGGACGAATGCGCGGCATGGGGGTGGCTGGCACTTCGCGCCGCGGCTGCCGCAGGGCGCAACAACCGGCCCCAGGAAGCCCGCCACTACCACCGTGTCGCGAACACGGCGGCATCCGCGGTGGGACGGGAGTACACCGGCTCGTTCTTCCGGCACTGGACGACCTTCGGGCCCCTCACCGTCGGCATGAAGGGCGTGGAAGACGACATGGTTGTGGGAGACGCCCGTGCCGTCGTTCGTAAATCCAGTGAGGACGCCATGTCACCCAAGGCGTGGAAGAGCGCAGGGCGGCCGAGCGGCGAAAACTGGAACCGCCACCGCCTGGACGTGGCTCGCGCCCACGCTCGGACCAACGACCTGTCCGCGGCGATGGATGAGCTGACTGTAGTCCGTCGTGTATCCCCGGAGTGGCTGAGGCATCAGCGGATGGCCGCCGAGACCATGCAGGAGATCCTGAAGAAGCGCAAGCGCACCCTCACCGCAGAGATGCGCGACATGGCCTCCTACCTGGCCGTAGTCGGATAGGTGCCACGCAACGCGATACTTCCGGCACCCTCCGTCGCTAACTGGCATGCCTCATCGATGGAGTGACGGACAGTCGGCCCCTACGGTCGCCGTATTCCATTCGGCGACCCAGGTGGGGGTGCACGGTGAGCACATCCAGGACCGACGCGGACCGCATGCGCCGCAGAGATCTCCACGACGCGGCAGCAGGCGTGACCGGCCCTCGCTTACTGCCATGGACCACTCAGGACGGAAACCCCTGCTACCTCAGCACCGACGGCAGGGGCTACCTCTCCTCACTCGCCGACAGCATCGAAGAAGTACAACTCGACATGGGCGAGGAACTCCTGGGGTACGCCCGTCAGGTCGTTGCCCCCGGAGCCAAGGAACTGTCGGCCGTCGAGTACCGGTGGCTCGCCTGCCGGCTGACCGAAGCCCTGGCCGACGCACTCCGGGTCGCCGAGTCACGCGGCGACCGCATCCCCCACCCGCCCGAGAACCCTGGCTCCTGACGGCAGTAGCGACGGCAACAACCACAGATTCCGGCGAACAACCACGGACAACGGTGGACGCCAAAACCCCTCCCCACCTGCATAAAAGCAGCTAGAGGAGGCGTGGCCAGCACACGTACTATGTGCTGGCAGGTGCCACACCGGTACTCGTCCACAATTCAGGTCCTTGCCAATACCCGTGGTCGAGTGGTCGAGTGTCGTCCAGCGTTCGGGCAATTGACGAGGGTCGCACCAGCATCACAGTTGGCTCGCGCTCCGAGGCGGAGGAAATTCTCCTGGGGAAGTTCCAGGGGGATGGGTACCGTAACGCGGCCGGATTTGATGGCAAGGGGACACGACAGTACTTCGGTTCCAAGAGTGGAACGTATCACTGGGATGATCAGCTCGGCGCAGACGGTCGCGTGCTAGGGCATGGCGCCGGTAACAGGGACGGCGACCTTCCTCATCTCCAGATTCACACATTCGTGGTGTCGGCGCGTCGCCAACCCAGTACCCAGAACTCCTACGCCTGGGTATGGGCCTTCCCCCTGAGGGACGGAAGGTTCAGGGTTTCTACCGTTGAAATCCCCAAGCCCTTCGTGGATGAAGATGCTTGCTTTGGGGAAGAGGATATTGAGCGCGTCCATGTCGCTACCGTCGAGACTGTCGAGGAAATCGACACGGTAGTGCGGGAACTCGGCGTCGATCCAGAAACTCTAGATGCTCCCTGGAAGAACGACTTCCCGCTGTAAATGAAATAAGATCTCGAATGAAAGGTGGTCGGCTTACTTTGGCGAGGTAACACCTGCGACGTATACCAAGTGTCGGATCATCTTTCGAGAGGGAATGGATAACGAGCGCGGAGGGCCCGCAGGAATTCTCCTGCGGGCCCTCCGCGCTCGTTTGACGGAAACGGTGACGGCAACGTCAGCGGACCGGGGTTGCGCAGAGGGGTGAGTCCTCGTCGGCATCGGGCTGGGCGGCTCTCGGCGGGGCCGCGGAGGGCGTGGCCGAGGAGTTCTTTGGTCGCGACGAGTTCGCCGCCCTGCTCCAGCAGTAGGGCAGTGGGGTGGGTCAGCGGGTGCCCATGAGGGTGGCGAAGTGTTCTGGGTCTGCGTCGAAGCCTTTTAGGGTCGGGTGGAATTCCCAGGCGCCTGAGGGGGTGCGGAGGAATTCTGCGACTGTGGCTGCTGTGGAGTCCGCGACCTCTGTGAAGGTGTGTTCCAGGAGTTCCGTGTAGCCCTCGGCGAAGCGGATTTCGGGGGCTGCTATGTCGGCGAAGGTGCGGCGCCTGCTGTGTTGTTGGATGGCTACGCCCACTACGACCCTGCCGAAGGACGCGTTCAGACGGTCCAGTTCCAGGGTCATCTCCTCGTCGGTGCCGAAGCCCTGGCCTGTGCGGCTGTCCCGGTTCAGGGTGATCGTGCCGTCGGGGGAGCGGCTGCCGAAGTGGACCAGGTAGACCGGCTTGCCCGTCGGGTCGGCTGCCGTGTAAGTCGCCGCGACGATGTCCAGGTCGTGGTCCGGCTCGCCGAGGCGGCTCGGGTTCCACTTGAGGGTCACCTCGACCTTCGACACCCCTTTGTTGAAACCGCTCACCTGTTTGTCCCCCTTGTCCGAACCGGGCCGCGGATCCCCGGGCCTTGTACGCAAGGCTAGACCCGGGCGCCGACAACGCAGGGGCACATATGGCCAGTTGACGCCACCTTGGCCGGTACTCGCCAGCCGGCCCTGGGCCGCTCAGTGCGGGAATACGGAGCGGCGGACGCTGGGTGATCTCCTCGCGGAACAGTTCGATCGCGCTGCTCACCTGGCGCATCAGGTGGGTGTCCTCGATCCGGTCGAGGTAGAGGCAGCGACGGGCCAGGCCCTCCAGTTCGAAGGCGAAGCAGAGCGACATCAGCGGGTTGACGAACAGCTCGCTGTTCCGGGTGCGCGACGTGAACCGTACGTCCCCGAAGCCGCCCCGGACCGCCGCCGCTATCGACCCGTTGACGATGCTCGGACGGACCGGCGTGTTCGCCTGTGCGTGGGCCACCGCGTCGAGGAAGAGCGCGCCCTCCTTGGACGTACGGGGGATCGAGAACGCGCCCAGGTAGGCGCCGTCGCGCTCCAGTGCGGCGATGTTCTCCAGCACCAGCCCGTGGCTCACCCCGTGGTACGCGTCGATGCCGAAGCCGACCGACATCACCAGCCGCTGGGGGCCCTCGATCCCGGCCAGCGCGGCGACGCTCGTCAGATCCTCCTCCGGGGTGCCGAGCCCCGACTCGTCGCCGCGCATCAGGATGTCCGTACCGCCGTCCACCAGGACGACAGCGTCGATGTCGTACACCTCGACCACCGCGCGGTACGCGGCCCGCAGCGGCTGGACCCCGACGCGTGCGAACGCGTGGACGGTGCTCGGGTAGCCGTGGAGGTCCAGCCACCGCGCGAGCGTGCGCTCCGGGAAGTACGTCTGGTGGAGGGACGTCTCCGGGGTGACGGCGGCGACGTCCGGCGCGAGCCAGGCGTCGAGCGGGAGTCCTTCGATCGCGCTGAACGTCAGGTTCGCGAGATGGACCTCCTTGCCCTGGTGCAGGAGGGACAGCGCGAGGGGCAGGCCCGCGTAGATGTCGAATCCGCGGCCCGCCCCCGCGACGAGGACACGTTCGGCCGGCTCCAGCCGTGCGAAGAGTTCAGGGGTGTGCAGTGCCGTCATGGCGATCATTGTGCGGGGGAAGGGGCGGGGGCGGGGACGAGGCCGGCGAAGCCTAGACGGAGACGTGCGGGAGTGACCGGCGACACGCCGGGGCCCGTACGATGGCGCGGTGCTGGTCAAGTGGACCCGCTGCACCGTGATCGACCGTAGAGGGTACGAACGCGGACAGCGGAAATGGGCGGGGTTGCTCGGTGAGCCGGGGTTCCGGGGGCAGGGCGGGGGATGGAGCAGGGTGCGGCCCGGGGTGGCCCATGTCTTCTCGTTCTGGGAGAGCAGGCCGTTCTACGACTCCTTCATGGCACGCTCGCACGACCGGCTGGCCTCCGCGCAGTCGGGGACGTACCGGGACAATCAGGTCAAGCTGTTCGATCACCGGTTCGATGTGAAGACCGGCTTCGAGCCGCGGTTCACGGACGCCGATGTGGTGCGGGTCGCGCACTGCAAGGTCCATGAGGACCGGGTCGAGCACTACGCGCTGATGCAGGAGAAGGTGTGGAACCCCGCCATGGCCGGATCGCCCGGCATGTTGCGCGGGCTGTTCGGCGAGGCGCCGGGGAACGAGTTCATCGTCCTGTCGATGTGGCACTCCGCCGCCGAGCACGGGAAATACCGGGCGGAACGGGTCGAGCGGCTGACACTGCGCGCGCAGACGGCCGCCGACGTGGCGGCGCTCGCGGGGGACATCATCGCGCTCGAACCGTCCTGGACGGTGTAGGGCGCGGTACGGACCCCGTGCCGGGCGCCGGAGACGGTGGTACGGAAATCGTCCTGGGCGGGGCGGCTGATCGTACGGAAATCGTCCCGGGGCGTGCCTAAGGGCCCTCCCCGCGTGCCGGGTGGATCCGGACCGATCTAGGGTCGTGGCATGGCACGACCGCGGCGCATCGTTCTGGTCCGGCACGGCGAGTCGGAGGGCAATGCCGACGACACCGTGTACGAACGCGAGCCCGACCATGCCCTGAAGCTCACCGAGCAGGGCCGGCGGCAGGCCGAGGAGACCGGCGCCGAGCTGCGCGAGCTGTTCGGGCAGGAGCAGGTCAGCGTCTACGTGTCGCCGTACCGCAGGGCCCACGAGACCCTGCGCGCGTTCTCCCTCGACCCGGACCTGGTGCGCGTACGGGAAGAGCCCAGGCTGCGCGAGCAGGACTGGGGGAACTGGCAGGACCGGGACGACGTACGCCTCCAGAAGGCGTACCGCGACGCCTACGGGCACTTCTTCTACCGCTTCGCGCAGGGGGAGTCGGGAGCCGACGTGTACGACCGGGTCGGCGCGTTCCTGGAGAGCCTCTACCGCAGCTTCGAGGCGCCGGACTCGCCGTCGAACGTCCTGCTGGTGACCCACGGGCTGACCATGCGGCTGTTCTGCATGCGGTGGTTCCACTGGTCGGTCGCGGAATTCGAGTCCCTCTCGAACCCCGAGAACGCGGAGACCAGGACGCTGCTTCTCGGCGAGGACGGGCGGTACGTCCTGGACCGGCCGTTCGCGCACTGGCGTACCCCGGAGCCGTACGGAATGACCAAGTAACCGGTGGTATTCACCCGTTAGAGTGCCTCGCGATGACCGTGGATTCCTCTCTTTCCCCCGATGACGCGACCCGGAGTGGTCGCTTCGCCCGTGCCCTCGGCAGCCTGCGTGGACTCTCCGTAGGAGATGCCCTCGGCTCCCAGTTCTTCGTCCCTTCGAACTATCCGCTGCTGGCGCGCCGCGAGCCGCCGCCCGGCTCCTGGCAGTGGACCGACGACACCGAGATGGCCGTGTCCGTCCTGGCGGTGCTCGCCGCGCACGGCCGGGTCGACCAGGACGCCCTCGCGCACTCGTTCGCGGACCACCACGACTTCGACCGCGGGTACGGCCCCGCCGTGAACCGCATGCTCAGGCTGGTCCGGGAGGGCGGTGACTGGCGCGAGCTGGCCGCCGGGCTCTTCGACGGACAGGGCTCCTGGGGCAACGGCGCGGCGATGCGGGTCGCGCCGCTCGGCGCGTGGTTCGCCGACGACCCCGAGCGGGCCGCGCGTGAGGCGGAGCTGTCCGCGTACCCGACCCATCAGCACCGCGAGGCCGTCATGGGGGCCGTGGCGGTGGCCGTGGCCGCCGCGCTGGCGGCGGATCCCGCCGGGCCGCCGTCCCCGGAGGCGCTGCTCGACGGCGTGATCGCGCTCCTGCCGCCCAGCGCCGTCGGCGCGGGGGTGCGGCGGGCGCGGGAGATGCTGGACTACGACGACGCGAGCACGGTGGCGGCGGTCCTCGGCTGCGGGCGGCGCACCAGCGCGCACGACACGGTGCCGTTCGCCCTGTGGTCGGCGGCCCGGGGGCTGGGCGACTTCGAGCGGGCCTTCTGGACCACCGCGCAGGTGGGGGGCGATGTCGACACGACCTGCGCGATCGTCGGCGGAGTGATCTCCTCCGGGCGCGCCGGGGCGCCGCCGACGGAGTGGCTGGAGCGGACGGAAGAGCTGCCCGCGTGGGGGGACACGGCCCGGCGTCGCCCCGCCTGACCTGTCACGGCCCTGCCACCGGTCCCTCAGGCCGCCGGCTGCCGCGCGCGGTGGCGGCGAGCGGGGCGTGCCGTAGAGGCGTACGAAAGCGGTACGGGACGCCCCACGCGGGAGCGTCCCGTACCGCCTCCGTACGAACAGCGACCTCTCAGGCGACCGGCCCCGCCGCCTTGCCGCTCAGCGCCTCCAGGTCGCTCTTCCGCACCCGGATCACCAGCACCGCCGTCAGCAGCGCGACCACCACCATCGCCACCGCCGCCATGAACGCGGTCGAGATGCCCTGGGTCAGCACCGCGTGACCCCAATGCCCCGGCAGCTGCTGCGTCTTCGCCAGCTCCGCCTTCTCCGCCGCGGTGCCCTGCGCCAGGAACGACGGCAGCTGCTTGTCGGCCTCGTCGCGGCTCGCCGTACCGAAGACGGTGACCAGGATCGAGAGCCCGAGCGAACCGCCCACCTGCTGGCTCGCGTTCAGCAGACCGGACGCCGCGCCCGCCTCGTGCTGCGCCACCCCGGAGACCGCGGTCAGCGTGAGGGTGACGAAGTTCAGCCCCATGCCGAAGCCGAAGATCACCAGCGGGCCGAGGACACCGCCGACGTACGTGCTCCCCGGGTCGATCAGCGTCAGCCAGAGCAGCCCGATCCCGGCGAACGCCGATCCGGCCACCATGAACGGCTTGGGACCGAGGACCGGCAGGAACCGCTGCGACAGCCCGGCGCCCACGGCGATCGCGACCGTCACGGGCAGGAACGCCAGGCCCGAGGTGATCGGGCTGTAGTCGAGCACGTTCTGCACGAAGAGGACGATGAAGAAGAACATGCCGAACATCGCCGCCGCCAGGCTCAGCATGATGACGTACGTCCCCGACCGGTTCCGGTCGGCGAACATCCGCAGCGGCGTGATGGGTTCCTTCGCCCGCGACTCGACCAGGACGAACGCGGCCAGCAGCACGACCGCCGCCACGAACGAACCTATGGTGACCGAGTCCTTCCAGCCCTCCTCGGACGCCCGGATGAAGCCGTACACGAGGGACGCCATGCCGAGCGTGGACGTCGCGGCGCCCGTGAGGTCGAAGCGCCCCGGGTGCCGCTCGGACTCGTTGATGTACATCGGGGCGAGGACGGCGATCAGCACGCCGATCGGCACGTTGACGAAGAAGACCCACCGCCAGTCGAGCCACTCGGTGAGCATGCCGCCGGCCAGGAGTCCGACCGCGCCGCCGCCCGCGGAGACGGCGGCGAACACCCCGAACGCCCGGTTGCGCTCGGGGCCTTCGGCGAACGTGGTGGTGATGAGCGCCAGCGAGGTGGGGGAGGCGATCGCGCCGCCGACCCCCTGGAGCACGCGGGCGGCGAGCAGCTGCCACGGCTCCTGGGCGAAACCGCCCAGGAGGGAGGCGAACGTGAAGAGCAGGATGCCCGCCATGAAGACCCGGCGGCGTCCTAGGACGTCGCCGGCCCGGCCGCCGAGCAGCAGCAGACCGCCGAACGTGAGGGTGTACGCGCTCAGCACCCAGGAAAGATCTGTGGTGGAGAAGCTCAGCGCGTTCTGGATGTGCGGGAGCGCGATGTTCACAATGGTGGCGTCAAGCACCACCATGAGCTGGCAGGCCGCGATGACGGCGAGCGCGATTCCCGGGCGCCCGCTCCGTCGGGCCGCGCCCGGTGAGGTGCCGGGTGTGTCGAGTTGAGAGGTTGTCACTGCTGGATCCCCCACAAGTGAATTAGTGAACGCATCCGTTCACTGTCCCGTACACGGTAGTGAGTCCCCTTCAAGGAACGCAAGCGTTCACTGGGTGCTGTCTCGCAGGCGTTCACTGGGCTCTGTCGTCCCAGGAGCCGTCCCCCGATGGAGAGTTACTGATGGTTTCTTCGCGTCCCGCCGCCGGGGCCCGGCCGCAATCCGTGTCCCTGCGCCGGCGGGGGCCCGTACTGGAACGGGCCATTCTCGAGGCCGCGCTGGAGCAGTTGAGCAGGGTCGGCTGGAACGGCCTGACGATGGAGGGGGTCGCCGCGGGCGCCCGGACGGGCAAGGCCGCCGTCTACCGGCGCTGGCCCTCCAAGGAGGACCTGGTCGCGGACGCCCTCCAGGCCGGACTGCCGGCGGTCGGGGAGGCGCCCGACCGCGGGAGTGTGCGCGAGGACCTGTACGAACTGTGCCGGCGGATGCGGGACGCGATGTTCTCCCTGCCAGGGGCCGCACTGCGCGCGGTCGTTCACGAATGCGACGCGCCCACGGCCGAACGTTTCCACGGGCTGATCTTCAGCGGTCTCATCGAACCGTCCAACCGCCTCTTCGGAGAGGTCGTGCGCCAGGGGATCCGGCGGGGGGAGGTCCGTTCCGACGCCATCGGCGAGCTGGTCTTCGACGTGATCCCGGCCCTGATGATGTACCGCTCCAAGATGTGCGCCAGCGAACTGCCCGACGAGGAGATCGTCGAGATGATCGACCGGGTCATGGTGCCGCTGCTGCGTTCGCGGCCTGTTTGAGCCGGTCCGGGGCGGCGCGGCCGGTTTGGGCCGGTCCGGGAGGCGCCCGGCGCGACAGTGGGTACCCGCCCTGTCGCGTCGCGTCGGGGCGGCGTAATGTTGCGAACGCCATGCCGTACGAAGCACCCACGCACACTGTCGAGCGATCGCTCCGAGCGACCACCGGCGCCAGGATCATCGCCGGCGTCGACGAAGTCGGACGCGGAGCATGGGCCGGACCCGTCACCGTCTGCGCCGCCGTCACCGGACTGCGCAGGGCTCCGGCCGGCCTCACCGACTCGAAGCTCATCAACCCCAAGCGCCGTACGGAGCTGGCCGGTGAGCTGGCGGGGTGGGTCACCTCGTACGCGCTCGGACACTCCTCCCCGGAGGAGATCGACGAGCTGGGGATGACCGCGGCCCTGCGGCTCGCCGCCGTACGCGCCCTGGAGGCGCTGCCGGTACGGCCCGACGCGGTGATCCTGGACGGCAAGCACGACTATCTCGGGGGACCCTGGCAGGTGCGTACGGTCATCAAGGGCGACCAGTCCTGTGTCTCGGTGGCGGCCGCCTCGGTGCTCGCCAAGGTGCGCAGGGACGCCATGATGGCCGAACTGGGCGCCGGGTCCGAGGAGTACGCCCCGTTCGCCTTCGGCGCCAACGCCGGCTATCCCTCGCCGGTGCACAAGGCGGCGCTGGAGGAACGGGGGCCGACGGCCCAGCACCGGCTCTCGTGGTCCTACCTCGACGGCCTGCCGCGCTGGCGGCACCTCAAGAAGGTCAGGGTCTCCGCGGAGACGGCCGCGATGGAAAGCGGGGGCCAACTCGGCTTCGATTTCTGAAACTTCCGGTGAACCCTCCGGCCCGTGTGTCTTCCGACCTCGGACATGGGTACAAATGTGCCAACCCGCCGATGCTTTTCGCGTCGGTATTTGATAGACATCCAGTTATGCCTCTCTTCCCCGAGGAGCCTCAGATTCACGAGAGAGCCCAGGGTCCCAGCGCCACCCCGGCCACCGGCCGGACCGCGCAGACCCCCCGTCCTGTACCCGGCCCGCGTCCCGTGCCGGGGCCGCGCTCCGCGGCGACCCCGCGTCCCGGTCGTCCGGGTCCCGGTCCCGCGAGGCCCGCGCCGCCGGCGCAGCGCTCGGCCGGCTCCGCCGGAGTGCCCCAGGCACCCCGGCCCGCCACCCCTTCCACCCCCAAGATCCAGCTGACCCCGGCTTCCGTGGACGGGGCGCTCGACGCCGCAGACGAGACCGTCGACCTGCTGCTCGACTCCGGTCGGGCGCCGGGCGACATCCTCGTGCTCACCACCGGCGAGCAGCACCCGTGGGCCACGCACGAGCTGTCCTTCGGCGAGGCCGCCTACTGGGCCCAGCACGACGCCCGCGAAGACGTGTTCTTCGCGGACGCCGCCGCCGTCGCCCGTGCCCAGCCCCGCCCGGTGGTCGTCGTGGTGGTCAACGGGGGCGGTGACGAGGTCTACGCCCGCGTGCTGCCCGCGGCCCGGGAGCGGGCCACGGCGCTGCTGGTCGTGTGCGGTGACCCCGAGCGGGTCAACGCCGTGCTCGGCGCGGGTGTCTGAGCCTCACCCTGTCGTGACCCGGCTGCCCGTCAGGGGGCGGCCGGGCCGCTGAGGCCGTGCGGCGTGCGCCTGTCAGGCCTGCCCGCGCGCGGGTGTTCGCCACGTCCGGCTCACGGTCGTACGGCATGCCCAGCTCACGGTCGTACGGCGACTTCGGCGTTCGGCCGTACGGCGGTTCAGCGCGCGGCCGTACGCCTCAGCGCCTCCACCGCCCCGCTGCGGAGCGGTGTCACCTCGGGGTCGGACGCCGTGTCGGCCAGATCGACCGGTGCGGACTCGGAGTTGGGGCGCCGGCCGCCGCGGCCCTCGCCCAGTACCTGCCAGCCGCCGCGCGTCAGCGTGATGTACGCGCCGCACCGCAGCCCGTGCAGGGTGCAGGCGTCCCGCAGCCCCCACATCCAGGCCCCGTCCTCCTCCGTCCAGCGCTCGTCGCCCTCGCGGCAGTAGAGCAGGACCGCGGTGCGCACCGGCGTACGGCGGCGCAGGTCGTGCGGGATGACCCGGCGCAGATGGGCCAGGAGGGCGTTACGGAACTCCCAGCCGTCCACCGGCGCCGCGCGGGGGACGAACGAGGCGCTCGCGGCGAGCCGTTCCTCATGGTCGAGCACGGCCACGACGGCCGTCGCGGGCTTCGGGCGGTGCCGGCTGTGCAGGCCGCTGACCACCTCACGGGGGTTGCTGAGCAGCGGTATGCCCGCCGCCGCCCATTCGGCCGGCTCCAGCATCCTGGTGAGGCGGCTGACGGAGCCGGCCGGTGATGTGGTGATCGAAGTGGCTGCGGACGGAGCGAATCCGAAGGTCACGATCCTCCCTTCGCATTCACGCCCACGGTGCGGGCAGGGTCGGGTGGGGGGCGCACCGCAGCACAGCCCTTGCGGACCGCAGGGGGACCGTGCGGGGAGACTCTCCAATTCTCGCTGGCGTATCGGCATGCGGCAACGAGCAATTGGCCCGACTGACCGGAATGCGGGTCTATGTGTGCCATATCCCTGCGGAGACCGGCCACAACCACCGATTCCCGTCCCGGCCGAACCGTGAAGACCAGCGGAAACATACCCGGCGCCCCGACCTGGCGTGCCGAAGGACCCGGGACGGAGCGGGCGCACCCTCCGTAACCGGTTCGCCACGCCGGGTGGATTCGTTGATTGTCACTGCCGTCGGGTTGCATGGGGGTATGGACAACCTGGAGCTCCGTACCGAAGCCGATGCCGTTCTCGCTGAGCTCGTCGGTGCCCCAGGGGGATCGGCGCGGCTGCGGGAGGACCAGTGGCAGGCGGTGTCCGCCCTGGTGGAGGAGCGTCGCCGTGCGCTGGTGGTCCAGCGGACCGGCTGGGGCAAATCGGCTGTGTATTTTGTGGCCACCGCCTTGTTGCGCCGGCGTGGCTCCGGTCCCACCGTGATCATCTCGCCGCTGCTGGCGCTCATGCGCAACCAGGTCGAGTCGGCGGCGCGGGCCGGTATCCAGGCGCGCACCATCAACTCGGCCAACCCCGAGGAGTGGGACACGATCTACGGCGAGGTCGAGCGGGGGGAGACCGACGTTCTCCTCGTCAGCCCGGAACGCCTGAACTCGGTGGACTTCCGGGAGCACGTACTCCCCAAGCTCGCCGCCACCACGGGCCTGTTGGTGGTCGATGAGGCGCACTGCATCTCCGACTGGGGCCACGACTTCCGCCCGGACTACCGGCGGCTGCGGACCATGCTCGCCGAACTCGCCCCCGGCGTACCGGTGCTGGCCACCACCGCGACCGCCAACGCGCGTGTCACGGCCGATGTGGCCGAGCAGCTGGGCACGGGGGGCGGGGACGCTCTGGTTCTGCGCGGGCCGCTGGACCGGGAGAGCCTGCGGCTGGGCGTGCTGGAGTTGCCGGACGCGGCCCACCGGCTGGCGTGGCTGGGGGAGCGTCTGCGGGATCTGCCGGGTTCGGGGATCATCTACACGCTGACGGTGGCGGCGGCCGAGGAGGTCGCGGCGTTCCTGCGCGGGCACGGGTATCCGGTGTCCTCCTACACGGGGAAGACGGAGAACGCCGACCGTTTGCAGGCCGAGGAGGATCTCCTCGCGAACCGTGTGAAGGCGCTGGTGGCGACCTCCGCGCTGGGCATGGGATTCGACAAGCCGGACCTGGGGTTCGTGGTGCACCTGGGCTCACCCTCGTCCCCGATCGCCTATTACCAGCAGGTGGGGCGTGCGGGGCGGGGCGTGGACCACGCGGACGTGCTGCTGCTCCCGGGCAGGGAGGACGAGGCGATCTGGGCGTACTTCGCTTCGGTGGGCTTCCCGCCCGAGGAACAGGTACGGCGCACACTGGCGGCCCTTGAACAGGCGGGGCGTCCGTTGTCGCTGCCGGCTCTGGAGCCCCTGGTCGACCTCCGGCGTTCGCGCCTGGAGACGATGCTGAAGGTCCTGGACGTGGACGGGGCGGTCGTGCGTGTGAAGGGCGGCTGGACCTCCACGGGACGGCCGTGGGCGTACGACGCGGAGCGCTACGCGTGGGTGGCCCGGCAGCGAGAGACCGAACAGCAGGCCATGCGGGACTACGTGGCGACCGCGGGCTGCCGGATGGAGTTCTTGCAGCGGCAGCTCGACGACGAGAAGGCCGTCCCCTGTGGCCGCTGCGACCGCTGCGCCGGTCCGTGGCTCGACCCGGCTGTCTCGCCGGGGGCCCTGGCGGCGGCCAGGGGGGAGCTGGACCGGCCGGGGGTCGAGGTCGAGCCCCGCAAGATGTGGCCGACCGGGCTCGCCGCGGTCGGCATCGACCTCAAGGGCCGTATCCCGGTGGGCCAGCAGGCCGTCGCGGGGCGCGCACTGGGCAGGCTGTCGGACATCGGCTGGGGCAACCGCCTGCGTCCGATCCTCTCGGCGCAGGCGGCCGACAGGCCGGTCTCGGAGGAGGTGCTGGCCGCCGTCGTGACGGTGGTGGCCGACTGGTCCCGTTCACCGGAGGGCTGGGCCGGCGGCTCTCCCGACGCGATGGCACGGCCTGTGGGGATCGTCGCGATGCCCTCCCGGACCCGCCCCCAGCTGATCGCTTCCCTGGCCGAGGGGGTGGCCCGGGTCGGCAGGCTCCCGATGCTGGGCGGTCTGGCCTACACCCCGCACGCCGACGAGCACGGCGCACACCGCAGCAACTCCGCGCAGCGGCTGCGCGCCCTGGTCGCCTCGTTCACGGTGCCCGACGAACTCGCCGCCGCCCTGGCCCATACCCCCGGCCCGGTGTTCCTCGTCGACGACTACTCCGAGTCCGGCTGGACCCTGGCCGTGGGCGCGCGCCTGCTGCGCCAGGCCGGAGCCGAGCAGGTGCTCCCGCTGGTCCTCGCCCAGGCCGGGTAGCCCAGGCCGGGTGGGGGTCTCCACGGGCTCGCGCCCGGATGTGGCTGGTTTGCCCTGTGGACAAAGTTATCCACAGGGGTCGCGGGATCCGGTACTTCCGCGAGACGGTCATGCCATGAACAAGCACCACGAACCGACCGGAACCGCCGACGAGCAGCAGATCACCCTGCGCAGTCCCGCGGAACTCGCCGACGCCCTGCCCTATCTCCTCGGATTCCACCCCACCGACTCCGTCGTCATGGTCGCGCTGCACGGCGGCCGTGGACGGTTCGGGGGGCGGCTCAGGCTCGGGATCCCCCGCTCGCCGGGGGAGTGGCCGCCCGTGGCCGAGCAGCTCGCCGAATGCCTGGTCGAGGGGAGCGAGCGGCGCGGGACCCGGCCGGACGGCATCGTCGTCTTCCTCTGCCAGGACCCGGCGGAGGGCGAGAGCGGCCGGCGGGTGATGGAGCGCCTGCGCCCGCTCGCCCAGCGGTTGCGGATCGCCTGCGGCGCGCTGGACGTGCCCGTGTACGAGGCGCTCTGCATCTCGGACGGGAGGTACTGGTCGTACTGCTGCCCCGACGTCCGCTGCTGTCCGCCCGAGGGTACGGGTCTGGCCCTGCCCGGTACGTCGGTGATGGCCGCGGCCGCCGCCTATGCCGGCATCCGGGTGCGGGGGTCGCTCCGGGAGATGGAGGCGCGCCTGGAGCCCCGGCCGGTCCGGGCTGCCGACGGGCAGGCGCGGGCGCTGGACGACGCGGGGGCCGCCCTCGTGCCCCGCATCCTGGGCGGCGGGAGCCGTGAGCGGGTCGGGGCGGAGACCTTACGGCTGGCGCGCGTGCTGATGAGGCGGCTGGAGGACGCGCCCCGCCGGGGTGTCCCGGACCGCGGCGCGGGGGAGTTGGACGCGGCGGACGACCGGCTCATCGGTGACGACGAGGCGGCCGCGGTCATCCTCGGGCTCCAGGACCGGGTCACCCGCGACCGGGCGGCGGAATGGATGGAGGGGGCGGAGGCGGAGTCCGCGCTCCGGCTGTGGCGGGCGCTGGCCCGCCGCTGTGTGGGGCCTTACGTGGAGCACGGGGCGGCGCCGCTGAGCCTGGCCGGCTGGGTCGCCTGGTCCCTGGGCGACGAGCCGGCGGCCCGGGTCGCGCTCGGCCTGGCGCTGCGCCTCGATCCCCGGTACGTCTTCGCCCGCCTGCTCCACCAGGCCTGCAACCAGGGCATGGATCCGGAGCAGTTGCGGCACTGCCTGCGCAGGGAGCGCGCGGCGCGGGACCGGTCGGACCCGCGCCGCGCGGCCCGGCGCCCCAAGGCCCGCCCCGTACGGCCACCCGCCCCGCGCAAGGCGCTGCCGCCCGCCGCTGCCACACGCCCCGAGGCACCGGCGGACCGCAGGGGAGCCGAGCGCCGCAGCGGGCGGCGCGGCACGAGGAGCGGGCGGTGACGGCCCGCCGGGCGGATCGCACCCGGCGGCGCACGTCGTCCTCGGTCACTTCGGTTGCTTCGGCCGGTGCCGGAGGGGGGTGCCGTCCGGGGGCGCGGCGATCAGGTGCGGTTCGCCGCGTAGTAGGTGCTGATCCAGGCCTGGCCGGTGGAGTTGACCGCGACCATGCTCGCGTGCTGATTGACGACGCCGAAGTAGTAGGTGCGGGCGGCGCCGGTTTGTGCCAGGGCGCTCCTGACGTCGTTCGTGGCGGTGGTGGTGATCTTCTCGCGGGCCTCCGCGAGATAGCCGGCGACCAGGGCGTGGACGCCGGCCGCGGCGGCCGGGACCGGGGGCCCGCCGCGCAGGAGATGCTTGAGGGTGTGCCCGACCAGGGCCTGGGCGGTACGGAAGTTGAGCTGTGCCGCCGCGGCGTGGATCGTCCGGGCGAATTCCGGCTGGTGGGTCTTCCAGTCCGCCTCCGTGCCCAGTTGTACGGGCCCCGCTCCCGCGGCGGCGGGCGAGCCGGCCGCCAGGGCGTACATCGCGTCCACCCGCCTCGGGTACGTGTCCGGGTCGTAGGCCCCGCCGAAGCTGTTCACGGCGGTCAGGAAGAACGAGTGCAGCTGGACGTAGTCGTGCACCGTCGCCGCCTGGAGGCGGTCGGCGAACGCCGTCCCGGCCGCGGCGATCACCGGGTCGGAGCCGCCCCGCAGGGACCTCACGGAGTCGCGGTGGCGCAGCAGCGCGATCTGCTCGTCCAGGGAGGGGAAACGGCCGGCGGCGAGCCCGAGGGCGGTGCGTACCTCCGGTATCTCCGTGAGGTGACTGTCCAGGGTCACCCGCCACTTCCCGAGCGCGGCGCCGAACGTCCGTTCGGTCGCGGTCACCAGGTCGGGGAGTCCGTTACCGAGCCGGACCTCGTCCAGGAACGCCGGGTGCGCGCGGAAGGACTCCCCGTTCGTCCCCTTCACCGTCCACAACGGATCGCCCTGTGTGTACGCGGCATTCTGCGCGGTGAGTACTTGCTTGAGCTCGTCCCACGGCATGGTGGTGTCCCCCCTCGTCCCATCCGTCCGCCTCTGCTGCCGCCGGGACCCACCCCTGGCCGGACGGCGGCGAACGGGCGCCGGTCGGCGCGAGCTTCACCTTCGCGTGGCGAATCCGGCGTGCCAACCCTGTGCTGGGGGGCGTGCGGGAGCAGAAAGGGCGCGCAAGGGACGCACCGGTGACGAGGCCGGCCCGGCTCCGGCCGATGAGGACGGTCGGCCGCGGCGCGTTGGGCATGCGCTGTTCGCCGGCGTCCCGGCCTGCCGCGTGGAGCTGGTGCCGGCGGGCGGCGGCCGGGCACACCGGGTGGGCCGTGGTGCGGCCCACCACGTAACCGAAGCCGTGCGGGCCGCCGGAGGGCGGGCGGGCGGCGCGATGGTCGTAACGGGTGTTTATCGTCAGGCAGACGACTATGATCGCGGCATGTCGCCCTACGACCCGTCAGCCTTCCCGCCCTTCGCTGTCACCGTCGACCTGGTCGTGCTCACCGTGCGGGCCCACGTGCTCTGCGCGCTGGTGGTCCGGCGCGGGGAGGCGCCCTTCCAGGGGCGGTGGGCGCTGCCGGGCGGATTTGTCCGGGGCGACGAGGATCTGGCCGCGGCGGCCGGGCGGGAGCTGGCCGAGGAGACCGGGCTGCCCGCGCACGACCCGTCGTCCCCGGCGCCCGGGAACACCGCCCACCTCGAACAGCTCGGCACCTACGGCGATCCCGGGCGGGACCCCCGGATGCGGGTGGTCAGCGTGGCGCATCTGGCGCTCTCGCCCGACCTGCCCGCGCCCCGGGCGGGCGGCGACGCCAACAGCGCCCGGTGGGCGCCGGTCGACGCGCTGCTCCACGGCGAGGGCGGGTTCGCCCGGGAGGACGAGCAGCCCGCGCAGCTCGCATTCGACCACGCGCGGATCCTCGGGGACGGCGTCGAGCGCGCCCGCTCCAAGATCGAGTACTCCTCGCTCGCCACCGCCTTCTGTCCCTCGGAGTTCACCGTCGGCGAGCTGCGGCGGGTGTACGAGGCGGTGTGGGGCGTCGCCCTCGATCCCCGTAACTTCCACCGCAAGGTGACCGGGACCCCCGGCTTCCTGGTCCCGTCCGGGGGCACCACCACCCGGCAGGGCGGCCGGCCAGCCCAGCTGTTCCGGGCCGGCGGCGCGACCGTGCTCAATCCGCCCATGCTGCGCCCCGAGGTCTGAACGCGGGCGGGAGCATTCGCGGGCGCGGGGTGATCGGACACGGCGTGCTCACCCTGCGCAACAAGTCGGACATATCGCGTTATCTTGCTGGGTAACCACTCTGCCGCCGAGCGGTCACACCTTCCCCGCGAGAGAAGCGATGCTCCAGGCCATCGGACTGACCAGCGCCCCCCGTCGAGACCTCACCCCCGCCGTCGACGATCTGACCTTCGAGGCCCGGCCCGGCTGTGTCACGGCGCTGCTCGGCGCCCCCGGCGCGGGCAAGACCACCGCCCTGCGGCTCATGCTCGATCTCGAACGCGGCCGCGGGGTCACCTACTTCCGGGGCCGCCCGCTGCACCGCATCGCCCACCCCGCCCGCGAGATCGGCGTGCTCCTCGGCGATGTGCCGGGCCATCCGGCCAGGACCGCCCGGGGCCAGCTCCGGATGCTCTGCGCCGCCGCCGGCGTGCCCGCCTCGCGCGCCGACGAACTGCTCGAAGTGGTCGGCCTCGCGGCCCTGCGGGACGAACCCCTCGGCGCGCTCTCCCTCGGCATGGACCGCAGACTCGGCCTCGCCTCCGCCCTGTTGGGCGACCCGCACACCCTGCTGCTCGACACGCCGTCGGCCGGCCTCTCGCCCCGCGAGACCAGCTGGCTGTTCGGACTGCTCGCCGCCCACGCCGGCCACGGCGGCACCGTGCTCTACACGACCGACGACCCCAAGGAGGCCGCCCGCACCGCCGACCGGGTCGTCACCGTGGACGGGGGCCGCCTCGTCGCCGACCAGGACCGCGCCGCCTTCTCCCGTACGCGGCTGCGCCCCCGGGTCGCCGTCAGGACGCCCCACGCCGCGCGCCTCGCCGACGCGTTGAGCCGCGAGGCCAGGGCGGGCAAGCGCTCCGTGGAGGTGATCGCCGAGGCGGGCAGCAGGCTCACCGTGTACGGGAGCAGCTGCCCGGAGATCGGCGAGACGGCCTTCCGGCACGGTGTCCTCGTCCACCAGCTCGCCGACGAGATCGGCGACACCGGCCCCGTACCCCCCTTGATCCCCGCGCCCACCGACGCCACCGACCCGCCCCTCAAGACCCTCAAGGCCCTCACCACCCCCGCCGAGCGCCAGGAGGCGCACGACACCCGGCCCGTGCCGCGGCCGAGGGCCCTGGCGTCCCGGCCCGCCCGCAGCCCGCTCAGACCCGTGCGGTACGAGCTCCGCCGCATGCTCGGCGTACGGACCGCGCCGGTGATCGCGGTCGCCGTGCTCGTCGCGTCGGTGGCGCTCGCCGTGCCGCTCGCCAGGACCGGCGGGACCCCGCTGCCCGGCCTGCTCGCCGCCTGGCCCGCGATCCTGCCCCTGCCGCCCGCCGCCCTCGGCGCGGGACTGCTCGGCGCGCTGTCGTTCGGCGACGAGTTCCGCTACCCGGCCCTGGCCGGCGCCCGGGGCACCGTCCCGCGCCGCCTCGGCCTCCTCCTCGCCAAGCTCGCCGTGACCGCCGGTACGGCGCTGCTGCTCGCCGCCCTCGTGGTGGTCGCCGACGCGGTGGCGCTGCGGCTCGCGTACGGGGCGGACGCCGCGCCCGTGCCGGACAACTGGTTCGCGCTGGGCGCGGGTTGGTCCTTGCTCGCCGTCGGCTGCGCCTGGGCCGGGCTGCTGGGCGCCGGGGTCTTCCGGGTCACGGCGGCCGGGATGGCGGCGGTCCTCGCCGTACCCGTGGCGGTCGTACCGCTCGTCCAGAAGGTGCTCGCGGGCCCGTCCGCGCGTTCGATCGCCGGATTCCCAGGCCGGTTGCGCGAGCTGGCCTGGCCCGCCTGGCCCCACCAGGCCGACCGCTGGCTGCCGGCGACCGTCCGGCTGGTCGCCCAACCGGTCGCGGCGGCGCTCACCCTGTCGCTCCTGGCCCTCCTCTGCGCGTATTTGCTCACCGGCCTTCGCCGAAGGGCCCGTTGGTGATCGAAGGTGGCCGGAAGCGTGCCCCAGTGGGCACAACTCCCCTGAAAACGCCCGCTTCTTTCCGATAAGGCGTCAATCGAAGGGCGGGCGCCGATCACCCTTTCGTGTGCTTTTCACCAAAGACCTCAAGGGCGGCGGAATCAACGCCGACAAAGGATGCGTGAGTACCCTTGCGCACACCATGATGACCGCCGCCCGCTCCGTCGACCCCGGCCTCGCCGGACCGGGCGAACTCGACCGCTACCCCTTCGCCGAGGCGCCCGGCGCCGAACGCGTGGCCTCGCCTGTCTGGGACGGGGCGGATACCGACCTCGGCCGGGTCGGCCGCCGTTCGGCGGGCAGCCGCGGCCGCGGGCTGCACGGCCAACTCGTCCAGCAGCTCGGCCAGATGATCGTGTCGGGCGACCTGGGCGCCGACCGGCCGCTCGTACCGGAGGAGATCGGACAGCGTTTCGAGGTCTCCCGTACGGTGGTCCGTGAATCGCTGCGCGTGCTGGAGGCGAAGGGGCTCGTCAGCGCCCGCCCCAATGTCGGGACCCGCGTCCGCCCCGTGAGCGACTGGAACCTGCTCGACCCCGACATCATCGAATGGCGGGCCTTCGGCCCCTCGCGCGACGACCAGCGCCGTGAGCTGGCCGAGCTGCGCTGGACCATCGAGCCCCTCGCCGCCCGCCTGGCGGCCGGCCACGGCCGGGAGGACGTCCAGCAGCGCCTCACCGACATGGTGGAGATCATGGGCCACGCCCTGGCCCAGGGCGACGCGATCACGTTCGCCCGTGCGGACGCCGAATTCCACAACCTGCTGATCCAGCTCGCCGGCAACCGCATGCTGGAGCACCTCTCGGGCATCGTCTCCGCCGCCCTCCAGGTCTCCGGGTCCCCCGTCACCGGCTGTGACCGGCCCACCGAGGCCTCGATCGCCCACCACGGGCGGATCCTGGAGGCGCTCGCGGCCGGGGACGCGAACGCGGCCGAGGCGGCCATGCGCCAACTGCTCACGGTCCACCCGGAAGTAGAGCGCGTCGTTCCGGCGCCGCGCGAGCACTGAACACCGCTCGGGTCAGGGCGTACGGGGATGTACGCGTCGTGTGTCGCCGGGCCCGCCGGGCCCGGCGACACGAATGTGGGGTCTTAGATCCCCTTCTGGCCACCTTGTCGCAAATGGGGTGTGACTCGGGCCACGTGGATTGGGCGTAACACTCCTCGGCACCGTGCGATGACCTAAGAGGTGAGAGCCGAGGAGGGAATACGACCGCCGCGCATGGCGCTGTATTCACCTCTGAGGTCCTAGCCCGCGCCGTCGGCGACATCCCCAGCCGCCGGTCGTCGGCTCCGGCCCGATCCTGGGCGGGGCCGGAAGCCGTTTCCATCGTTCCGAGAGGTTGTTCGTGTCGGCCAGCACATCCCGTACGCTCCCGCCGGAGATCGCCGAGTCCGAGTCTGTGATGGCGCTCATCGAGCGGGGAAAGGCTGATGGGCAGATCGCCGGCGATGACGTGCGTCGGGCCTTCGACGCTGACCAGATTCCGCCAACCCAGTGGAAGAACGTTCTGCGCAGCCTCAACCAGATCCTCGAGGAAGAGGGTGTGACGCTGATGGTCAGTGCCGCGGAGTCGCCGAAGCGCGCCCGCAAGAGCGTCGCTGCGAAGAGCCCGGTCAAGCGCACCGCCACCACGAAGGCCGTCGCCGCCAAGACGACCACGACGAAGACCGTCGCGGCCGCCACCGCCACCCCGTCGGCCGAGTCCGTGGACGCGGGCGCCGACGACGTCACGGCCGCCCCCGCGAAGAAGGCGGCGGCGAAGAAGACCGTGGCCAAGAAGGCGACTGCCAAGAAGGCCGCCGTGAAGAAGACGGCTGCCAAGAAGACCAGTGCCAAGAAGGACGCCGACGACGCCGACGGCGAGGAGTCGGCCGAAGAGGTCCAGGCCGGCAAGGGCGAGGAGGAGGAGACCGAGGGCGAGAACAAGGGCTTCGTCCTCTCCGACGACGACGAGGACGACGCGCCCGCCCAGCAGGTCGCCGTCGCCGGTGCCACCGCCGACCCGGTCAAGGACTACCTCAAGCAGATCGGCAAGGTCCCGCTCCTCAACGCCGAGCAGGAGGTCGAACTCGCCAAGCGCATCGAGGCCGGTCTCTTCGCCGAGGACAAGCTGGCCAACGCGGACAAGCTCGCCCCCAAGCTCAAGCGCGAGCTGGAGATCATCGCCGAGGACGGGCGCCGCGCCAAGAACCACCTCCTGGAGGCCAACCTCCGCCTGGTGGTCTCGCTGGCCAAGCGCTACACCGGCCGCGGCATGCTCTTCCTGGACCTGATCCAGGAGGGCAACCTGGGTCTGATCCGCGCGGTCGAGAAGTTCGACTACACCAAGGGCTACAAGTTCTCCACGTACGCCACCTGGTGGATCCGCCAGGCGATCACCCGCGCCATGGCCGACCAGGCCCGCACCATCCGTATCCCGGTGCACATGGTCGAGGTCATCAACAAGCTCGCGCGCGTGCAGCGCCAGATGCTCCAGGACCTGGGCCGCGAGCCCACCCCGGAGGAGCTGGCCAAGGAACTCGACATGACCCCCGAGAAGGTCATCGAGGTCCAGAAGTACGGCCGTGAGCCGATCTCCCTGCACACCCCGCTGGGCGAGGACGGCGACAGCGAGTTCGGAGACCTCATCGAGGACTCCGAGGCGGTCGTACCGGCCGACGCCGTGAGCTTCACGCTCCTCCAGGAGCAGTTGCACTCGGTGCTCGACACCCTCTCCGAGCGGGAGGCCGGCGTGGTGTCCATGCGCTTCGGTCTCACCGACGGGCAGCCCAAGACACTCGACGAGATCGGCAAGGTCTACGGCGTGACGCGCGAGCGCATCCGCCAGATCGAGTCCAAGACCATGTCGAAGCTGCGCCACCCGTCGCGTTCGCAGGTCCTGCGCGACTACCTCGACTAGCTCGACCAGAGGGCAACCGCACAGGTGTACGAAGGCCCGGCCCCGCGGAGACATGCGCTCCGCGAGGCCGGGCCTTCGCGCGGTCCGGGGGTGCGAGACTCGGCCGGTGGGATGACTCTGGGTGTACCAGAGTCCACCGGAGAGTCAGGAGCCTGTATGCGTCGTCCTCTTGCCCGAGCGCTGACCGGAGGACTGGCCGTGATCGCGGTGGGGGCCGTGCTGCCGCTCGCCTCGCCCGTGCCCGCCGCCGCGGACCGTGTGGTCATCGGCGGCCAGGCGGTACGGATCACCGACAGTCCGTGGGTCGTGGCCCTGTCCAGCCGTGCCCGCTTCGGCGGAACGCGGGCGGGCCAGTTCTGCGGAGGCGTGGTGGTGGCGCCGACAAAAGTCCTGACCGCCGCCCACTGCATGAGCCGGTCCGTCCTGGGTGCCGCGCCCGAGGCCGTACGGGATCTGCGGGTCATCGCGGGACGGGAGCGGCTGCCGGGGGCGGACGGCCAGGAGATCGCCGTACGGTCGGTCCTCGTCGACCCCGCGTACGACCCGGCCACCAACGCGTCGGACCTCGCCGTCATGACGCTGGCGGACGCGCTGCCCGCCTCGTACGTGATCCGCCCCGCGGAACCGGGCGACGAGGCGGCCGCCCCCGGCACCCCGGCGGCCGTCTACGGCTGGGGTGACACCACGGGGGAGGGGCGCTATGCGTACGGGCTCCGCTCCGCGCCCGTGACGGTCCTCCCGGACGCGACGTGCGAGCGGGCCTACCCGGGAGGCTCAGGCGGCCGCTACGAGCCCTCCACGATGCTCTGTGCGGGCGATACGGCCGGCGGGCACGACGCGTGCCAGGGAGACAGCGGCGGGCCGCTGGTGGCCCGTGGGCGGCTGGTCGGCCTGGTGTCGTGGGGCAGCGGCTGCGGGCGCGGGGAGAGTCCCGGGGTCTACACCCGGGTCACGACGGCGCTCCAGCCGGTCGCGGAGGCCCTGCAGGCCGACCTACAGGCCGACACCGGGAAGCGGCGCTGACGGTCTCGGGACGGCGCCGACCGGGCCGGACGGCGCCGACCGGGCCAGGAGACCGCACGCGGGCAGCGCAAACGGCGCCGGCGGCTCCGCCGGCGCCCCGCGTGCTCCCCGCCCTGACGAGAACGGGCGGCCTCCCCTGCTGTGCAGGAGCGGTCGCCCGTCGGTCGGTCCAGGACCGGCCCTTGGCTCGTCGTGGATGCGAGGTGTCAGTGTTCCTCTTCACCGGGGACGGCAGGGACGGCCGTCAGCCGGTCGGTCTCATCCTGTATTTCCGCGGCGATCTTCTTGAGTTCCGGCTCGAACTTACGTCCGTGGTGGGCGCAGAAGAGCAGTTCACCACCGCTGGACAGGACAACGCGCAGATAGGCCTGGGCGCCGCACCGGTCGCAGCGGTCAGCCGCGGTCAGCGGGCTCGCGGGGGTCAGAACAGTAGTCACGTCGCCTCTTCTCTAGCTCGACGAGCTGTCGTACCAGGGTCAACATCCAACCAGGCCGAAAACGTTCCCGCTCGCGGCTTTTCCTCGAAACTTCTTCTCGTGGTGGTCGGGTGTTGGCGGATGGCGGCGAATGAGCCGTATTGCTCGCTGGGCTTCGCACTACGGGGTTCGCGTTGCTTGACGTTGCTTGTCACAGGTGGGGGAGCCCTCCCGGCCGGCTTGCCGGTTGTTGATGAGGACGTGCCCGGAGCCTAAATGGTTCATGCCTGGAAGGGAACGTGATGTGTGCTTCACTCCATCGAGGGATCGAACACCTATGCGACCTTGGACTAGCATGAGAATTCGCGAGGGTGGCGTGACAACGGCTCTACCAGGCCTCTGTACCCTCTGACCGGTGACAGACGCCGGGCCTTTACCCCACTTGGGCCCATCTCAAATTCAGCGAGGAGCGAACCGCGTGACCGCCGATACGTCCGTGCCGTCCAGTGCGCTGCTGACCGCAGACCGTGACGGTTCCAACTACACCGCGCGGCACCTGCTCGTCCTTGAGGGGCTCGAAGCGGTCCGCAAGCGACCCGGGATGTACATCGGGTCGACCGACAGCCGGGGGCTGATGCACTGCCTCTGGGAGATCATCGACAACTCGGTGGACGAGGCCCTGGGGGGCTACTGCGACCACATCGACGTGACCCTCCACGAGGACGGCTCCGTCGAGGTCAAGGACAACGGCCGGGGCATCCCGGTCGACGTCGAGCCCAAGACCGGCCTCTCCGGCATCGAGGTCGTCATGACCAAGCTGCACGCGGGCGGGAAGTTCGGCGGCGGCTCGTACGCCGCCTCCGGCGGTCTGCACGGCGTCGGGGCCTCCGTGGTCAACGCCCTCTCCGCCCGGCTCGACGTCGAGGTGGACCGCAACGGCGCCACCCACGGCATCAGCTTCCGGCGCGGGGTCCCCGGCATCTTCACCGAGCAGGGCCCCGACGCGCCCTTCGACCCGGCGAACGGCCTCCTCAAGGGCAAGCGCGTCCCCAGGACCCGTACCGGCACCCGGGTGAGGTACTGGGCCGACCGGCAGATCTTCCTCAAGGACGCCAAGCTCTCCCTGGAGCACCTGCACCAGCGCGCCCGCCAGACCGCCTTCCTCGTCCCCGGCCTCACCATCGTCGTCAGGGACGAGCGCGCGGCCGGCGAGAGCGAGGGCGGCGGCACGGTCGAGGAGACGTTCCGTTTCGACGGCGGCATCAGCGAGTTCTGCGAGTACCTGGCGCAGGACAAGGCCGTCTGCGACGTGCTGCGGCTGACCGGCTCCGGCACGTTCAAGGAGACCGTGCCCGTCCTGGACGACCGCGGCCACATGACACCCACCGAGGTCACCCGAGAGCTGGGCGTCGACGTCGCCCTGCGCTGGGGCACGGGGTACGACTCCACGATCCGTTCGTACGTGAACATCATCGCCACCCCCAAGGGCGGCACCCACGTCAGCGGCTTCGAGCGGTCCCTGACCAGGACGGTCAACGAGGTGCTGCGCTCGGCCAAGATGCTGCGCGTCGCCGAGGACGACATCGTCAAGGACGACGCCCTGGAGGGCCTCACCGCCGTCGTGACCGTACGGCTCGCGGAGCCGCAGTTCGAGGGCCAGACCAAGGAGATCCTCGGTACGTCCGCGGCCAACCGGATCGTCGCGAACGTCATCGCCAAGGAGCTCAAGGAGTTCCTGACCTCCACGAAGCGCGACGCCAAGGCGCAGGCACGGGCCGTCCTGGAGAAGGCCGTCGCCGCCGCCCGTACGCGGATCGCGGCGCGCCAGCACAAGGAGGCGCAGCGCAGGAAGACGGCGCTGGAGTCCTCCTCGCTCCCCGCCAAGCTGGCCGACTGCCGCAGCGACGACGTGGACCGCAGCGAGCTGTTCATCGTGGAGGGGGACTCCGCGCTCGGTACGGCGAAGCTCGCCAGGAACAGTGAGTTCCAGGCGCTGCTGCCCATCCGGGGCAAGATCCTCAACGTCCAGAAGTCGTCGGTCTCGGACATGCTCAAGAACGCCGAGTGCGGGGCGATCATCCAGGTCATAGGGGCGGGCTCGGGCCGGACCTTCGACATCGACGCCGCCCGCTACGGCAAGATCGTGCTCCTGGTCGACGCCGACGTCGACGGCGCGCACATCCGCTGCCTGTTGCTGACGCTCTTCCAGCGGTACATGCGGCCGATGGTGGAGGCGGGCCGGGTCTTCGCCGCCGTGCCGCCGCTGCACCGGATCGAGTTGGTCCAGCCCAAGAAGGGCCAGGACAAGTACGTGTACACGTACTCGGACAACGAGCTGCGCGAGACGATGGCCCAGTTCCAGCGCAAGAACGTGCGCTTCAAGGACGCCATCCAGCGGTACAAGGGCCTCGGCGAGATGGACGCCGACCAGCTGGCCGAGACCACGATGGACCCCCGCCACCGCACGCTGCGGCGGATCAACATCGGGGACCTCGAATCGTCCGAGCAGGTCTTCGACCTGCTGATGGGCAACGAGGTCGCCCCCCGCAAGGAGTTCATCACCAGCTCGGCGGCGACGCTGGACCGCTCCCGCATCGACGCCTGAGACGCCGGAACGGACCCCGGGACCGGTGGTCTCCACCCACGGGTGGAGACCACCGGTCCCCCTTCGTTCCACCCCTGCGGCGATGTTCCGGAGCGCGCGCTTCCGTAGCGTCGGCGGTGTCGCACCACTTCGCCGCGGGAGGCCCCTCATGTCCACGTTCGTCGACGTCCTGGTCGCGGCGGCGGTCGTCGCCCTGATCGTCGCGCGCCGGACGAGGCCCCAGCGGATCACCGGTGACGGGCGCCGCTGGCTCGTCCTCCCCGTGGTCCTCGTTGTCATCGCCCTGCGCCGGTCGGGCCTCGTCGACGCGCACCACCAGGCCCTGTCCGGGCTGCTGCTCGGCACGGAACTCGTGGTGGGCCTGCTGATGGGCGCCGGCTGGGCCGCCACCAGCACGATCTGGGCCGAGCCCGACGGCTCGCTCTGGTCCAGGGGGACCAGGGCCACCGCCGCCGTCTGGGTCGCCGGGATCGCGGTACGGCTCGGACTGGCCGGCGTCGGCGCCCTGTACGGCATCCACCAGGGCACCGGAGCGCTGCTCCTCGCCCTCGCCGCCTCCGTTCTCGTCCGCAGGGGCATGCTGGTGGTGCGGTCCGGTGCCCTGAGGCCGTCGTACGGAGACGGCGCGCCGGCCGTGTCGGGGAAGGACCGTGTGTGATCACATCCCAGGCCTGGACCGTCTGGCCCTCCCGGGAGGCACTGACCGGGCAGGGCCGGACGGATTCCAGGCGCCGTATCGCCCACGTGTTCCGGCTGCTCGTCCTCGGCGGCCTGTTCTGGTCGACGTTCGCCCGTGACGAGGTCTCCGGCTGGGGCGCCGTCGCGGCCACCGCGGGACTCCTCGCCGTCGCCGGCTGCGTCTGGGCGTTCCACCGCAGCACCCTGAGGCACGAGCTGTGGCCGTCGCTCGGGCTGCTGGTGCCGCTGATGGGCGCGGCGGCCGGCGCCCACTAGGCCGGGTTCGACGTCCCGGCCGTCGTGCTGTGGTGCGTCTGCGCGGTCAGTGCCCTGGAGCGGCTGCCGTTCGCGGCCGGACTGCCGGTCGGCCTGGTCGCGCTCGGCGCCTTCGCGGCGGTCGACCACGACGCGTGGCTCACCACGCTCCTGACCGCCGCCGGCCTGCTGCTGGCCGGATACGTCCTGCGGCTGGACGCCGAGGCGCGCGGGACCGCGCAACGGCTGCTGACGCAGGAACGGGCGGCCCGCGTCGCCGAGGCGGAGTCCGCCGCGCTCGCGGAGCGGGCCAGGATCGCCCGGGACATCCATGACGTCCTGGCGCACAGCCTCTCCGCGCAGCTCGTGCACCTGGAGGCGGCGCGGCTGCGGATCGAGCAGGAACCGCACGGTCCGTTCCGCGACCAGATCCTCGAACGGGTGGTCGGCGCGCGTTCCATGGCCCGTGAGGGACTGGCCGAGACGCGCCAGGCGCTCTCCGCGCTGCGCGGCGAGATGGCCCCCCTCGGGGAGTACCTGCGGGAGCTGGCCGCGACGGACGGCGCCGAGGTCCGGATCGCCGGAGCCCCCAGGGCGCTGAGCGCCGAGGCCTCGCAGACGGTACGCCGCGTGGTCCAGGAGGCGCTGACCAACGCGCGCAAGCACGCCGCGGGCGCGCGGGTCCGGATCCGCCTCACGTACGGGACGGACGACGTGGCCCTGGAGGTACGGGACTCGGGCGGGACGGGCAAGGGCCCGGCCGGGCTCGGCACGTCCGGCTCCGGGTACGGTCTGCTGGGGATGCGCGAGCGGGCCGAACTGCTCGGCGGCACGCTGGAGGCCGGATCCGAGGGCCCCGGCGGGGAAGGATTCAGCGTGCGGCTGCGAGTACTGGCGTGACGGACCGGGCCGCGCGTACCGGCGTGACCGGCCGGGCACCGGCGCGGGTGATCGTCGCCGACGACCAGTCCGTGGTCCGCGAGGGCATCGTGATGCTGCTCGGGCTGCTGCCCGGCATCGAGGTCGACGGGGCCGCGCGGGACGGCGAGGAGGCGGTCGCCCTCGTCGCGGAACTCGCCCCCGACGTGGTGCTGATGGATCTGCAGATGCCGCGCTGCGACGGCGTGGAGGCCACCCGCCGCATCCGTACGGACCATCCGGGCACCCAGGTCGTGGTGCTCACGACCTACGCCGACGACGACTCGCTCTTCGCGGCGCTGCGGGCGGGCGCCCGGGGTTATCTCACCAAGGACGCGCAGGGCGAGGAGATCGTCCGGGCCGTCGAGGACGTCCTGGCGGGACAGGCCGGGCTGGCGCCCGCCGTCCAGCGCCGGCTGCTGGAGCGGGTCACGGCGCCGCCCGGCGCGCCGGCGCCCGACGCGCTGCCCGACGGGCTCACCACCCGGGAGGCCGAGGTACTGACCCTGGTCGCCGAGGGGCTCTCCAACAAGGAGATCGCGGGGCGGCTGCACATCGGCGCGGCCACCGTGAAGACCCACATCAACAACCTCTTCGCCAAGACCGGGGTACGGGACCGGGCGCAGGCGGTGCGCTACGCGTACCAGCGCGGACTCATCCCACCCCCGCAGCAGGGGACCACTGTCACCTGATGGAGTGAAGTCGGGGGAGTGAAGAGTCCGGGATCCCCCCACTCTGTCCATCCTTGGGGCGCGGCCGAAACGGTTCGCTGACAAGGAGAGTTGACCGGTGGAGAAGCAGGAAGGGCGTGACGCCGCAGCGGTGCGGCTCGACGACCCGTGGTACGACGCACTGGCCGACGGCTGGGGTGACCTGGACGGTACGGGCCTCCCCGCGGACCCCGCCGGCCCGGCCGCCCCCGCCGTACCGGACGGACCGCCGGCTCCCGGGCACGGCCACAGCGCCGCCGACATCTACGGGGAGGTGCAGCGCGGCCCCGCCTTCCAGGAGGTGCGCCGCCGCTACCGCAGGTTTGTCGTCCCCGCCTCGGTCGCCTTCTTCGTCTGGTACTTCGCGTACGTCGTGGCGGCGACCGCGGCGCCGGAGTTCATGGCCAGGCCGGTGGCGGGCGCGGTGAACGTGGCGATGGTGGCGGGGCTCGGCCAGTTCCTCTCCACCTTCCTGCTGACCTGGGCGTACGCGCGTCACGCCCGGCTGCACCGGGACCGGGCGGCTCTCGAACTGCGGTGGGAGACCCAGGAGATGACGCGGGGGACGGAACGGTGAGCGGCGACCACCAGACCCTGGCGCTGGTGCTGTTCAGCGCGTTTGTCGCGGTCACCCTGGGCATCACCACGTGGGTGAGCCGCGACCGCCGTGGTTCGGCGGAGGAGTTCTACGCGGGCGGCCGGCTGTTCTCGCCCATGGAGAACGGGTTCGCCATCGCGGGCGACTACATGTCCGCCGCCTCCTTCCTCGGGATCTCGGGGGTGATCGCCCTCTTCGGGTACGACGGCCTGCTCTACTCCGTCGGATTCCTCGTCGCCTGGCTGGTGGTGCTCTTCCTCGTCGCCGAACTCGTCCGCAACTGCGGGCGGTTCACCCTCGCCGACGTGATCGCCGCGCGGATGGGCGAGCGCCCGGTGCGGATCGCCGCCGGTACGTCCTCGGTCACCGTCTCCGTGCTCTACCTGGTGGCGCAGATGGTCGGCGCGGGCAGTCTGGTGGCGCTGCTGCTGGGCGGGACGAGCGGGGCGGCGCGCGCCTGGACCGTGATCGGGGTGGGCGCGCTGATGGTCGTGTACGTGTCGCTGGGCGGGATGCGGGCGACGACCTGGATCCAGATCGTCAAGGCCGTGCTGCTGATGGCGGGCGCGATCGCGCTGACCGTGCTGGTGCTCGTCCGCTTCCACGGAAACGTCAACGCGCTGCTGAACAGCGCCGTCGCGCACAGCGGCCACGGCAGGGAATTCCTGTCGCCGGGGCTCAAGTACGGCGGGGACTGGATCGCGCGCTTCGACTTCATCAGCCTCGGACTCGCCCTGGTCCTCGGCACGGCGGGGCTGCCGCACATCCTGTCCCGCTTCTACACCGTGCCCACCGCCCGCGCGGCCCGCCGCTCGGTCGTGTGGTCCATCGGGCTCATCGGCGGCTTCTACCTGATGACGATCGTGCTGGGCTTCGGCGCGGCGGCGCTGGTCGGCTCGGACGCCGTACGGGCCTCGAACGCGGCGGGGAACACCGCCGTACCGCTGCTCGCCCTGGACCTGGGCGGCGGGGCGGGATCGACCGGCGGAACGGTGCTGTTCGCGGTGGTCGCGGCGGTCGCCTTCGCCACGATCCTCGCCGTCGTCGCGGGCATCACGCTCGCCTCGTCGGCGTCCGTCGCGCACGACCTGTACGCGTCGCTGCGGCGTAAACAGGCCGAAGAAGTCAATCAAGCCAAGCAGCGGAGCGAGGTCGCGGTGGCGCGGGTGGCGGCGGCGGGCATCGGGGCGGTGGCGATCGGGCTGAGCCTGCTGGCGCAGAACCTGAACGTCGCGTTCCTGGTGGGGCTGGCTTTCGCGGTCGCCGCCTCGGCGAATCTCCCCGTCCTGCTCTACTCGCTGTTCTGGCGGAACTTCACCACCCGGGGTGCGGTCTGGTCGGTGTACGGGGGACTGATTCCGGCCGTTCTGCTCGTGGTGCTCTCGCCGGTCGTCTCGGGCAGCCCCGAGGCGATCCTCCCCGGGGTCGACTTCCACGTCTTCCCGCTCCAGAACCCGGGTGTGGTCTCGATCCCGCTGGGCTTCCTGGCCGGCTGGATCGGTACGGTCACCTCGTCGGAACCGCCGGACGCGGCGAAACACGCCGAGACGGAGGTGCGGTCGCTGACGGGGGCGGGGGCGGTGTGAGCGGTGGGTGTACGGGGCGTGCGCCTCGGACGCGAAGCTGCCCGGCCGGTCTCAGCCGTGCGGCCACGCGTACCGGTGTTCCGGGCGGCCCGTCTCGCCGTACCGCAGCGTCAGCCGTACCCGCCCCGCCCGTTCCAGCAGCTTGAGGTAGCGCTGCGCGGTCTGCCGGCTCATGCCCGCCCGCGCCGCGATCTCCTGGGCGGAGAGAGGGCCCCCGGCGCCGAGGAGCACCTGGCGGACGACCTCCGCGGTGGTGGGGGAGTGGCCCTTGGGGAGGGTGGGGACCGCGGAGGCGGACAGGGCCCCGAACATCCGGTCCACCTCGGACTGTTCGGCCTCCCCGCCGCTCTCCAGCGCGCGCCGCAGCGCCGCGTACGCCTCCAGCTTGGCCCGCAGGCCCGCGAAGGTGAACGGTTTGACCAGGTACTGGACCGCGCCGTGCCGCATCGCCGCCTGGACGGTGGCCATGTCGCGGGCCGCCGTCACCATGATCACGTCGGTCTCGCGGCCCAGCCGCCGCAGCTCCCGTACGACCGTCAGCCCGTTCTCGTCGGGCAGGCCGTGGTCGAGCAGGACGAGGTCGACGGGGCGCTCGGAGAGCCGCGCGAGCGCCTCGGCGGCGGAGTGGGCCCGGGCCACGACCCGGAAGCCCGCCACCTTCGCCACGTACGCGGTGTTGATCTCCACGATCCGGATGTCGTCGTCCACGACCAGTACGTCGATCACTCTTCCCCCGCTGTCCCACGCTCTGTCGCCCGCTCGTCCGGCGTCAGTGCCTCCGGGAGGACGACGGTGAACTCCGCGCCGCCGTCCGCCGACTCACCCACCCGTACGCCGCCACCCTGCCGTTCCGCGAGTCTGCGCACCAGCGCCAGACCCAGGCCGCGCCTGCCGTGGGACGGCAGCGCCTTCGTCGACCAGCCTTCGGAGAAGACCAGTTCGCGCTGATGGCCCGGGACCCCCGGGCCGCTGTCGGAGACACACAGCACGACCGTACGGCCTTCGGCGCGCAACTCCACCTCGATGCGCGCCTCCCCGGAGCCCGCCGCGGCGTCCAGCGCGTTGTCGGCCAGATTGCCGAGGACCGTGACGAGGCCCTGCGGGTCCACCAGCCGGTCCGGCAGGAAGGTCTCCGGGGACAGCCGCAGCGAGACACCGCGCTCCGCGGCGACCGTCGCCTTGCCGACCAGCAGGGCGGCCGCCAGCGGATCGTGGACACGCTCGGTGACCTGCTCGGCGGTCACCCGGTGCACCCCGACCACCTCGGTCACGAACTCGGCCGCCTCGTCGTGCATCTCCAGCTCCAGCAGCCCGAGCAGGGTGTGCATCCGGTTGGCGTGCTCGTGGTCCTGGGCGCGCAGGGCGTCGATCAGCCCCCGGGTCGCGTCCAGTTCCCGGCTCAGCTGCTCCACCTCCGTACGGTCACGCAGGGTGGCGACGGCGCCGCCGTCGTCCGTCGGCATCCGGTTGGCGACCAGGACGCGGCTGCCCCGTACGGTCAGCAGATCCTCGCCCCGCACCCGCCCCGACAGGACGTCGGTGGTGCGTCCCTCGCCCAGCGCCTCCTCCAGCGGCCGGCCCGTCGCCTCGGGGCCGACGCCCAGGAGCCGCTGCGCCTCGTCGTTCATCAGCCGGATCCGGCCGGTGGGGTCCAGTGCGACCACCCCTTCGCGCAGGCCGTGCAGCATGGCCTCGCGTTCGGCGAGCAGGGCCGCGATGTCGGAGAAGGCCAGGTCATGGGTCTGGCGCTGGAGACGCCTGGCGATCAGGTACGCGGCCAGCGCGCCGGCCGCCAGGGCTCCGCCCGCGTAGGCGAGCAGCCCCGGTATCGCGGCGAGGAGCCGGTCGCGGACGCTGTCGTACGCGATGCCGACCGATACGGCTCCGACGATGTCCCCGGCGTCGTCGCGCAGCGGGACCTTGCCCCGCGCCGAGCGGCCCAGGGTGCCGCTGTCGATCTCCATGACGTGCTCGCCGGCGAGCGCCTTGCCCGGGTCGGTGGAGACGACCCGGCCGATCTGGCGGGTGTCGGTGTGCGACCAGCGGACCCCGCGCCTGTCCATGATCACGACGTACTCGGCGCCGGTGGCCTTCCGTATCCGTTCCGCCTCGGCCTGCACGGGACCGCCGCTCGACGGGCGCGAGCCCAGGAGCGCGTCGGCGACCCGGGCGGAGGCGGTGGTCTCGGCGATCGCGAGGGCCCGGCGCATCGCCTGGTCGTCCAACTGCGCGCTGAGGGGGGCCACGAAGAGACCGGTGGCGAGCACGGTCACCCCGGCGGCGATGGCGAGTTGCATCAGCAGTACCTGGGAGAAGACCCGGCGTGGCCGGCCGAACCGCCGTCGTCGCTCCGACGGCGCCAACCCCAGGGTGATCGGTCCGGCGCTCATGTGTACGAACGGTAGAGGGCCAGGCGGCCTTTCCGAAATTTCCACATTCACGCAAAAAACTTGCAAGGTTTGCAGATCACTTACGTTTCCCTGTTCGGGGGCCGGATCCCGGGTGTTGGCCTGCCCCGGGCACCAACTCGGGAGGCGGGCCGAGGGATTTGGTTCTGCCGGAGATGTGGACGGACTCGCATTTCTCTGCAACTCTCTGACCGCAAAACGCAAAAGACTCCGCTGATCAGTGCAGAAACGCTTGCCGATGAGGCAGGCAGCCAGAGCCGCGCCCTCGCCGCCCCCGCGCCGAGGCCGAAGATCGGGGATCCATGAGATCGCTACGCCGGAGATGGCGGTTCCTCTCCACCGCCGTTGCCACCAGTCTTCTGATGGTGGGCTGGCCGTCACTCGCCGCTTCCGCGGCCGACGGCCCCAACATCGCCGCGGGGCGGACCGCGGCGGCCAACGCGACCACGGGCAACGGAACGGCCCGCAGTGTCACGGACGGCAACCAGTCGACCTACTGGGAGGGCAACGGCAAGTCCGCCCAGTGGGTGCAGTCGGACCTCGGGTCCAGCAAGCGCATCGACGAGGTGACGCTGAAGCTCCCCGCAGGGTGGGAGAGCCGCAAGCAGACCCTCTCGCTCCAGGGCAGTGCCGACGGCACCAGCTTCTCCACGCTGAAGTCGTCCGCCACGTACTCCTTCAGCAAGGGTGCGGGCAACAAGGTCACCGTCGCCTTCCCCGCCACCAAGGCGCGCTACGTCCGCGCCGACTTCACCGGCAACTCGGCGGGCAAGAAGGCCCAGCTGTCCGAGCTGGAGGTGCACGCCGCCGCGGCGGCCTCGGTGAACCTCGCCCTCGGCAAGACCCTCACGGCGAGCAGCTTCACCCAGGTCTACGGGCCCGGCAACGCCAACGACGGCAACAAGGCCACCTACTGGGAGAGCAACAACAACGCCTTCCCGCAGTGGATCCAGGCCGACCTCGGCTCGTCCGTCGGTGTCAACCAGGTGGTCCTGCGCCTGCCCGACGGCTGGGGCGCCAGGGACCAGACCCTCAAGGTCCAGGGCAGCACCAACAACAGCGCCTTCACCGACCTGACGGCGTCCAAGGCCTACACGTTCAACTCCGCCGGCGCGAACTCGGTGACGATCTCCTTCGACACCACCACCCAGCGCTACGTACGGATCCTCATCACGGCCAACACCCAGCAGCCCGGCGGCCAGCTCTCCGAGCTGGAGGTCTACGGCCCCGAGACCGGTGACACCACGGCCCCGAGCGCGCCCACCGAGCTGACGTACACGGAACCGGCCTCCGGCCAGATCCGGCTGTCCTGGCGGCCGTCCACGGACAACACGGGCGTCACGGGTTACGACATCTACGCCAACAACCAGCTGCGCAGCAGCGTGGCGGGCAATGTCACGACCTTCACGGACAACCAACCCGCGAGCGCGACCGTCGCCTACTACGTACGGGCGAAGGACGCGGCCGGGAACGTCTCCGGGAACAGCAACACCGTGACCCGCGCGGGCGCTTCGGGTGACACGCAGGCGCCGACCGCTCCCGCGAACCTCGCCTTCACCGAGCCCGCCTCCGGCCAGATCAGGCTGGCGTGGGGCGCGTCGAGCGACAACACGGGTGTGACGGGCTACGACGTCTACGCCAACAACACGCTGCGCGGCAGCGTCGCGGGCAACGTCCTCACCTACACGGACACCCAGTCCGCGGGCGCCACGGTCTCGTACTTCGTACGGGCCAAGGACGCGGCCGGGAACGTCTCGGTGAACAGCAACACGGTGACCAGGAACGGCACGCCGGGCACGGCCACGAACCTGGCCGTCGGCAAGCCGATCACCGCGTCCTCCTCGGTCTTCACCTTCGTCGCGGAGAACGCAAACGACAACAGCACGAGCACCTACTGGGAGGGCGCGGGCGGCAGCTACCCCAACACCCTCACGGTGAAGCTGGGCTCCAACGCCGACACGGACTCCGTCGTCGTCAAGCTCAACCCGGACAGCAGCTGGGGACAGCGGACCCAGAACATCCAGGTGCTCGGCCGCGAGCAGAACGCCACGGGCCTCACCAGCCTGGTGGCCGCGAAGGACTACACCTTCACCCCGGGCACCGGCAACTCGGTGACCATCCCGGTCGGCGCGCGCGTCGCCGACGTCCAGCTGAAGTTCAACTCCAACACCGGTTCCGGCGCGGGCCAGGTGGCCGAGTTCCAGATCCTCGGGGACCCGGCGCCCAACCCGGACCTCCAGGTCACGGCCGTCAGCGCCAGCCCGGCGTCCCCGGTCGAGTCCGACGCGATCACCGTGTCGGCGACGGTACGCAACGCCGGAGCGCTCGCCGCCCCTGCCAGCACCGTCGACCTGCGGCTCAGCGGCACGAAGGTCGGCTCCGCCTCGGTGGGCGCCCTCGCGGCGGGGGCCTCGGCCACCGTCACCGCGAACATCGGCCCGCGTGACTCCGGTACGTACCAGCTCAGCGCGGTCGCGGACCCGGCCAACGCGGTCGTCGAGTCGAACGAGACGAACAACACCTTCACCAGCGCCACCAACCTCGTGGTGCGGCCGGTCGACAGCTCCGACCTGGTCGCCGCCTCGGTCACCACCTCGCCGTCCTCGCCGTCGGCCGGTCAGACCGTCACCTTCTCGGCGACGATCAAGAACCAGGGCACGGTGGCCTCCGCGGCCGGCAGCCACGGCATCACGCTGACGCTGCTGAACTCCACGGGCGGCACGGTCAAGACCCTGACCGGCGCCTACAACGGCACGATCGCCCCGGGTGCGACCTCCGCCACGGTGGGTCTCGGCACCTGGGCCGCCGCGAACGGCTCGTACACCGTCCGGGTCGTCCTCGCGGACGACACGAACGAACTGCCGGTCAAGCGCGCCAACAACACCAGCACCCAGCCCCTCTTCGTCGGCCGCGGCGCCAACATGCCGTACGACATGTACGAGGCGGAGGACGGTGTCACCGGCGGTGGCGCGCAGGTCGTCGGTCCCAACCGGACCGTCGGCGACGTCGCGGGCGAGGCCTCGGGACGCAAGGCCGTCACCCTCAACAACACCGGCAACTATGTGGAGTTCACCACCAGGGCCAGCACCAACACGCTGGTCACCCGCTTCTCCATCCCGGACTCCGCGGGCGGCGGTGGCATCAACTCGACGCTGAACGTCTACGTCGACGGCACGTTCCTCAAGGCCATCGACCTCACGTCGAAGTACGCGTGGCTGTACGGCAACGAGACCGGTCCCGGCAACTCGCCCGGCTCCGGCGGCCCCCGTCACATCTACGACGAGGCCAACATCCTCCTGGGGAAGACCGTTCCGGCGGGCAGCAAGATCCGTCTCCAGAAGGACGCCGCGAACACCACCACGTACGCGATCGACTTCATCAACCTGGAGCAGGCCACCGCGGTGGCGAACCCGGACCCGGCCACGTACACCGTGCCGACCGGATTCACCCACCAGGACGTCCAGAACGCCCTGGACCGGGTCCGGATGGACACCACCGGCAAGCTCGTCGGTGTCTACCTGCCGGCCGGTGACTACCAGACGTCCAGCAAGTTCCAGGTCTACGGCAAGCCCGTGAAGGTGATCGGCGCGGGACCCTGGTTCACCAGGTTCTTCGCCCCGGCCACGCAGGACAACACGGACGCCGGCTTCCGCGTCGAGGCCGCCGCGAAGGGCTCGTCCTTCACGAGCTTCTCGTTCTTCGGCAACTACACCTCGCGCATCGACGGCCCCGGAAAGGTCTTCGACCTCTCCAACGTCACCGACATCACGATCGACAACATCTGGAACGAACACACCGTCTGCCTCTACTGGGGCGCCAACGCGGACCGGATCACGATCAGCAACTCCCGTATCCGCAACACGTTCGCCGACGGGGTCAACATGACCAACGGCAGCACCGACAACCACGTCGTGAACAACGACGCGCGGGCCACCGGTGACGACGCGTTCGCCCTCTTCTCGGCGATCGACGCGGGCGGCGCGGACATGTACAACAACGTCTACGAGAACCTCTCGGCGACGCTGGTGTGGCGTGCGGCGGGCCTGGCCGTATACGGCGGCTACCGCAACACGTTCCGCAACATCCACATCGCGGACACGCTCGTCTACTCGGGCATCACGGTCAGCTCGCTGGACTTCGGCTACGCGATGAACGGGTTCGGGACCGAGCCGACGACGATCGAGAACGTGTCGATCGTCAGAGCCGGCGGCCACTTCTGGGGCAGCCAGACCTTCCCCGGCATCTGGCTGTTCTCCGCCTCGAAGGTGTTCCAGGGGATCCGGATCAACAACGTCGACATCGTCGATCCGACCTACAGCGGCATCATGTTCCAGACCAACTACGTAGGCGGTCAGCCGCAGTTCCCGATCAAGGACACCATCCTCAACGACATCTCGATCACCGGGGCCAAGAAGAGCGGCGACGCCTTCGACGCCAAGTCCGGCTTCGGACTGTGGGCGAACGAGCTGCCGGAGGCGGGCCAGGGACCGGCGGTCGGTGAGGTCACCTTCAACCGTCTGACGCTCAACGGGAACGCCGTGGACATCAAGAACACGACGCCCAACTTCAAGATCATCATCAACCCGTAGGAGGGCAGTGGGGCGGCCCTCCCCCAGGGCCCCTAAGGTGATGCCGGCCGGAGCGATCCGGCCGGCATCGCGCTTGCTCGGCACTTCCTCGGCACGTGCTGGGCACCTGTAGGGCACTTGTTGGGCTCTTTACGCTGGGGAGCAAGCCGCTTGCAGCATTTGCGATAGTCTTGCGTGTATGACGCGACGACTTGCTCAGGTTGCTAAGAAGGTTGGGGTCAGTGAGGCCACGGTCAGCCGGGTTCTCAACGGCAAACCAGGTGTCTCGCAGTCCACGCGCCAGTCCGTCCTCACCGCGCTGGACGTCCTCGGCTACGAGCGCCCCACCCAGCTGCGCGGCGAGCGCGCGCGGCTCGTCGGCCTGGTCCTGCCCGAGCTCCAGAATCCCATCTTCCCGGCGTTCGCCGAGGTGATCGGGGGTGCGCTGGCCCAGCAGGGGCTCACGCCCGTGCTCTGTACGCAGACCAAGGGCGGGGTCTCCGAGGCGGACTACGTCGAGCTGCTGCTCCAGCAGCAGGTGTCCGGCGTGGTCTTCGCCGGCGGGCTGTTCGCGCAGGCGGACGCCCCGCACGACCATTACCGCCAGCTCGCCGAGCGCAAGATCCCGGTGGTGCTGATCAACGCGCCGATCGAGAATCTCGACTTCCCCTGCATCTCCTGCGACGACGCGGTCGCGGTCGAACAGGCCTGGCGCCACCTCGCCTCGCTGGGCCACGAGCGCATCGGGCTGGTGCTCGGCCCCTCCGACCACGTGCCGTCCCGGCGCAAGCTGGCGGCCGCCCTCGCGACCGCCAAGGCCGCCAGGGCGAAGCTCCCCGACGAGTACATCGAGCGGTCCATGTTCTCCCTGGAGGGCGGCCAGGCGGCGACGTCGCGCCTGCTGGACCGGGGTGTCACCGGCATCATCTGCGCGAGCGACCCGCTGGCCCTGGGGGCGGTACGGGCCGCCCGCCGGCGCGGCCTCGACGTGCCCCGCGAGGTGTCCGTCGTCGGCTTCGACGACTCCGCCTTCATGAACTGCACCGAGCCGCCGCTGACCACGGTCCGCCAGCCCATCGAGGCCATGGGGCGGGCGGCGGTGGAGATGCTGACCGCGCAGATCCAGGGCGGCGCCGTGCCGCCGGGAGAGCTGCTGTTCGAGCCGGAGCTGGTGGTACGGGGTTCCACGGCGCAGGCCCCGCGGGCCACGGTACGGGCCGAGGCGGCGGCGGCCCGCGGCTGAGCGCCGCGCCCGGCCACCGGCCATGCCGACAACGCTGTCAATGACGACATCATTGTCGAACTCTTTCGTAACACGCGTGAAATATTGCGTGTACCCGCCTCCTGTGCGCCCTCAGGTCCGCAGGATGCCCTCCAGCCGGCGCGCGGCCACCGCCAGGCCGAGGCCGCCGAGCGCGAGCAGATAGAGGGCGGGCAGGATCAGCCCCGTACCGGCCTCGCCCAGGAACGGGCCGCGCAGCAGCTCGATGCTCTGGTAGAGCGGCAGGCACTCCACCACGATCCGCAACGGGCGCGGATAGAAACCCAGCGGGTAGAACGTCGTCGCGAAGAGGAACATCGGCAGCATCGCCAGCTGGATGAACTGGAAGTCCTGCCAGTCGCGCAGGAACGTCACCACGGCCAGGCCGACCGCCGCGAAGGCGAAGCCGATCAGCAGGGCGCCGGGGACCACCAGGAGCGCCCAGGGGCTGTGGACGAGGCCGAAGGCCGTGACGACGGCGAGGAACCCGACCGTCACCAGGGTGCCCCGCAGCAGCGCCCACGCGACCTCGCCGAGCGCGACGTCCCGTACCGTCATCGGTGTCGTCAGGATCGACTCGTACGTACGGTCCGTCCTGAGCTTGCCGAACATGTTGAAGGTCGTCTCGTTCATCGCGCCGTTCATGGCGGCCGTGGCGAGCAGCGCGGGCGCGACGAACTCCGCGTAGTCCACGGACGGGTCGGGCAGGCCGGGGATGTGGCCGACCAACTGTCCGATGCCGACGCCGAACGACAGCAGGTAGAGGACCGGTTCGAAGACCTCGGCGAGCAGCAGCGGCCAGGTGTGCCGGTAGATCATGAGATTGCGTTCGACCATGGTCGCGGCCGGCATGGCGGTCCGCCTTCCTTCGCGTCAGGTGTGGAGCCGGCGGTGGTAGCGGCGCCGGGCCAGCAGGACGCCCGCCGCCGTCAGCGCGGCCAGCACCCCGGTGTGCAGCGCGGTGCCGCCCGGTGTGGCGGTGCCGAGCGCGAGCGCGCGGCACAGCTCCACGCCGTGCCACAGGGGGGAGAGGTACGCCAACGGCTCGACCCGGTCGGGCAGTTGGGAGAGCGGGAAGAACGCGCCCGAGAACATGTAGAGCGGCATGATCACAAAGCGGAACAGAGCCGTGATGCCGGCCTGCCGGCCGACTGTCACCGACCACGCCGCGATCGGCGCCGCGAAGGCGAACCCCGCCAGGACGGCCGCCGGGACCACCGCGGGGGCCCGGGTGGGGGTGACCGCGCCGAAGGCGGTGGCGACGGCCGTGAACAGGGCCGCGCTGACCGTGAGCCGGACGAGGATGTAGAGCAGGTGTCCGTACAGGATGTCGGCGGGCCGCAGCGGGGTGGCCGCCGCCGCACGGTAGTGCCCGCCGGGTCCGACCGACTGGTGGACGGGTCCGGCGGAGTCGACGAAGGCGTTCTGCATGCTCGCGGCGGCGAGCAGGCCCGGGGTGAGGAAGGCCAGGTACGAGCCGCCGTGCAGCGCGGGGTCGGTGTTGTCGCCGACCAACTGGCCGAGGCCGACGCCGATCCCGGTCAGGAACAGCAGGGGATTGGCGACGCTGATCACGACCGTGCCGCGCCAGGTGCGGCGCCAGAGGTGCAGCCAGTAGGAGAGTTCCCGCAGGGCGGGGTGGCGGACACCCCGAAACGGGAACGGGGCCGGGGCCGGGGACGGGGTGGCGGACGTCGGCACAGACACAGACACAGAGGCCCCCTAGTCGACCAGGCTGCGGCCGGTGAGCGTCAGGAAGACGTCCTCCAGGCTCGCCCGGCGGACGAGTGCGGTGACGGGAGTGATCCCGCGGGCGTGGACGGCGGCCAGGGTGGCCTCGCCGTCGTCCGTGTGGAGGAGCAGCCGGTCCGGCAACTCCTCGGCGCGGTCGACCAGTTCGCGGGCCTTGTCCACCTGGACCCGGTGCTCGGCGCGTTCGAAGCGCAGCTCCAGGACCTCACGGGTGACGTACCGCTCGATCAGCGCGGCGGGGGAGCCCTCGGCGACGATCCGGCCGCCGTCCATGACCACCAGCCGGTCGCACAGCTGCTCCGCCTCGTCCATGTAATGGGTCGTCAGGATGAGGGTGACGCCGTTCTGCTTGAGCTGGAACAGCCGCTCCCAGAGCAGGTGTCTGGCCTGGGGGTCGAGGCCGGTGGTCGGTTCGTCCAGCAGGACGATCTCCGGTTCGTTGATCAGCGCGCGGGCGATGGTCAGCCGCCGCCGCATCCCGCCGGACAGCGCCTCCACCCGTTCGTCGGCCTTCTCCGTGAGCCGGGCGAACTCCAGCAGCTCACCGGCGCGTTCACGGATCACCTTCCGGGGCAGCCCGAAGTAGCGGCCGTAGACGAGCAGGTTCTCCCGTACGGTCAGCTCCGTGTCCACGCTGTCGTCCTGCGGCACGACACCGAGCCGGGAGCGGATGTGCGGGCCGTCCGCGGCGGTGTCGAGGCCGAGGACCCGCAGGCTGCCCCCGGAGGCCGGGGAGACGCAGGCGATCATGCGCATGGTGGAGGACTTGCCCGCCCCGTTGGCGCCGAGCAGGCCGAACGCCTCGCCCCTGCGGACCTCGAAGTCGATCCCGTCGACGGCGGTGAACCCGCCCCGGTCGCCCTTGGCCCGGTAGGCCTTGCGCAGGGCGCGCGCCTCCACCAGCGGCCCGCCCGTACGGTCGTCCGGGCCGCTTCGGCCGTTTCCGTCGCCCCGGTCGTTCCACTTGTCCGGTTCTGTCATGTGACCCCCCTCGCTGACAGCAACTTTTCACGTGGATGACGCAAAAGCCAGACATTTGACGGGCTCCCCCGGGAACCCGCTCCGAGCACGAGGGACTTCCTCTACGTCGATCAGTCGGCGGCGGTCTAGTCGCGCTGCGCCGTTCGCCGTACGGCCACCTGCCGTGCCTCCCGTCCGCCGCGCCACCCCGGGGCAAGCCGCTTGCGGTATCTGCGTAAAAATTGCGTCGGGCTCTCGCAGGATCCGCAAGAAATGTGAGCCCTCACGCGCGGTGCGAGATGGCTGAAATCCCCTTCCCGGGAGGTGGGTTGAGGCGCGGAAGGCAGGTGGGGCCAGGGCTTCTCCGGTCGGTACGGGTCACCCCGTGGCCTCGCCGGGCCGCCCGGGCGGGTTGTCGGTGGCCCTGTGCCGGCCCGTGAGGCGTGGGGTCCGAAAGCGTGGGGTAGAGACCTCGCGTCGAGGTCGGCGCATGCAGGTAGCTGTCAAGTATTTGCGAAATCGGAGCGACATATTGCGGACATCCGTAGTTAGTGGTTGAGTGAGCGCCGCCACACAGCGATGCGGCTGTTGGTTTGCCACGCTCCTGCCCAAGAGGGGTCCCACCGATGAGAAGTTCCGGGTTCCGCCGTACCTGTACCGCCGCGATAGCCACCGCGCTCGCCCTCACCGGTCTGGCCGCCTGCGGCTCGGGCGATGACAGCAGCGCGGACGGCAAGACACGTATCACCGTGAACTGCATGCCGCCCAAGAGCGCCAAGATCGACCGGAAGAGCTTCGAGGACGACATCGCGGCGTTCGAGAAGGCGAATCCGACAATCGACGTGGTCGGCCGTGACGCGTTCCCCTGCCAGGACCCCAAGACGTTCGACGCCAAGCTCGCCGGCGGCCAGATGGAGGACGTGTTCTACACGTACTTCACCGACGCCAAGCACGTCGTCGACATCAACCAGGCCGCGGACATCACGTCGTACGTGAAGGACATGAAGGGCTACAGCGACATCCAGCAGTCGCTGCGCGACGTCTACAGCGTGGACGGCAAGGTCTACGGTGTCCCGCGCACCAACTACTCGATGGGGCTCCTGTACAACAAGAAGCTCTTCACGGAGGCGGGACTCGACCCCAACACGCCCCCGGCCACCTGGGAAGAGGTCCGCGCGGCCGCCAAGAAGATCGCGGCGCTCGGCAAGGGCTACGTCGGGTACGCCGACTACAGCGCCCAGAACCAGGGCGGCTGGCACTTCACCGCCGAGATCTACTCCCAGGGCGGTGACGTGGTCACGCCGGACGGCAAGAAGGGCGCCGTCGACACCCCCGAGGGCAAGGCCGTGCTCCAGAACCTCAAGGACATGCGCTGGACCGACAACTCGATGGGGACGAAGCAGCTGCTGATCCTCAACGACGTCCAGCAGATGATGGGCTCCGGCAAGCTCGGCATGTACATCTCCGCCCCGGACAACGTGCCGATCCTGGTCAAGGAGAAGGGCGGCAAGTACGAGGACCTCGCGCTCGCCCCCATGCCCGGTGGCAAGGGCACGCTCGCGGGCGGCGACGGCTACATGTTCAACAAGAAGGACACCCCGGCCCAGATCAAGGCCGGCCTGAAGTGGCTGGAGTACCAGACCAACACCCCCGGCTCCGGTCTCAACAACTGGAAGCGCGCGTCCGACCTGAAGGCCCCGGTCGGCCTGCCCGAGCCGCGGCTGTGGACCGGTGCCACCGACAGCAAGGACCAGGCGCTCAAGAAGCAGTACGCCAACGTCCCGGTGGAGAACTACCAGCCCTTCCTCGACGGCAGCCAGGCGCTGACCCTCAAGCTGGAGCCGCCGCAGGCGCAGCAGATCTACTCCGTCCTCGACGGAGCGGTGTCCGCGGTCCTCACCAAGAAGGACGCGAACATCGACAACCTGCTGAAGGATGCCCAGTCCAAGATCGACGGAATTCTGGCGCGAGGCTGACGCTCCGATGAAGACTGCCCAGGTCCCCCAGCGGTCCGCCGCCGTGCCGCCTCCCACAAAGGGGCAGCGGCCGGCGGGCCGCGGGGCCCCCAGCCCCTTCCGCCGCAAGCTGTCCCACCAGGCACGCGCCTACGGGTTCCTGATCGGCGGCCTGCTCTGCTTCGCGCTGTTCTCCTGGTACCCGGCGATCCGCGCGGTGATCATCGCGTTCCAGAAGTACACCCCCGGATCCGCGCCGGAGTGGGTGGGGACCGAGAACTTCACCCAGGTCTTCCAGGACCCGGAGTTCGGTGCGGCCTGGCGCAACACCCTGATGTTCACGCTGATCGCCCTGCTGATCGGCTTCGCCGTGCCGTTCGTGATGGCGCTCGTCCTCAACGAGCTGCGGCACGCGAAGTCGTTCTTCCGGGTCGTCGTCTACCTCCCGGTGATGATCCCGCCGGTGGTCAGCGCCCTGCTCTGGAAGTGGTTCTACGATCCGGGGGCGGGCCTCGCCAACGAGGTGCTCAGCACGCTGCACCTGCCGACGTCGAACTGGTCCAACGGCGCCGACACCGCCCTGATCTCGCTGGTGATCGTCGCCACCTGGGCCAACCTGGGCGGCACGGTCCTCATCTACCTCGCGGCGCTCCAGGGCATTCCCGGGGAGCTGTACGAGGCGGCGGAGCTGGACGGCGCGAACATCTTCCAGCGGATCCGGCACGTGACGGTCCCGCAGACCCGCTTCATCATCCTGATGCTGATGCTCCTCCAGATCATCGCCACGATGCAGGTGTTCACCGAGCCCTTCGTGATCACCGGGGGCGGTCCCGAGAACTCCACCGTCACGATCCTCTACCTGATCTACAAGTACGCCTTCCTCTACAACAACTTCGGCGGCGCCTGCGCGCTGAGCGTGATGCTGCTGGTCGTGCTCGGTCTGTTCTCCGCCCTCTACCTGCGGCTCACCCGCACCGACGACTGAGAGGAGCGCAGCGCCATGACCCAGATCGCGCCGCCTCCCCGGGAGGTGTCTCCCGACGACCTCGCGGCCAGGAAACGTCCCGCGGGACCGGCCGTACGTACCCTCGTGTCCCCGCTCGCCCTCGCGAGCGCCAAGGGCAGGGCGGTCTACTGGACCGTCTTCACCGGGGTCGTACTCGCCTTCGTCCTCGCCTTCCTGTTCCCCGTGTACTGGATGGTCACGGGGGCCATGAAGTCGCCGGACGAACTCGTCCAGACACCGCCGACGCTGATCCCGAAGACCTGGAGCCTCAGCGCGTACACCGATTCGTGGGAGCTGATGGACCTCCCCACGCATCTGTGGAACACGGTGGTGCAGGCCTCCGGCGCCTGGATCCTCCAGCTCGTCTTCTGCACGGCCGCGGCCTACGCCCTGTCCAAGCTGAAGCCCGCGTTCGGGAACGTCATCCTGGGCGGCATCCTCGCCACCCTGATGGTGCCGGCCCAGGCCCTGGTCGTACCGAAGTACCTGACCGTCGCCGACCTGCCGCTCATCCACACCAGCCTGCTCAACGACCCGCTGGGCATCTGGCTGCCGGCCGTCGCCAACGCCTTCAACCTCTATCTGCTCAAGCGGTTCTTCGACCAGATCCCGCGTGACGTGCTGGAGGCGGCGGAGATCGACGGGGCGGGGAAGCTCCGGACGCTCTGGTCGATCCTGCTGCCGATGTCCAGGCCGGTCCTCGGCGTGGTGTCGATCTTCGCGCTGGTCGCGGTCTGGCAGGACTTCCTCTGGCCGCTGATGGTCTTCTCGGACACCGACAAGCAGCCCATCAGCGTGGCGCTCGTCCAGCTGTCGCAGAACATCTCCCTGTCGGTGCTGATCGCCGCCATGGTGATCGCCAGTATCCCGATGGTGCTGATGTTCCTCGTGTTCCAGCGCCACATCATCGCCGGCATCAGCGCCGGCAGTACGAAGGGCTGACCCGGCCAGGATCGGTCCCGCACCGCATCACCCCGTTCATCTCACCCCCCTCATCTCACCCTGCCGAAGCCTTCGCACCGTGAGGCAGCTCTCCCCTGCCTCGTCGTCCCTCCGTGCACCTGGCGTCCCCGGTGTCCCGCACCACCGCGGACAGGCTCCAGGGTCCGGCCCTCCCCGGCCGGGCCGACGATCCTGCGCACCGCCGCGCCGATTCAGTCCCCGCTGCGGCGCGGCGGTGCGCAGCTCCCCACGCACCACCCTCGTCTCGTCACGGAAGGCACCGCCGTGAGGGCCAACGCACCAGCCCGAAAGGAACATCGCATGGAAGGCAGCCCTCTGGAGCCCGCCGCCCCGAACTGGTGGCGGGACGCCGCCATCTACCAGATCTACGTACGGAGCTTCGCCGACGGTGACGGAGACGGCACCGGGGATCTCGCGGGAGTGCGGGCCAGGCTGCCGTATCTGGTCGAACTGGGCGTCGAGGCCCTCTGGTTCACCCCGTGGTACCTGTCGCCGCTCGCGGACGGCGGCTACGACGTGGCGGACTACCGCACCATCGACCCGGCCTTCGGCACGCTGGCCGAGGCCGAGAAGCTCATCGCCGAGGCACGTGAGCTGGGCATCCGTACGATCATCGACGTCGTGCCCAACCATGTCTCCGACCGGCACGCCTGGTTCAAGGCGGCGCTGGCCGCCGGGTCCGGCAGTCCCGAGCGCGAGCTGTTCCACTTCAAGGCCGGGCGCGGCGAGAGCGGTGAGATCCCGCCCAACGACTGGGTGTCCGAGTTCGGCGGCACCCCCTGGACCCGCCTGGACGACGGCGAGTGGTACCTCCATCTCTTCGCCACCGAGCAGCCCGACCTCAACTGGGCGCATCCGGCGGTGCGCCGGGAGCACGAGGACGTGCTGCGCTTCTGGTTCGAGCGGGGAGTCGCGGGCGTACGGATCGACTCGGCGGCGCTGCTCGCCAAGGACCCGGCGCTGCCCGACTTCGGGGAGGGCGACCCGCACCCGTTCGTGGACCGCGACGAACTGCACGACATCTACCGCTCGTGGCGGGCCATCGCCGACGAGTACGACGCGATCTTCGTCGGCGAGGTGTGGCTGCCCGACACCGAGCGCTTCGTGCGCTATCTGCGCCCTGACGAGCTGCACACGGCCTTCAACTTCAAGTTCCTGGCCTGTCCGTGGGACCCGGCGCTGCTGCGGGCCGCGATCGACGAGACGCTCGCCGAACACGCGCCTGTCGGAGCGCCCGCGACCTGGGTGCTCTGCAACCACGACGTGACCCGCACGGTGACGCGGTACGGGCGCGAGGCCACCGGCTTCGACTTCGCGGCCAAGGCCTTCGGCACGCCGACGGACCTGGAGCTGGGCACCCGCAGGGCGCGCGCCGCCGCGCTCCTGTCGCTGGCCCTGCCCGGCGCCGTCTACCTCTACCAGGGTGAGGAACTGGGCCTGCCCGAGGTGGACATCCCGCTCGACCGCATCCAGGACCCGATGCACTTCCGCTCCGGCGGCAAGGACCCGGGGCGCGACGGCTGCCGCGTACCGCTTCCGTGGGTCGCGGACGAGCCGTACGCCGGATTCGGCTCGGAGGCCGAGCCGTGGCTGCCGCAGCCCGCGTCCTGGGCGTCGTACGCGGCCGATCTCCAGGCGGCCGATCCCACCTCGATGCTGAACCTCTACCGTGCGGCGCTGCGGCTGCGGCGGACCGAGCCCGGCTTCGGCGACGGTCCCGTGAACTGGCTGGACGCGGCGCCCGGTGTGCTGTCCTTCGCGAGAGCCGACGGCCTGATCTGCGTCCTCAACCTGGGCGCGGAGCCCGTGGACCTGCCGGCCCACTCGGCGGTCCTGCTGACCAGCAACCCGCTGGACGGCGGCGGGCGCCTCCCGCAGGACACGGCGGCCTGGCTGCGGGCCTGACCTCGCGGGCCGCCCCGTACGACCACTCGCCGCTCCGTGCCGTCCCACGGCGCGGAGCGGCGAGCGGAGGCATACGCCTCCATCCCCCCACAGAAAGGTGCAGGATCCGCACATGCATGCACATGTCAGGTACATGGCCACCGCACTGTCCGCGGCGGTGGCGGTCGCCGCGACGGGACTTGTCCTCGTCGCCCCCACGGCGACGGCCGCGGCACCCGTGAAGGCCGGCGCGACGGGGGCCGCTCCCGCGGCGGTCGCCGCCGGCGCGAGTCTCCCCTTCCGGTCCGTGGAGGCCGAGAGCGCCACCACCAACGGCGCGAAGATCGGCCCCGACTACACGCAGGGCTCCCTCGCCTCCGAGGCGTCGGGCCGCCAGGCGGTACGGCTGAACGCGGGCCAGAGCGTCGAGTTCACCCTCCCGGCCGCCGCCAACGCCCTCAACGTCGCGTACAGCGTGCCCGACGGGCAGTCCGGCACCCTCGCGGTGTACGTCAACGGGCAGAGCATCAACAAGACGCTCCCGGTCACGTCGAAGTACTCGTACATCAACACGCCCTGGATCGCCGGGGCCAAGACACACCACTTCTTCGACAACACCCGCCTGCTGCTCGGCCAGAACCTCGCCGCCGGGGCCAAGGTCAAGCTGGTCCCGAGCGTCCAGACCACCGTGGACATCGCCGACTTCGAACAGGTCGCGGGCGCTGCCGCCGCGCCGGCCGGGTCCGTCTCCGTGGTCTCCCAGGGCGCGGACCCCAGCGGCGCGGGCGACTCCACCCAGGCCTTCCGCAACGCCATCAACGCGGCGCGCGGCGGCACCGTCTGGGTCCCGCCGGGGACCTACCGGCTGACGCAGTCGCTCAGCGGGGTGGACAACGTCCAGATCAAGGGCGCGGGCAGCTGGCACTCGGTGATCCGTACGTCCCGGTTCATCGACCAGTCCAGTGCCCCCACCGGCCGGGTGCAGTTGCGTGACTTCGCCGTCCTCGGCGAGGTCACCGAGCGCGTCGACAACAACCCCGACAACTTCGTCAACGGCTCGCTCGGCCCCAACTCGGTGGTCGCCGGGGTGTGGATCCAGCACCTCAAGGTCGGCTTCTGGCTGATGGGGAACAACAACAACCTGGTGGTCGAGAACAACCGCATCCTCGACACGACCGCCGACGGCCTCAACCTCAACGGCGGGGCCAACGGCGTCCAGGTGCGCAACAACTTCCTGCGCAACCAGGGCGACGACTCGCTGGCCATGTGGTCGCTCAACTCGACCAACGCGTCGAGCACGTTCGCCAACAACACCATCTCGCAGCCGAACCTGGCCAACGGTGTGGCGATCTACGGCGGCCGCGACATCACCGTCAGCAACAACCAGATCCAGGACACCAACGCCCTGGGCAGCGGGATAGCGATCTCCAACCAGAAGTTCGCCGACCCCTTCTTCCCGCTGGCCGGCACCATCACGGTCTCGGGGAACACACTGGTACGGACCGGCGCGCTCAACCCCAACTGGGGCCACCCGCATGGTGCGTTGCGGGTCGACGCGTACGACAGCGCCATCGACGCGACGGTCAACATCAACAACACCACATTCGACAACAGCCCGTACAGCGCCTTCCAGTTCGTCTCAGGGGGCGGGACGGGCAAGGCCGTCAGGAACGTGAACATCAACGGCGCGACCATCACCAAGGTGGGCACCGTGGCGGTCCAGGCGGAGACCGCGGGCAGCGCGCGGCTCAGCAACGTCAAGGCCACGGGTGTCGGGGCGGCCGGGATCTACAACTGCCCCTACCCGGCCGGCACCTTCGCGCTCACCGACGGCGGGGGCAACTCCGGCTGGAACACGGTCTGGCAGGGCTGCTCCTGGCCCGCGCGCACGCCCTGAGCCGAGGCGGGTTCCCGCTGCCGGCATGACAGCCGCCCCTGGCGTCACTCCTGTGACGCCGGGGGCGGCTGTCCGCGTTCAGCGCCTGGGACCGTAATGTCCCGGCCCTCAAATCACCGCAGAACATGAAGAGTTGGGGGCCGTCGGAGTAGTTCACGGTTTGTCTTGACGGCCTGCATTTTCCTATGTCAATCTCTGCACAGGTCTGGACCATTGCGGCACGCAATACGCGGCAGAAGTGAGCAGCGACGATGCCTGAACAGAACGTTGCCCCTCTTTTTTCTCCGGCCGGCGCGGCTCAGTACGGCGTCTGGCTGACCGAGCGCCTGGAACTGGCAGGCCGTTGTTACCACATGCCGGTGCGTACGGTCTTCGACCGGGTCGACCCGGACGCCCTCGCCCAGGCCTGGGAGGACACGGTCGACCGCCATCCGGCCCTGGCGTGCGCGCTGGTGGAGCGGGACGGCCGGCTCGGCTCGGTGCCCGCGCCCTCGCGGCCCTCCCTGACCGTGGCCGACGCGAGCGCCGACACCACGGCCGCCTACGCCAAGCGCGTCGAGGCCGAGATCGCCCGCCCCTTCCGGCTGGACACGGGTCCGCTGATCCGGGCCACCCTCTACCGACACGGCGACGGCAGTGCGGAGTTGCTGACCGTCGCCCACCACGCCGTCTTCGACGGCACCTCGAAGGACGTCCTGCTCACCGACCTGGCGGAGGCGTACACCGCGCGGCTGCGGGGCGAGGAGCCAGTTCTTACAGCTGTCGCCGCACCGCCGTCCGCCGAGCCCCCGGAATCGGTCGTACGGGAAGCCGCCGAATGGTACGGCGAGGACGCGGCGGCAGGTCTGGTCGACGCAGCGGTCCTGCTGCCCGGGGTCCGCCCCGCGGCCCAGGTCTCCGCGCGGGCCGCCGGGGCGGGGGAGAGCGTGGAGCGGTGGCTCGAAGGGGCCGCGCACGACGCCCTGCGCGCGGCGGCCGACAAGGCCGGCGTGACCGTCTTCGAACTGCTGCTCGCCGCCGTCCACGCCCTGCTGCTGCGGTACGGCAACGAGGACGCGGCCGTCGGTGTGTCCCTCTCCACCCGCACGGCCGAACAGCGGGACGCCGTCGGCCTGTACGTCAACGAACTCCCCGTCCGCGCACCGGCCGTGGACCCCGACACCACCGGACTGGCCGACCTCGCCGCGGTGCTGCGCAAGGATCTCCGTACGCTCTACCGTTTCCGCGCGGTCCCGTACGGAGCCGTGGCGCGCGGACTCGGCCCGCGCGTGGGCCTGACCCCCGTCACCTTCAGCTACCGAAGATCCGGCGCGGACCCGCACTTCGAGGGCGCGCGGACACGGGTCGACCGGGCCGTCTTCCACCGCGCCGCACGCTCCCCGCTCAACCTCCAGGTCGTGGAGGAGCCCGCGCGCACGCTGATCGTGTTCCAGTACGACCCCGCCGTGGTGCCCCCGGACGCCGCGGAGCGCATCGCGGGACACTTCACCACCCTGCTCGACGCCGCGCTCACCACACCGGACCGCCCGCTCGCCCATCTGCCCCTGCTGGCGGGAGACGAACTGCGCCTCCTCACGGAGACCTGGCAGGCGCCGGGACCCGGACCGGACGCCCGGCTCCCGGAGGGCTTCGCGGGCGGCCTGACCGTGGTCGACCTGATGGAGCGTCAGGCGGAGCTGACGCCCGACGCCGTGGCCGTCACCGCCACGGACACGACGCTCGACTTCCGTACCCTGCAAGCCCGTTCGGCGTCCCTGGCCGCCGTGCTGAGAGCGCGCGGGATCGGCCCCGGACACCTGGTCGCCGTCCATCTGGACCGTACCTCCGCCCTCCCGGTCGCCCTGTTCGCCGTCCTGCTCACCGGAGCGGCCTACCTGCCGCTGGACCCCGGCTACCCCGCCGAGCGGCTCGCCTTCGTCGCCGCCGACTCCGGCGCCTCCCTGCTGCTCGCGGACCGGCCGCCCGCCCCCGAACTGGCCGCCACCACACCGGTGTTGCTACTGGACGACCTCGCACTCCCGGTGGTGCACCGCGCGGCGGTGACCTGGGAGCCGGAGGCCCGCGCGGTGACGACGGACACCGCGTACGTCCTCTACACCTCGGGCTCCACCGGCCGCCCCAAGGGGGTGGCGGTCGGCCACCGGGCCCTCGCCAACCTCCTCGGCTCGTTCGCCGGACTGCTGGGGTCGGGGCCGGGGCACGTCTGGCTCGGTCTGACCTCGCTCTCCTTCGACATCTCGGCGCTGGAGCTGTTCCTCCCGCTGATCACGGGCGGGCGGCTGGTGCTCGCCCGGGACGGCCTGGCGACCGACGGACCCGGCCTGCTCCGGCTCGTCCGCGACGAGGAGATCACCCACGCCCAGGCCACGCCCACCGGCTGGCAGGTGCTGCTGGCGGCGGAGCCGGGCGCGGCGGACCTCGCGGGGCTCACCGCCCTGGCCGGCGGTGAGCCGCTGTCCCTTCCTCTCGCGCGCGAACTCCGTTCTCTGGTGGGGCGGTTGTTCAACGTCTACGGCCCGACCGAGACGACCATCTGGTCGACCCGCGCCGAGATCCCCGCCGATCCGGTACGGGTCGGGATCGGCCGCCCGATCGCGCACACCCGCGCCCACGTGGTCGACCGGCACCTGCGGCTCGTCCCGGTCGGACAGGCCGGGGAACTGCTGCTCGGCGGGGACGGTCTCGCCTTCGGCTACCTCGGCCGGCCCGAGCTGACCGCGGACCGCTTCGTGCCCGACCCGTACGGGCCGCCCGGGTCCCGCCTCTACCGCACCGGTGACCTCGCGGTCCGCACCGCCGACGGCGAACTGGATTGCCTGGGCCGGATCGACCAGCAGGTCAAGATCCGGGGCCACCGGATCGAGCTGGGCGAGATCGAGGCGGTCCTGCTGGAGCACCCGGCGGTCGCGCGGGCGGCGGTCGCCGTGTACGAGGGCGGCGCCGACGGTCCCGTACTGGTCGCGTATGTGGTGCCCGCAGGGGGCGCGCCGGACGCCGGGGCGCTGCGCGCGCACCTGCGGCGCACCCTGCCGGCGGTGATGTGTCCCCAGCGGTACGTCACGCTGGAGGAGCTGCCGACGACCCCCAACGGCAAGCTCGACCGGCGCGCGCTGTCGGTACGGGAGGTGGCCCCCCTCACCCCTTCCGCCGCCGCTGCGCCCGCCGCCGTCCCGACCGCCTCCGCCGGGGACGGGGTGGTCCCGGCCCTGTGCGCGATCTGGTGCGAGGTGCTGGACCTGCCGGCCGTCGACCCCGAGGACGACCTCTTCGATCTGGGCGGCCACTCGCTGACGATCATCCGCATCGCCGCGCGTATCCGTGAATCCCTCGGTGTGGAGGTGGACTTCGACGTCTTCTTCGACACCCCGACGGTGGTGGGGATCGCCCGCGTGGTGAGCGCGTCGCGCTGATCGCGCGGCCCCTCCCCTCCACGGCGTCAGAGGACCCCACCTCGCCGGCCCCCACCCCGCCGGACCTCTCGGGCATCATCCGCCCCCGTTCGACCGTCACCCTGCTCGACCCCACCCTGCTCGACCCCACCCCGTTCGACCCCACCCCGTTCGACCCCACCCCGTTCGACCCCGCCCCGCTCGACCCCCGCGCCCCACCGCGTCCCCTGTGTCCACCGCGTCCCCTGTGCCCCACCGCAGGGCCGACGGCATCGCCCCTGGCCCGCCGCCCCCGGCGCCCAGCTCCGGCGATCTTGACCTGAACAGGACGACGATGACAGAAACACACCCCCCGACCACGGAGTGGTCGGAGGCCAAGCGCTCCCTGCTGGCCCAGCGCCTGCGCGGCGGCCGGGGCCGGGCCCGTACGGTCGACCGCAGACCCGAGGGCACCGCGCCACCGCTGTCCAGCGGCCAGGAACGCCTGTGGTTCATGGAGCAGTTCACCCCCGGATCCACCGCCTACACCCTCGCCCCGGCTCGCCGCATCCGTGGCCCGTACGACCGGATCGCCCTGGACGCCGCGCTCACCGATCTGGTCGCCCGGCACGAAGTGCTCCGTACGGTCTTCCCCGCGACGGAGGACGGCACGGCCCACGCGGTGGTGGCCGAACCGGCCCCGTTCGGCGCGGAGTTCCTCGACCTGAGCCAGGAGCCCGATCCCGGGGTACGCGAGGCCCGGGCCGCCGAGGCGGTCGAGCACCTGCTCGCCCGGCCCTTCGTGTTGGCGGAAGGCCCGCTGCTCAGGGTCCTGCTCGTCAGGATCGAGGAGCACGACCACGTCCTGGCGCTCGTCATGCACCACATCGTCTGCGACGGCTGGTCCATCGACCTCCTCCAGCGGGAGTTGGACGCCCTCCACGCCCACCACACCCACGGCACCCCGCACGGACTGGCCGAACCGCGGCTCCAGTACGGCGACTACGCGGCCTGGCAGCGCGGAAGGCTCGCCGACGGCACCCTCACCGCCTCCCGCGACCACTGGCGGACCGAACTCGACGGGGTGCCCGCGCTGGAGCTGCGCGTCGACCGGCCGCGCCCGCCGACCTTCACCTTCGAGGGCGCCGCGCACGAGTTCCGCTGGGACCGCGCCCTGTCCGAGCGGATCACCGAGGTCGCGGCGGCGTACGGCGCCTCCCGCTACATGGTGCTGATGGCCGCGTACCAGACCCTGCTGTCCCGCCACAGCGGCCAGGGGGACTTCGCGGTCGGCTCGCCCGTGGCGGGCCGGCTGCACAGTGAACTGGAGCCGCTGGTCGGCATCTTCGTCAACATGCTGCCGATCAGGGCCCGGATCACCCCCGACCTGACCTTCGCGCGCCTGCTCGGGCAGGTCAGGGAACGGACCCTGGACGCTTACGCGCACCAGGAGGTGCCGTTCGAGCAGATCGTCGGCGACCTCGCGGTGGAGCGTGACGTGAGCCGCGCCGCCGTCTTCCAGGCCACCCTGGCCTTCCAGAACTACGGCGAGTCGGCCGTCGGGGCCGCGACCGGGGCGCCGCACGCGGAGGGGTTCGGCTACCGGGCCACCACCACCCACCACGACCTCGCGCTGTATCTGCGGGACGAGGCGGACGGCGGGGTGTACGGCCTGTTCACCTACCGCACCGACCTGTTCGAGGCCGCGACGGTCGAGCGGCTGGCCGAGCGCTTCGAGGTGCTGCTGACCGCCGCCCTCGCCGACCCGGGACGCACGCTCGGCGCCCTGCCCCTGCTGGCCGACGGTGAGCGCGCCCGGCTGGCCGCCTGGTCCGCCGGACCGGCCCTCACGGTCCAAATCCCTCGCACGCTCTCCGAGTTGCTCTCCCGGGCGGCGGCGGAGACCCCCGGGGCCGTGGCGCTCACGGACGGCCGGGACAGCCTCTCGTACGGGGAACTGGAACGCCGCGCGACCGGACTCGGACACCGGCTCCGGGCGCTCGGCGTGGGCCCCGGCGCGGTGGTCGCCCTCTGCCTGGAGCAGTCCCCGGAGCTGGCCGTCGCCATGCTCGGGGTCCTCAAGGCCGGCGCCGCGTACCTGCCGCTCGACCCCGAACAGCCCACCGCCCGCGTGGAGTTCCTGCTCGCCGACGCCGGTGTGGCGGTGCTGGTCACCGATCCCGTACTGGCCGCGAAGGCCCCCGGATTCCGGGGGCGCGTGCTCCATCCGGACCCGGCGGCGGAGACCGCCGCAGGCGCCGAGCCGTTGCCTCAGACAGCCGGCCCCGGCGACCTCGCCTACGTCATCTACACCTCCGGATCCACCGGCACCCCCAAGGGGGTGGCCGTCCAGCACCGGCAGATCCTCACCTACCTCGCGGGCGCGCGGGAGCGGCTGCGCATCGAGGACCATGGGTCGTACGGGCTGCTCCAGTCGCTCGCCTTCGACTTCAGCATCACCCTCCTCTACCTCGGCCTGTCCACCGGCGGCCACGTGCACCTGCTGCCACGCCGTATATCGGGCGCCGAACTCGCCGACCGTATCGAGGAGTCGGGCATCGACTACCTCAAGATGACGCCCTCCCACCTGGCCGCGCTGGCGGCCGACGCACCCGCCGAGCGGCTCCTGCCGCGCAAGGCGCTGGTGCTGGGCGGCGAGGCGTCCTCGGCGGCCTGGGCGAGCGGTCTCGCCGCGCTCGGCCGGTGCGCGGTGTTCAACCACTACGGACCCACCGAGACCACGGTCGGTGTCACCGTCCACGAGGTCACCCCGGACGGCCCGCCCCACGGCTCCACCCCGATCGGCCGGCCGCTCGCCGGGGCGCGGACCTATGTCCTCGACGCGGCGCTGCGGCCCGTACCCCCCGGGGTCACCGGCGAACTGCACGTCGGCGGCGACCGGTTGGCCCGGGGCTACCTCGGCCGCCCCGACCTCACGGCCGACCGGTTCGTGCCGGACCCGTTCACCGGCGAGCCCGGCGCGCGGATGTACCGTACGGGCGATCTCGTACGCCAACGGGCCGACGGCGAGCTGGAGTTCCTCGGCCGCGCCGACCATCAGATCAAGGTACGCGGCTACCGCGTCGAGCCCGGCGAGATCGAGGCCGCCCTCAGCGCCGTGGACGGCGTCGGACAGGCGGTGGTCGTCGCCCGGGGCGAGGGCGTGAGACAACAGCTGGTCGGCTACCTGGAACGCGCGGGCGACAGCGAGCCGCCCGCCCCGGCCGAACTGCGCACCCGCCTGCTCGACCTCCTGCCGGACTACATGATCCCGGCGCGGTACGTCGTCCTCGACCGGCTCCCGCTGCTCGCGCACGGCAAGGTCGACCGCGCCGCGCTGCCCGCCCCCGAGGACAGCGGCGCCGGTACGGGGGAGCACGTCCCGCCCGAGGGCGGGACGGAGGAGCTGATCGCGTCCCTCTGGGCCGACCTGCTCGACGTGGAGCGGATCGGCGCGCTGGACGACTTCTTCGTCCTCGGCGGCCACTCGCTCATGGCCACCCAGGTGGTCGCCCGGCTGCGCCGCGCCCTGCCCGAACAGGCCGCCGGACTGGGCGTGATGGACCTCTTCCAGCACGCGACCGTACGGGCGCTGGCCGCCCTGCTCAGCTCCTCCGAGGAGGACCGGGGCCCGCGCAGACTCCTGCACCGGCTCACCCCGCCCCGTACCCGCACCACCGGAAGTGTGATCTGCGCGCCCTACGGCGGCGGCAGCGCGCTCATCTACAAACCCCTCGCGGACGCGCTCCCGGCGGACTGGGCCCTGCACTCGCTCGCCGTACCAGGACACGAACTGGGCGAGGAGGCAAGGCCGTTCGACGAGGTGGCGGCGGAGACGGCACAGGAGATCCTGGACGGCGTCGAGGGCCGGATCGTCCTCTACGGCCACTGCGGGCTCGGGGTCATGCTGATCGTCGAGGTCGCGCGGCGGCTGGAGGCGGCGGGCCGGGTGGTGGACGCCGTCCACCTCGGCGGCATCTTCCCCTTCGCCCGTCCGGAGAGCCGGGGCGCCGCGCTCGCGGAACGCTTCTCGGCGTTCGTGGACCGGCTGCGCAGCGACCAGGACATGGTCAACGCCCTGACGGCGGCGGGCCTCGACACCGACGACTTCAGCTCCGAGCAGCTGAGGCTGATCGTCCACAACCGGCGTTCCGGCACGAAGGAGGCCGAGCGCTACTTCGGGGAGCTGTTCCGCACCGAGGGCGGCCGGCTGCGGGCCCCGGTCATCGCGGTGGCGGGCGACCGTGACCCCGCGACCGAGTTCTACCAGGAGCGCTACCGCGAGTGGCACCGCCTCACCGACACCACCGGAGTGGTGGTGCTGGACGAGGCCGGGCACTTCTTCCTCAAGTACCGCGCGGAGGAACTGGCCGTGGTCCTCACCGAGGTGGCCCCGGCCGTCGCGGAGGGCGCGGACCGGCGCCATGCCCGTACCCCCGGGGCCACGTGGTGGCTGGAGGGAGTGTCGCGGGAGGGGGGCACGGATCCGGCCCCGGTCGCCGGGGTGGACGCCGACCGTGCCGAGCGCGCTGACCGTACGACCGTACGCCCCAGCCTCGGCCGCTTCCTGGCCGTCGCCACCGGCCAGCAGGTCTCGATGATCGGCTCGGCCCTGACCGAGTTCGCACTCCCCATCTGGATCTACCTCAGGACCGGCTCCCTCGCCAGCTTCGGCCTGCTCGCCGCCTGCGCCCTCGTCCCCGGCATCCTCGCCGCGCCCCTGGCCGGCGCCGTCGTCGACCGCAGCGACCGCCGCAAGGTCATGCTCGCCGGCGACCTCGCGGCCGGTGCCACCCAGGCCGCCCTGCTCGTCCTCTACCTCACCGACAGCCTCCAGGTCTGGCACGCCTACGCCCTGATCGGCCTGCTCTCCCTCGCCCTCGTCTTCCAGCGCTTCGCCTGGGGCTCGTCGGTGCCCCAACTCGTACCCAAGCGTTTCCTCGGCCGCGCCAACGGCGTGACCCAAATGGCCCTGGGATTCGCCCAGTTCCTCGTCCCGCTGTTCGCCGTCGGGCTGCTCGCCGGAATCGGACTCGGCGGCATCCTCGTCCTCGACGTCGTCAGCTACACCGCCGCCGTCGCGATCACTCTCGCCGTACGGTTCCCGAAGGCCATGGCCGCCGTGCGCAGGGAGAGTGTGCTGGAGGAGATCAAGGGCGGGTTCCGGCGGGCGCTCGGCAGCCGCCACTTCCGCGCGATGCTGCTCTTCTTCGCCGCCCTCAACATCTTCCTGTCCCCGCTCTTCCTCCTCACCACCCCGCTGGTGCTCTCCTTCGCCGACCTGGCCGCCACCGGCTGGGTCGCGGTCGCGGCGGGGGCGGGCGCGGTGGTCGGCGGCCTCACCCTGCTCATCTGGGGCGGCCCCCGCCACCACCGGCTGCGCGGTGTCCTGTACGCGACGGCGGGACTGGCCGTCGCCTGCGTCCTCACCGGGCTGCGGCCCTCGCTGCCGCTGGTCGCCCTCGGGGCGTTCGGGATGACGCTCGGCCTCGCGCTGCTCAACGGCACGTACGCGACGATCATCCAGACCAAGGTGCCGCTGCGCTTCCACGGGCGGATCATCGCCGTCAACACCATGGTCGCCTGGTCCACCCTGCCGGTCGGTTTCGCCGTGATCGCCCCGCTCGCACCCGGCCTGCTCCAACCGCTGATGGAGGAGCACGGCGCGCTCGCCGGCACCGTCGGCCAGGTCATCGGCACCGGCGAGGGCCGGGGGATCGGTCTGCTCTATCTGCTCTTCGGCCTCGCGATGGCCCTGCTCGCGGTGATCTGCCTGCGGATCCCCGTGCTGGCCCGGTTCGACCGCGAGGTGCCCGACGCCGTCTCCGACGACCTGGTCGGACTGGAGACCCTGCTAGCCCGTACGAAGGACAAGGTGGCCCATGACAGCGGCCGTTGACCCGACGCCGATCCCGACACACCACGTGCGTCCCACGACCGACTACCCGCTGACGGTGGATCAGCGACGGCTGTGGTTCCTGCAACAGCTCGATCCAGCCGACACCGGCTACCACCTGTATCTCGTACGGCGCTGGCGCGGCCCGCTCGACGTCCGCGCCCTGCGCACGGCCCTGGACGCCCTCACGGCCCGGCACGAGATCCTCCGTACCCGGTTCGTGGTGGCCGGCGACGGGCCCCGGCAGGTGGTCGACCCGCCCGCCCCTGTCCCGCTCGTCCGCCACGACGTGTCCCCGGCCGGGGAGGACGACGTCGAGCGGGTGCTGACCGGGGCGGTGGCGCCGTACGTCAACACGCCCTTCGATCTCGCCGCGGGACCGCCGCTGCGCGCCGTGCTGGTCCGCGCGGGGGAGCACGAGCACGCGCTGTGCCTCGTGCTGCACCACATCGCGGGCGACGGCTGGTCGGCCGGGGTGCTCTGGCACGAACTGCTGACGCTGTACGGGGCCGCCCTGACGGACTCCGTACCCCAACTGCCCGTCCTGGCCATCCAGTACGGCGATCACGCGCGCGCCGAGGAGTCGCGGCTGGGCCCCGATGAGCAGGAGCAGGCGTACGTCCACTGGCGGGACCGGCTGGCGGGCGCCGAGCCGCTCCGGCTGCCGCTGGACCGCCCCCGGCCGGCGGATCCGCGGCGGCCCGCCGGATTTGTGGATCTCGCACTCGGTCCCGAACTCACGGACGCCGTGGACCGGTTGGCCCGGCAGGAGCGCTGCACCCCCTTCATGGTGCTCCTCACCGCCTACCAGAGCGTGCTGGGCCGCTGGTGCGGTCAGGACAACTTCACGGTCGGTACGCCGCTGGCCGGCCGGCCCGACGTGGCGCACGAGGCGCTGATCGGCTACTTCACCCGGACCGCCGTGATCCGCGCGGACCTGCGGGGGGACGCGGGCCGTGGCCCGGACTTCCGTACGGTGCTGCGGCGCGTCAGGTCCGCGACCATGGGCGCGCTCGCCCACCAGGACGTGCCGCTGGAGCGGCTGGCGGCGGATCTGGGCGAACCGCCCGGCGGGCTGCCGTTCAGGACGCTGTTCGTGCTCCAGAGCCAGCACGAGACAGGGGGAGGCGCCGCCGAACCCCAACTCCCGCCTGAGGTGACCCTGTTGTCCCTGGATTCGGGCTTCGACCGGGCCAAGGCCGATCTCCTGCTGGACACATGGCGGACGGAGGCCGGGCTGACCTGCTCCTTCTCGTACGACGAGGAGCTGTTCGACCGGTCGACGGTCGAGACCCTGGCCCGGCGCTACCGCACCCTGCTGACCCGGGCCACCGCGGATCCGCTGCTGCCCGTGCACGGCGACTGGCTGCTCGACGCGGCGGAGCGGGCCGCCGTGCTCGCGCGCGGCACCGGGCCCCGGCTGGACCCCGGCCGCCGTACGGTACCGGCCCGCTTCGCCGAACAGGTCGCCCTGCGGCCGGGCGCGCCCGCGCTGGCGCTCGGCGACGACACTCTCTCGTACGCCGAACTGGACCGCCGCTCCTCGCTGTTGGCCGCACGGATCGGCCCGCTGGAGGGTGGGGTCGCCGCCGTACGGATCCCTCCGTCCTACGCGCTGGTGATCGCGCTCCTCGCGGTGTGGAAGGCGGGCGGTGGCTACCTGCCGCTGGATGAGGCGTATCCGCCGGATCGGCTGCGGCAGTTGGTCGCGGACGGGGGAGCGCGGCTGCTGATCACGGCGGGGGAGGGGCCTGACCTGGGGATACCGACGCTCTCCGTGCCTGCGGAGTGGCCGGACACGTCGGCGGTCCGAGCGGTCCGGGCGGTCCCGGCGGGGGATCCGTCCGCCGGTGCGTGGCCGGGTGTCGCGGCGGGCGATCCGGCGTACGTGCTGTTCACCTCGGGGTCCACCGGCCGGCCCAAGGGGGTCGTGGTCGAACAGGGTGCGCTGGCCGACCGGGTGGAGTGGATGACCGGGACGTCGGCGACCGGGACGGCCGACGGTGAGGGGTACGGCCTTCGGCCCGGCGACCGGATCGTCCAGTTCGCCTCCATCGGGTTCGACACCCACGCCGAGGAGATCTGGCCCGCCCTGGCGTCCGGCGCCTGCTGCGTCCTGCTGCCCGGGGGCTCCCGTACGCTGCCCGACGTCCTGCGCACGACGGAGGGCGCGGGCGTCACGGTCCTCGACCTGCCGACCGCGTACTGGCACGAACTGGTCTTGATGGAGGACGAGTTCACCTGGCCGGCGGATCTGCGGCTGGTGGTGCTGGGAGGCTCGGCCGTGGACGGCACCGTCCTGGCGCGGTGGCACGCGCGGCACGGTGGGCGGGTCCGGCTGGTGAACACGTACGGTCCGACGGAGGCGACGGTGATCGCCACGAGCGCGGACCTGTCGGCGCCTTCGGGGGGTGTCGTGGCCCGGCCGCCGATCGGGCGGCCGCTGGCCGGGGTGCGCTGCTATGTGCTGGACGAACGGCTCGGGCTGGTGCCCGACGGCACCGAGGGCGAACTCTTCCTCGGCGGGCGCGGGTTGGCCCGGGGCTACGCGGGCCGCCCCGGCCTGACGGCGGAGCGCTTCCTGCCGGATCCGTTCGCGGCGGACGGCAGCCGGATGTACCGCACGGGCGACCGGGTGCGCCGACTGCCGGACGGGGAGCTGGAGTTCGTCGGCCGGACGGACGGACAGGTGAAGCTTCGCGGCTACCGGATCGAACCGGGCGAGGTGGAACACGCGCTGACGAGCCACCCGGCGGTGGCGCAGGCGGTGGTGGTCGTGCGGGAGGGGCGGCTGCTGGGCTACGTGGTCCCGTCGCCGGGCGCGACGCCGCCGCGCGTGGCCGAACTCCTGGATCACCTTTCCGGATTGCTCCCGACCTTCATGGTGCCGAGCGGCCTGGCGGTCCTCGACCGGCTCCCGCTGACGGTCAACGGCAAGCCGGACGTCTCGGCGCTGCCGCTGCCGGGGCCCTCCGTCGCGGCGCCCGCGTTCGTCTCTCCCCGCACGGACGCGGAGGCGCTCGTCGCGGAGCTGTGGGAGGAGGTGCTGGGGGTCGAGCGGGTGGGCGCCCTGGACGACTTCTTCTCCCTCGGCGGCGATTCGCTGCGGGTCACGCGGGTGGCGGCGAGGATCCGCACGGTGGCGGGCCTGGAGATCAGCATCCGGGACGTGTTCGACCACCGGGTGCTCTCCGACTTGGCGGCGCGGGTGGAGGAGTTGCTGATCGCGGAGATCGACGCGTTGTCGGAGGGGGAGGCGGCGGAGAGGTTGTCGCCGTGAGGCGACGCCTTTGCGTCCCCCTGTTTGTTGGCCCGCCCCCACCTTTGACCCATGTCCCACATCCCTAGGAGGAACGATGTTCGCGGTGGTCGTCAACCACGAGGAGCAGTACTCGGTCTGGCCGACCGACCAGGAGATCCCGGCGGGGTGGCGGGCGGAGGGGACGCGGGGGTCGCGGGAGGAGTGCCTGGCGAGGGTCGGGGAGGTGTGGACGGACCTGCGCCCGTTGAGCGCGCGAGCCTGACTTTGCGGGTGGCGTTGCGGGGTACGCCGCCGCGAGGGCGTTGTCCTCAATCGCCGGACGGGCTTGATGTGGCCGGCTGGCGGCTGAAGGTGTGCGCGGGGCCGGTGGGTGGGTGTCCTCAAGCGCCGGACGGGCTTGAGGTGCCCGTCGGCGTCGGCGGGTACGTGCGGCTCGCATGAGGGGTGTCCTCAATCGCCGGACAGGCTTGATATGTCCCCCGCGCCGGACGGGCTGGGTATGCCGCCCGGAGTCGAAGGGCACGCGCGGGGATGCTCCGGGACACCGGACCGGCCTGATCTGTTCCTCCGGCGCGGGGACATATCAAGCCCGTCCGGCGATTGAGGACAACGCCGCGTCAGCGGCACTCGTCGCGGTCGAGCCGGCCGCGCGCCGCATGCCGCCGCCAATCAAGCCCGTCCGGCGATTGAGGACGACACCGCGTCAGCGCCGGTCCAGGCGTGGGGAGCCGCACGCCTCCTCCAGCGAGCGCACAAAATCCTCTGCCAGGCCCACGATCACGCGTTCCTCGAACGCGAGCGCGTTGTACTGGAGCCAGCAGCGCAGACCGCCCCCCGGCTGCTCCACCACCGTCAGCTCCGGCACCCCCCGATCCCCGCCCGGCAAGGGCCACGGCACCGTCGTGCCCCGTGGCAGTTCCCAGGGCGCGCACCGCACGCCCGGGAGCTGCGCGGGCGCGGACCACGCCTCGTACCGGAGCCACGCCGCGAACGGCGCCGCGGGGCTGAACTCCGCGAACGGGTACAGCTGGTGGTCCAGCGCCTCCGTCGCGGTGACCCGCAAGCGGTCCAGCAGCTCCGCGAAGCCCGGGCTCCCCGACGCGTCCACCCGAAGCAGCAACGACTGTACGAAGCAGCCGACCGCGTGCTCCGCGTCCGGTCGCGGCCGCCCGGGGACAGGTGTCATCAGGACCAGTTCGCTCTGCCCGCTCCGGGCCGCCAGCAACCCCGTCCACGCCGCCGTCACCGCCAGGAACGGCGTCGCCCCCAGCTCACCCGCCCGCGCCCGCAGCGCCTCCGCCCGCTCGGCCGGCAGGTCGAACCGGTAGGCCTTGGTGAGGACCTCCGCCACCTCCCGGCGCCCCGGGAACACCTCCACCGCGGCCGGCGCACCCGCGAGCGCCCCGGCGAAGTGCCGCCGCGACACCGGCCAGTGCGCGTTGGACCACTCCACCAACTCCTCGTACCCGGGCCCCGACCGCACCGGCGGCGCCGTCCGCCCGCGCCGCAGCGCCGAGTAGAGCACGCCCAGGTCCGACAGCAGCACCCCCACCGACCAGCCGTCGCTGACCATGTGATGCACCGCCAGCAGAACCACGTGGTCCCCGGGTCCCCGCGTCACCACCAGCAGCCGCGCCATCGGGTCGCGCGCCAGATCCGTCAGCCGGTCGCGCTCGGCGAGCAGCAGCTCGTCCACCTCGGCGTCGCTCGCGCCGGGCGCCTCACGCAGGGTGATCCGTACGGCGGGCTCCTCGTCCAGGACGACCCGTACCACCCCGGGCTCCCCCGCCACCGGTTCGAAGCGGGTCCGCAGCGCGGGATGCCTGCGCACCGCCTCGGTCAGCGCCCGCCCCAGGGTCTCCGGCTCCAGCCGGTCCGTGACCCGGAACAGCGCGGTGACCGCGCCCGCGTCCCGGCCCGGCGCCTCCGCCATCCAGCGGAAGAAGTTCTCCTGCTGGGAGGTGAGCGGTACGGCGTGCGGTTGGGCGCGGAGACGGGTGAGGTACGGCGTCACCGTGGCCGGGGCCGAGTCGGTGGCGCCGGCCACGGTGGCGCCGCCCACGGCCTCCCGCGCGTCCAGCCACGCCGCCTGCGCCCGCAGCGAAGGGCGCTCGAAGATCAGCGCGGTTCCCGCCCGTACCCCGAACTCCGCGTCCAGCGCCGCCGCCAGCTGCACCGCCCGGAACGAGTCCCCGCCGAGGGCGAAGAACTCAGCGGACACGTCCGCCACCGCCCGGCCCAGCAGCCTGCGCCAGATCGCCGCCAGCCGCAGCTCGGTGGGGGAGGAGGGCGCGACAACCGCCGCCGCCTCCACCGGCGCGTCGAACAGAGGGCGCAGCAGGTGCTTGACCACCTTGCCGGTCGGGTTCTTCGGCAGCCGGTCCACGAGCACGATACGGAGGGGGAGTTCGGGGCGGCTCAGCCGCGCGCTCAGGAAGAGCCGCAGTTCGTCGAGGTCCAGGCCGTCCGGGCCCGGGACGACCACGGCCACCGGCACCGCGCCCATCACCGCGTGCGGCAGCCCGAGCGCCGCCGCGTCGGCCACGTGGGGGTGTTCGTGCAGGACCTCCTCGATCCGCAGCGTCGAGACTTTCAGCGCACCGGACTTGATGACATCGCTCTCCCGGTCGACCAGGTACAGCCGGCCCCCGTCGTCCACCCGTCCCAGGTCCCCCATCCGCACCCACCCGTCGCGGAACACCCGCGCGCTGTCCGCCGCCCCAGGTCCCCCGGCGGGACCGGGACCCCCGCCGAGATAACCGCGCGGCGGTCCCGGCTGCCGCAGCCACACCTCACCCACCTCGCCCGCCGCCAGTTCCCGCCCCTCCCCGTCGAGGATCCGCAGGTCGGCGGGGTCGGCCGGGCGGCCCACCGACCCGGGATGCCGGGTGTCGACGATCGCGGAGATCTGCGCGGGAGCGGCCTCCGCGGAGGTGTACGTGTTGACCAGGGTGGCCCCGGGCAGCGCCGCCGCCAGGGCGGTGGCGACGGGACCCGGCAGCGCGGCGGCCGACGAACTGACCAGCAGCACACTGGAGAGGTCGTACGTCCGCGCCGTGCCCGCGTTCAGCAGCTCGACGGCCATCGACGGGACGAGGAAGACCGTGCCGACCCCGAACTCCCGCACCGTACGGCCGAATTCATCCGCGTCGAAGCGGGGGAGGATCACGGTGGCCGGTGCGCCCGTGAGGGCGTTCAGCAGCATCACCTGCCCGGCGTTCGTGCCGAGAGGGAACGCGTACAGCGCGTGCCGGGAGTGCGCGTACGGCCGGGGGCGGGGGTTGAGGGTCAGCCCCGCCGTCAGATTGCCGTGCGCGGCGAACACCCCCTTGGGCGCACCGGTGGTCCCGGACGTGCCGATCACCTGGGCCTCGTCCAACGGCCCGACCCGGTACGGGGGTTCGGTCGGCGCCACCTGATGCCGCGTCAGCAGGTCGGACAGGACCAGGTCCACCGTGCCGGGCAGAGCACCGGGAGCGGGCGACGAGGCGCCCACGGCACTTCCGTCCTGCCCGGCCGCGTCACGCAACACCGTCCCCGCCTCGGCCAGTGCCGCGAGCCGCGCCGCCTCCGGCTCCGCGAGATCCTCCCGTACGGGCACCGGCACCCCGCCCGCGTACTGCACGGCGAGGAACGCGACGGCGAACCGTTCCCACACGTCGTTACGGAACCGCAGGGCGACCCGCGCCCCCGGCCGTACCCCCGCCTCCGCCAGGCCCGCGGCGGCCCTGAGCGCCTGGTCGCGCCACTGCCGGTACGTCACCGAGCCACCGCCGACGACCTGGAGGGCGAGCCGGTCGGGATGTTCCGCGGCCCGCGCGTCGAGCAGCTCGGGAACGGTCGAGGCGGGAACGGCCGGCGGGCGGCCCGTACGCGGGCTGGTGGGCGCGGAGCGGGTGATGACAACCTCCAGGTGCGGCTTCGGCGGGCGACCCCGTCGCGAACACGCCGCAGCGCCGAACTACTCCCCGGGCAGGAGAAGTTGCCGACCATGGCGTCAGCGCCCGCGGCTCCGCTATGGTCTGGACCAATGCGCGGTCTTCGTCAGAATATCGCCGCTGTGTCGCAGTTGTGTCGCACCCGCCACCTCTACGCCCAGGAGCGGACCACGTGGCCGTCACCCACCCCCGAACCCCCGCCCGTACAAGCCCCAGCGCCGGTACGGGCACCGGCACCGGCACCGGATCCGCCGCCGGCCGTCACCTCGCCGAGCTGCTCGCTCGCCCCGGCCCGTACCGGGACCGCTGGCTCCGCCAGGTCGTCCGCGCCACCCCCGAACCGGTCAACCAAGCCGCCGTAGCACGGGTGTTGGCCCACTGGCTCTGGCTCAACGGGGACGCCGCCGGAAGCGAACTCCTGCCCCGCGCCCTGCGCGACCGGGTCTCCCGCGCGCTCGGCGGACATCTGCTGTCGGCCGACACCCTGCGCCTGTTCACAGCGGCCTTCACGATGGACGAACAGGACGAGACCGCTCTCTGGACCCTGCTGGACGAGACCTCCCCGTACGGACGATGACGCGCGTCCCACCACCGGGCCGCGTGCCCGCCCCGCGCATACCCTGGTGCGGGCGGACGGGCTCCACGGCCGACCGCCGGAACAAGCGGCCCGGAAGCACCGACACGGACAGCACCGACACGGAGGCACGGCGATGAGCGGCACGGACCCGGCCGGCAGGCAGCAGATCCCGGTGGTCGTGCTCACCGGCTTCCTCGGCTCCGGCAAGACGACCCTCCTCAACCACCTGCTCCGCAACCGCGCGGGCCGCCGGATCGCGGTCGTGGTCAACGACTTCGGCGCCATCGAGATCGACTCCATGACCGTCGCCGGACAGGTCGGCTCCACCGTCTCGTTCGGCAACGGCTGTCTGTGCTGCGCCGTGGACGCGAGCGAACTCGACGGCTACCTGGAGCGCCTCACCCGCCCCGAGGCGGAGATCGACATCATCGTCATCGAGGCGAGCGGTCTCGCCGAGCCACAGGAACTGGTCCGGATGATCCTGACCGGTGACCATCCCGGCACGGTGTACGGGGGACTCGTCCAGGTCGTCGACGCCGCCGAGTTCGACACCACGCGCACCCGCCACCCCGAGATCGACCGTCATCTGGCCCTCGCGGACCTGGTCGTCCTCAACAAGACCGACCGGGTGGCGGAGGACGACCGGCAACGCATCCGCACCGCCCTGCGCGAGCTGAGCCCCGGGACGCCGGTGATCGCCTCCTCGTACGGACGGATCGACCCTGAGCTGCTCTTCGACCCGGCGGTCAGGCCGGCCGAGGACGAGAAGGTGCGCCAACTGACCTTCGAGGACCTGTACGCGGACGAGCCCCCCGCACATGACGCCCAGGCCGACCCCCACCATCGCCATCCGCACGCCGCCTACGACACCGTCTCGTTCACGGCCACCGCCCCGATGGACCCGCGCCGCCTCATGCGGTTCCTGGACTCACGGCCCGAGGGGCTCTACCGGATCAAGGGTTTTGTCGACTTCGGCGACGGCGACCCCGCGAACCGCTACGCCCTGCACACCGTCGGCCGCTTCCTGCGCTTCCACCCGGAGCCCTGGGGTCCCGGCGAGGAACGCCTCACCCAGCTGGTCCTGATCGGCGCCGGCGTCGACGGCGACGTCCTGCTCAAGGAGCTGGCGGCCTGTCAGGGCCCCGCCGTCCAGGACGCCGCCGACGACCGTGCGATGTGGGGCGTCCTGCGTTACGTACCGTCCGGCGACGGCCCCGACGCGCCACCGTCGGCCGCCCCCCGAACGGAGTCGCCGGACGGACCCGAAGGCCCGCCCGGCGACTGAAAGCCCGTACGCCGGTCGCGGACGAGGCGTCAGCCCCCGCGACCGGCAGCCCCCCGTCAGCGCGCCGGCCCCGCCAGCGCCGCGATCTCCGCCGTGAACGGCGTCCCCGACCCGTCCCGCCTCGGGTCCGGCGCGGGCAGCTCCACCGGAGCGCCGTTCTTCCGCGCCCCCCTCGCCGGTCCCGCGCCCGCCCACGCCAGCGCGAGGAAGTCCTCACCCTTGAGGAACCGGTGGCAGCGCACGCCACCCGTCGCCCGCCCCTTGCGCGGATACTGGTCGAACGGGGTGAGCTTCGCGGTCCGTACGGAATCGTCCAGCGTGCCCAGCGAGCCGGTCACTGTGAACACCGCCCCCTCCGCCGCCGGATCCACCGCCGTGAACGAGATCACCGTCGCGCCCTCGGCCAGCTTGATGCCCGCCATCCCGCCCGCGGGCCGCCCCTGCGGCCGTACCTGCGCGGCCTGGAAGCGCAGCAGTTGGGCGTCGGAGGTGATGAAGACCAGGTCCTCCTCGCCCGTACGCAACTCCTGGCCGCCGATGATCCGGTCACCCTCCTTGAGGGAGATGACCTCCAGCTCGTCCTTGTTCGAGGGGTAGTCCGGGACCACCCGCTTGACCACGCCCTGGAGCGTGCCCAGCGCGAGCCCCGGGGAGGACTCGTCCAGCGTGGTCAGGCAGATCAGCTCCTCGTCGGGCTCCAGCGTCAGGAACTCCGCGACCGGCGCCCCGCCCGACAGGTTCGGCGCCGAGGCCGTGTCGGGCAGCTGGGGCAGGTCGATCACCGAGATCCGCAGCAGCCGACCCTCGGACGTCACCGCGCCCACGTCCCCGCGAGCCGTCGCGGGCACGGCCGAGAGGATCACGTCGTGGTTCGTCCGCCGGCCGTCACCGCCCTCCAGCGGCTCGCCGTTGACCGTACGGGCCAGCAGGCCCGTCGAGGACAGCAGTACCCGGCACGGGTCGTCCGCGACCTCCAGCGGCACCGACGCCACCGTCGACGCGCCGGACTCCAGCAGCACCGTGCGCCGCGGGGTGCCGAACTTCTTGGCCACCGCGGCCAGTTCGGTCGAGACCAGCTTCCGCAGCTCCGCGTCCGAGTCCAGGATCCCGGTCAGCTCGTCGATCTCGCCGGTGAGCCGGTCGCGCTCGCTCTCCAGCTCGATCCGGTCGAACCGGGTGAGCCGGCGCAGCGGCGTGTCCAGGATGTACTGCGTCTGGATGTCGCTCAGCGAGAAGTGCTCGATGAGCCGCTCCTTCGCCTGCGCGGAGTTGTCGCTCGACCTGATGAGGCGGATGACCTCGTCGATGTCGATGAGAGCGACGAGCAGGCCCTCGACCAGGTGCAGCCGGTCGCGCCGCTTGGTCCTGCGGAACTCGCTGCGCCTGCGGACCACGGTGAACCGGTGGTCCAGGTAGACCTCCAGCAGCTCCTTGAGCCCGAGCGTCAGCGGCTGGCCGTCGACCAGGGCCACGTTGTTGATGCCGAAGGTCTCCTCCATCGGCGTGAGCTTGTAGAGCTGCTCCAGCACGGCCTCCGGCACGAAGCCGTTCTTGACCTCGATGACCAGGCGCAGACCGTGCGAACGGTCCGTGAGGTCCTTGACGTCGGCGATGCCCTGGAGCTTCTTGGCGGAGACCAGGTCCTTGATCTTCGCGATCACCTTCTCGGGGCCGACGGTGAACGGCAGCTCCGTGACGATCAGGCCCTTGCGGCGCGCGCTGACGTCCTCGATCGTGACCGTGGACCGGATCTTGAAGGTGCCCCGGCCGGTTTCGTACGCGTCCTTGATGCCGCCGAGGCCGACGACGCGGCCGCCGGTCGGCAGGTCGGGACCCGGCACAAAACGCATCAGCGTGTCCAGGTCGGCCGACGGATGCCGGATCAGGTGGCGTGCTGCCGCCACGACCTCACCGAGGTTGTGCGGCGGCATGTTCGTCGCCATGCCGACGGCGATCCCGGTGGCTCCGTTGACCAGAAGGTTCGGGTACGCCGAGGGCAGCGTGACCGGTTCCCGCTCCTGGCCGTCGTAATTCGGCTGGAAATCGACGGTGTCCTCGTCGATCGACTCCGTCATCAGTGACGTGGCGTCAGCCATCCGGCACTCGGTGTACCGCATGGCGGCCGGCGGATCGTCGTTCCCGAGCGACCCGAAGTTGCCATGACCGTCCACCAGCGGCAGCCGCATGGAGAACGGCTGTGCCATCCGGACGAGCGCGTCGTAGATCGACGCGTCCCCGTGCGGGTGGAGCTTTCCCATCACTTCGCCCACGACTCGGGCGCACTTCACATACCCGCGGTCGGGGCGCAGCCCCATCTCGTTCATCTGGTACACGATGCGGCGGTGCACCGGTTTCATGCCGTCGCGGGCGTCCGGCAGGGCCCGGGAGTAGATCACCGAGTACGCGTACTCGAGGAAGGAGCCCTGCATTTCATCGACCACGTCGATGTCGAGGATCTTCTCCTCGAAGTCCTCCGGCGGCGGGGTCTTCGTGCTGCGGCGGGCCATCGCTGCTGCGGCTCCTTCACAGGTCCTGTACGGCGACTACTTGAACTGACGCCGACCATTGTGGACCGCTCCACCGACAACGCCGACCTCGCCCCGTCCCCCAGCGTGTGACGCACGGGAACTTCGCCAGGCATCGGCACGCTTGCATACAGTGGCAGGACTTCTCCATATCGCGATCGAAGGGACGTACATGCCCATGGGTCACACGGCCACAGCGCAGGCCGGTTCCGGCGGCCTGACAGCGACTGAGCACCGGCTGGCCAACGGCCTGCGCGTGGTGCTCTCCGAGGACCACCTGACCCCGGTCGCCGCGGTCTGCCTCTGGTACGACGTCGGCTCCCGGCACGAGGTCAAGGGCCGTACGGGACTCGCCCACCTCTTCGAGCACCTGATGTTCCAGGGCTCGGCGCAGGTGAAGGGGAACGGCCACTTCGAACTGGTCCAGGGCGCCGGCGGCTCCCTGAACGGCACCACCAGCTTCGAGCGCACGAACTACTTCGAGACCATGCCCACCCACCAGCTGGAGCTGGCGCTCTGGCTGGAAGCCGACCGGATGGGCTCCCTGCTCGCCGCCCTCGACGACGAGTCGATGGAGAACCAGCGGGACGTCGTCAAGAACGAGCGCCGCCAGCGGTACGACAATGTGCCGTACGGTACGGCTTTCGAGCGCCTGACCGCGCTCGCGTACCCCGAGGGCCACCCGTACCACCACACGCCGATCGGCTCCATGGCCGACCTCGACGCGGCGACCCTCGAAGACGCGCGCGCCTTCTTCCGTACGAACTACGCGCCGAACAACGCGGTGCTGTCGGTCGTCGGCGACATCGACCCCGAGCAGACGCTCGCCTGGGTCGAGAAGTACTTCGGCTCGATCCCCTCCCACGACGGCAAGCAGCCGCCGCGCGACGGCTCCCTGCCCGAGACCATGGGCGGCCAGCTGCGCGAGGAGATCCACGAGGAGGTCCCGGCGCGCGCGCTCATGGCCGCCTACCGGCTGCCGCACGACGGCACCCGTGAGTGTGATGCCGCCGACCTGGCGCTGACGGTCCTCGGCGGCGGCGAGTCGTCCCGCCTGCACAACCGTCTGGTACGGCGTGACCAGACCGCCGTCGCCGCCGGCTTCGGCCTCCTGCGCCTCGCCGGCGCCCCCTCGCTCGGCTGGCTGGACGTGAAGACGTCCGGCGGGGTCGAGGTCCCGCAGATCGAGACCGCGGTGGACGAGGAGCTGGCCCGGCTCGCCGCCGAGGGCCCCACCGCCGAGGAGATGGAGCGGGCCCAGGCCCAGCTGGAGCGCGAGTGGCTGGACCGGCTCGGTACGGTCGCGGGCCGCGCGGACGAACTGTGCCGGTACGCCGTGCTGTTCGGCGACCCGCAGCTGGCGCTCAGCGCCGTCACGCGCGTGCTGGACATCACCGCCGACGAGGTCAAGGCCGTCGCGGCCGCCCGGCTGCGCCCGGACAACAGGGCCGTGCTGGTGTACGAACCGGTCACCGCAGAAGACGAAGCCGCCGAAGAGACCGACGAGCACGAGGGGGCGGACCAGTGACCGACGCTGCCGTGACCATGGAGTTCCATCCGCAGCCGACCGCCGGCGAGGCCAGGCCGTGGGCCTTCCCCGCCCCCGAGCGCGGCGCGCTCGACAACGGGCTGACCGTGCTGCGCTGTCACCGCCCCGGCCAGCAGGTGGTGGCCGTCGAGATCAACCTCGACGCGCCGCTGGACGCGGAGCCCGAGGGCCTCGACGGCATCGCCACGATCATGGCGAGGGCGCTGTCCGAGGGCACGGACAAGCACACCGCCGAGGAGTTCGCCGCCGAGCTGGAGCGCTGCGGCGCCACGCTCGACGCGCACGCCGACCACCCCGGCCTCCGGGTCTCCCTGGAGGTCCCGGTCTCCCGGCTGCCCAAGGCGCTCGGCCTGCTCGCCGAGGCCCTGCGCGCCCCGGCGTTCGCCGACCCCGAGGTCGAGCGGCTGGTGCGCAACCGCCTGGACGAGATTCCGCACGAGACGGCCAACCCCGGCCGCCGCGCGGCCAAGCAGCTCTCCAAGGAGCTGTTCCCGGCCTCGCTGCGCATGTCCCGGCCCCGCCAGGGCACCGAGGAGACGGTCGGCAGGATCGACGCCGCCGCCGTACGCGCCTTCTACGAGGCGCACATCCGCCCCGCCACCGCCACCGCCGTGATCGTCGGCGACCTCACGGGCGTGGACGTCGACGGGCTGCTCGCCGAGACCCTCGGTGCGTGGACCGGCAACACCGCCGCCGCCCGCCCCGCCCCCGCCATCACGGCGGACGACACCGGCCGGGTCGTCATCGTGGACCGCCCCGGCGCCGTCCAGACCCAGCTGCTCATCGGCCGCATCGGCGCCGACCGGCACGACCGGGTCTGGCCGGCCCAGGTGCTGGGCACGTACTGCCTGGGAGGCACCCTCACCTCCCGGCTCGACCGGGTGCTGCGCGAGGAGAAGGGCTACACCTACGGCGTACGGGCCTTCGGCCAGGTGCTGCGCTCGGCCCCGGACGGCACGGGCGCCGCGATGCTGGCCATCAGCGGTTCCGTCGACACGGAGTCCACGGGCCCGGCGCTCTCCGACCTGTGGACGGTGCTGCGCACGCTGGCCGCCGAAGGTCTGACGGACGCCGAGCGTGACGTGGCCGTGCAGAACCTGGTCGGGGTGGCCCCGCTCAAGTACGAGACGGCGGCCTCCGTCGCGGGCACGCTGGCCGACCAGGTCGAGCAGCACCTCCCGGACGACTTCCAGGCGCGGTTGTACGCGCGCCTGGCCGAGACCGGCACGGTCGAGGCGACGGCCGCGGCGGTCAACGCCTTCCCCGTGGACCGGCTGGTCACGGTGCTCGTCGGCGACGCGTCCCAGATCAAGGCGCCGGTCGAGGCGCTGGGAATCGGCGGAGTGACGGTTGTCACCGGCTGATTCAGGCTGATTCAGGGCAGGTTCTTTTCCGGACAAGGGGAAACCCCGGCGGCACCACGTCGCCGGGGTTTCCCCGTATGTCCGTTCGATCCTCAGGTGTGCGCCGCGAACAGGCCTGCCGGCCCGGCCGGGTGGCCAAAAGGTATGCACAAATTCCGGGCACCCATCGGAAATCCGCGAAGATTGCAATAGAGTCACGGACAGGCGTCAATCGGCAGTGTTTCGCGCGGATTAAGTCGGAGGTTCGGACATGCGCATTCCCGCGCACTCGGTATGCACGGCGATCCGCGACGACATCGTCTCCGGTGTATTCGAGCGGGGCAGCCGGCTCACCGAGGAACAGCTGGCCCGGCGGTACGGCGTCTCCCGCGTCCCGGTGCGCGAGGCGCTGCGCACGCTGGAGTCGGAGGGCTTCGTGACCACCCGCCGGCACGTCGGCGCGTGTGTCGCCGAGCCCACCGACCAGGAGGCGGCGGACCTTCTGGAGGTACGGCTGCTCCTGGAACCGCTCGGCGCGGCCCGCGCCGCCCAGCGCCGTACCGAGGCGCACCTCAAGGTGCTGCGCGGCCTGGTCAGACTGGGGCAGGAGCGGGCCAGGCGGGGGCAGGGAGAGGATCTGCGCGCGCTCGGGGCGTGGTTCCACGAGACCCTCGCGCAGGCCTCCGGGAGCCCCGCGCTGACCTCACTGCTCACCCAGTTGCGGCACAAGATCGCCTGGATGTACGTGGTCGAGCAGCCCGCCCACCCCGTGGAGTCCTGGGCGGAGCACGGCGCGATCGTGGACGCGGTGGCGCGCGGCGACGCGGAGCGCGCGCGGGCGCTCACGACGCTGCACGCGGAGCGCACGGCGGCCGTGCACCGGCTCCGGCGGCCGGAGCGGGGCCGGGAAAAGGTGAGGCCTTCGCAACATGCCGTAAACACCGCGAGTGCTCGTTCTTAACATCCGCACCGTATACAAAGAGAAGTAATACGCAGGACTTCTTTTCCGCTGCCCGCACGGAAAAGGACGAGCCGTGGTGCGCTGAATTCTCGCGCACCACGGCTCGGCCGTGAAATGAATTCGGGACGACCTGCGGCCGATTCCGGTCGTGGCCGGCGGTCAAACCGTCTCGGGCAGCTCGTCGAGCCCCTCGGTGACCAGCTTCGCCAGCCGGTCCAGCGCCGCGTCGGCGCCCTCCGCGTCCGAGGCGAGCACGATCTCCTCGCCGCCCCGCGCGCCCAGGCCCAGCACCGCCAGCATCGAGGCCGCGTTCACCGGGCTGCTCTCCGCCTTCGCGACCGTGACAGGGACGCCGGTGGCCGTGACGGCACGGACGAAGATGGAGGCGGGGCGGGCGTGCAGGCCCTCGGTCCAGCCGACGTTGACGTGTCGCTCAGCCATGGTGGTGCCCTTCGGTGTCACGAGGTTCGATGTCGCGGGGGCGAGATCATGAATCATGAATCAGCATGATGAATCGACATCATGAATCACCATCATGCGGTCGAAATCATCAGGTTGTCTAGACCAGTCTCTCACGTGCCGTACGGTCCACTCCTGCCGACCCGCTGTGCCCGTCCGCCGTAGGCTTCGACCTATGGAGACGGCGTCGGAGCACGCGTACCCCGGTCACTGGGAAGCGGATGTGGTGCTGCGGGACGGGGGCACCGCCCGGATCAGGCCCATCACGGCCGACGACGCGGAGCGCCTGGTCAGCTTCTTCGAACAGGTCTCCGACGAATCGAAGTACTACCGTTTCTTCGCTCCCTACCCCCGGCTGTCCGACAAGGACGTGCACCGCTTCACCCACCACGACTACGTCGACCGGGTCGGTCTCGCGGTGACGGTGGGCGGCGAGTTCATCGCGACCGTGCGCTACGACCGCATCGACGACCGGGGGCGGTCCGCGTCCGCGCCGGCCGACGAGGCGGAGGTCGCGTTCCTCGTGCAGGACGCGCACCAGGGGCGGGGGATCGCCTCGGCGCTGCTCGAACACATCGCGGCGGTCGCCAGGGAGCGGGGGATCCGGCGGTTCGCGGCGGAGGTGCTGCCCGCGAACAACAAGATGATCAAGGTCTTCCGGGACGCCGGGTTCACCCAGAAGCGCAGCTTCGAGGACGGGGCCGTGCACCTGACCCTCGACCTGGAGCCGACCGACGCGTCGCTCGCCGTTCAGCGCGGGCGCGAACAGCGCGCGGAGGCGCGTTCCGTACAGCGCCTGCTCGCGCCCGGCTCGGTCGCGGTGATCGGCACGGGCCGTACGCCCGGCGGGGTCGGCCGCACGGTCCTGCGGAACCTGGGGGCCGGGGGCTTCACGGGCCGTACGTACGCGGTGAACGACGCCTTCGCCCCGGACACCCGGGAACTGGACGGCGTCCCGGCCGTCCGTTCCCTCGCGGAGATCCCCGGCCCCGTCGACCTCGCGATCCTCGCGGTGCCCGCGCGGCGTGTGCCCGAAGCGGTCGCGCGCTGCGGTGAGCACGGCGTCCAGGGGCTGGTGGTCCTCTCCGCCGGATACGCGGAGAGCGGCGACGACGGGCGCGCGCGCCAGCGCGAACTCGTCCGGCAGGTCCGCTCGTACGGGATGCGCCTCATCGGCCCCAACGCCTTCGGGATCATCAACACCTCCCCGGCCGTACGGCTGAACGCCTCCCTCGCGCCGGAGCCGCCGGCGCGCGGCCGGATCGGCCTGTTCACCCAGTCGGGCTCGATCGGCATCGCGCTGCTGGCGGGCCTGCACCGGCGCGGGGCGCGCCTGTCCACCTTCATCTCGGCGGGCAACCGGGCGGACGTGTCCGGCAACGACTTCCTCCAGTACTGGTACGAGGACCCGGACACCGATGTCGTCCTGATGTACCTGGAATCCCTGGGCAACCCGAGGAAGTTCACCCGCCTGGCCCGCCGCACGGCCGCCGTGAAACCGGTCGTCGCGGTCAAGGGGGCGCGCCACAGCGGCAGCGCGCCCCCCGGCCACGCGGTGCCGGTGACCCGCATCCCGGACGCCACGGTCTCGGCGCTGCTGCGCCGGGCGGGCGTGATCCGCGTGGACACGGTGACGGAACTGGTCGACGCGGGCCTCCTCCTGGCGTCCCAGCCCCTCCCGGCGGGCCCCCGCGTCGCGATCCTCGGCAACTCCGAGTCCCTCGGCCTCCTCACGTACGACGCCTGCCTGGCGGAGGGCCTGCGCCCGCTCCCACCCCGCGACCTGACGACGTCCGCGACCCCGGCGGACTTCCGTACGGCCCTGACCACGGCCCTGTCCGACCCGTCGTGCGACGCGGTGGTGGTCACGGTGATCCCCCACGTGGGCGAGATGTCCACGCCACCCCTCCCGGAGACCACGGAGGCCACCGCCCTGGCCCGAGCCCTGAGAGAGGCCACCACCCACGCCCCACCGAAGCCGGTGGCGGTGGTCCACGTGGAACTGCCGGGCCTGGCGGAGGCCCTGTCGGCGACGGATCCGGACGGCGACCGCGCGGACGCGGCCGGTGAGGACGCCCCGGGCGGCCCCCGGGCCGTCCCCGCCTACCCCGCCGCCGAGCGCGCCGTGCGCGCCCTCGCCGAGGTGGTGCAGTACGCCGCCTGGCGGCGGGGGATCGCCGAGCCGGGGAAGGTGCTCGAGTACGACAACATCGACGAGGTGGGGGCCGGGGCGCTCATCCGGCGGGCGCTCGCGGAAGGGGCGGCCGACCCACGGGGGGTGAAGCTCGGGGACGATGACGCCGCGGAACTGCTCGGGCGGTACGGGATCTCCGTACGGCCCACCCTCCCCGCGCCAGGTCCCGACGACGCCGCCACCGCCGCCGCGCGGCTCGGATACCCCGTGGCGCTCAAGACGACCGCGCCCCACCTGCGCCACCGCGCCGACCTCGGCGGCGTACGGCTCGACCTCGGCGACGAGGCCCAACTCCGCCTCGCGTACGGCGAGCTGACCGACGCCCTCGGTGCTCCCGCCGAACTGCTCCCCGTCGTCCAGTCCATGGCCCCCCGAGGCGTCGACACCGTCGTACGCGCCGCCATCGACCCGGCCGCCGGCGCCGTCCTCTCCTTCGGCCTCGCCGGCGCCGCCTCCGAACTCCTCGGCGACCTCGCCCACCGCCTCGTCCCCGCCACCGACCGCGACGCCGCCGAGCAGATCAGGTCCATCAGGGCCGCCCCGCTCCTGTTCGGCTGGCGCGGCTCCACGCCCGTCGACACCCCCGCCCTCGAAGAGCTGCTGCTCCGCGTCTCCCGGCTGGTCGACGACCACCCCGAGATCGTCTCCGTCGACCTCGAACCCGTCGTCGTCGCCACCCACGGACTCTCCGTCCTCGGCGCGGGCGTCCGCCTCGCCCCGCCGCCCGCCCGCGACGACTTCGGCCCGCGCCGCCTGCCGAGCTACTGACGATCCGCCGAGGGGGAAGGGGGTGCGGACCGGGCCGGGACGCCACCCCGCACGCCGTCCTCCGAAGCCATCCGGCCACCGTAGGATGGAGCCCATGGCGAAGACCGGTACGACGACCCAGGGGCTGCGCACGGCGATCGAGCGCAGCGGCTACTACCCGGCTCTCGTGGCCGAGGCGGTGGAGGCCGCTGTCGGCGGCGAGCCGATCGTGTCGTACGTGGTGCACCAGGAGACCACCTTCGACGCGAACGAGGTGCGCCGCCATGTCACCGTCCTCGTCCTGACGGCCCACCGCTTCATCGTCAGCCACACGGACGAACAGGCTTCCGACACCAGCTCCCCGACGCCCTACGCCACGACCTCCACCGAGTCCGTCAAGATCGACCGCATCTCGTCGGTCGTGGTCAGCAGGGTCGTCGGCAACCCGGAGTCGTACACCCCCGGCACCCTGCCCCGCGAGGTCGTCCTCACCATCGGCTGGGGTGCCGTCTCCCGTATCGACCTGGAGCCCGCCGCCTGCGGCGACCCCAACTGCGAGGCGGACCACGGCTATACGGGCAGTTCCACCGCCGACGACCTGAGCCTGCGGGTCAGCGAGGCGGGCGACGGCCCCGACACCGTCCGCCAGACGCTCGCCTTCGCCCAGGCCCTCTCGGAAGCCACCGCGGCCACCGCGGCGACCGCTCGCTGATGTCCGCGCAGCCACCACCCAAGCCACGGCCCCGCCCCCACCCGCAGCCGGCGAAGCCCCGGCAGCCTCCGACGCCCCCGCCGCCCACCGTGCGGACAGGCTCCCGGCCCGTACAGGCGCAGACCCCCGCCCCGACCACGGCCCGCTGGCCCGACGACCCCCTCCCGCTCGCCCTCGGCACCGCCCCCGTACCGGAGTACGGCAGCGGCTCCCTCGCCGACCTGCTCCCCACCCTCGCCGCCGGACAGGGCGTACCGAACCTGACCGCGGCCATCCCCGAACTCACCCCCGCCGACCGCAACTGCGTCTTCCTGATCGACGGCCTCGGCTGGGAGCAGATCAAGGCCCACCCCGCCGAGGCGCCGTACCTGACCTCGCTCCTCGGCACCTCCCGTGGCTCCACGGGACGGCCGATCACCGCCGGGTTCCCCGCCACCACCGCGACCTCCCTCGCCTCCGTCGGCACCGGCCTGCCCCCCGGCGCGCACGGCCTGCCCGGCTACACCGTCCGCGACCCCGCGACCGGCGCGCTGATGAACCAGCTCCGCTGGCAGCCCTGGACCGCGCCGCACGTCTGGCAGCCGTACCCGACGGTCTTCCAGCTCGCCGACGCGGCCGGCGTGCACACCGCCCAGGTCTCGTCCCCGACGTTCCGCGACACCCCGCTCACCCAGGTCGCGCTGAGCGGCGGCACGTTCCACGGCCGGCTCACCGGCGAGGACAGGATGGACCTCGCCGCGGCCCAACTCGCCGCCGCCGACCGGTCGCTGGTGTACACGTACTACAGCGAGGTCGACGGCAAGGGCCACCGCTTCGGCGTCGACTCCGACGCCTGGCGCGGGCAGTTGATGTACGTCGACCGTCTCGTCCAGCGCCTTGCCGAACAACTCCCGCCTCGCGCCGCGCTCTACGTGACCGCCGACCACGGCATGATCGACATCCCCTTCGACGACGAGTCGCGCATCGACTTCGACGAGGACTGGGAGCTGCGCGCCGGAGTCGCCCTGCTGGGCGGCGAGGGCCGCGCCCGCCATGTGTACGCCGTCCCGGGCGCCGAGGCCGACGTCCTGACCGTGTGGCGCGAGGTGATCGGCGACCGCTTCTGGGTGGCGAGCCGCGACGAGGCCGTCGAGGCGGGCTGGTTCGGCCCGCCGGGCACGGTGGAGGAGCGGGTGTACGGCAGGATCGGCGACGTGGTCGCGGCGGCCCACGCCGACGTCGTGATCACCGCCTCGGTGAAGGAGCCCCACGAGTCGGCGATGGTCGGGATGCACGGCTCGATGACCCCCGTCGAACAGTTGGTCCCCCTCCTCGAAGTACGCTCCTAGTCGCCCGGTCCGCCAGCAGCGCGCTCCGGGGCGCAGAGTTGCCCGTACATCCGAAAGGCCGTCACCCCGCATGCCAGAGCTCGTCTTCTTCTCCGGAACGATGGACTGCGGGAAGAGCACGCTGGCCCTCCAGATCGGGCACAACCGTTCGGCGCGTGGCCTCCAGGGCGTGATCTTCACGCGCGACGACCGGGCCGGCGAGGGCAAGCTGTCCTCGCGTCTGGGCCTGGTCACGGACGCCGTCGAGGCCGACGAGGACATGGACCTGTACGCCTACCTCGTCGACCACATCACCCGCGGCGGCCGCGCCGACCACGTGATCGTGGACGAGGCGCAGTTCCTCGCCCCCCGCCAGATCGACCAGCTCGCCCGGATCGTGGACGACCTCAACCTGGACGTCTTCGCCTTCGGCATCACCACCGACTTCCGTACGAAGCTGTTCCCGGGGTCCCAGCGCCTCATCGAGCTGGCCGACCGGATCGAGGCCCTCCAGGTCGAGGCCATGTGCTGGTGCGGCGCGCGGGCGACGCACAACGCCAGGACGGTCGGCGGCCGGATGGTGGTCGAGGGCGCGCAGGTCGTGGTGGGCGATGTGCACCACTCGACGGGGGACGTCGGGTACGAGGTGCTCTGCCGGCGCCACCACCGGCGCAGGATGACCAGCGCGGCGTCCCACGCGGGCGCGCTGTCACCGGACGTCCTGCCCGTCACCCCCGGCTGACCATGGGGTCTCACCCCCGGCCGACGGTCCGCTCTCACCCTCCGGTGACCGTACGGTCCGTTCCGGTGATCGTACGATCCCGAAGAGCGCGCCCTCCGGGTCCGTGACGATCGCGGTCCGCCCGTGCGCGCCGTCCCGGGGCGCCCGGAGCACCTGGCCTCCCCGCTCGGTCACCATCGCCGCCGCCGCGTCCGTGTCGTCCACCTCGAAGTAGACGATCCAGTGCGGGTGCCGCTCCCGGAAGCGACCGCTGCCGATGCCGTGCAGCGACGCCACCGGTGTCCCCGCCAGCGCCAGCGTCTGGACGTCCGGCCCCGAACCGCCGCCGCCCGCGCCGCCGGCGGGCTCGTCGTACGCGAACAGGCCCCGGTAGAACGCGCCGATGGACGCCGTCTCCGGCGTGATCAGCTCGCACCAGACGGGGGTGCCGTGCGGCCCGGAGACCATCGTGCCGACATGGGTCCCCGCCTCCCAGAGCCCGAACAGGGCGCCCGCCGGGTCCGACGCGATGGACAGCCGCCCGGCCCGCCCCGCCGCCAGCGGCGGGACCGCGACCGTCCCGCCGTTGATCCTGACCGCGCTCGCCGTCGCGTCGGCGTCGTCCGTCGCCAGGTACGCGGACCAGGCGACCCGGAGCATCGGGTTCGGCTGGAGCTGGCCGATGCCCGCGATCTCGTCCTCGCCGATCCGGCCCCGCACGTACAGTCCCAGTTCGGGCGGCCCCGGCACGAACTCCCATCCGAACAGCGCGCCGTAGAACGCCTCGGTCGCGGGCACGTCGTGCACCATCAGGCTGACCCAGCAGGGGGTGCCCGGGGTGCGCCGGACCGGTGCGTCGGTCATCGTCACTGCTCCTCGGACCGTTGTGGTGGCGGTACGTAAGGATGCGCGAGGATGCATCCATGACTGCCATCATCTCCGCCGCCCAACTCGCGGGCGAGTCAGCCGGGCCGCGACCGCCCGTCCTCCTGGATGTGCGCTGGAGCCTGGGCGGCCCTCCAGGGCGTCCCGCGTACGACGCGGGGCATCTGCCGGGCGCCGTCTACATCGACCTCGACAGGGAGCTGGCGGGCCCGGCAGGCGCCGGCGGCCGGCACCCGCTGCCGGGCGTGGCGGCCTTCGGCGCGGTGATGCGCCGGGCCGGCGTCTCGGCGGACACGCCCGTGGTCGTGTACGACGGGGGTCAGGGCTGGGCGGCCGCCCGCGCGTGGTGGCTGCTGCGCTGGACCGGCCACCTGGACGTACGGGTCCTGGACGGCGGCCTCGCGGCCTGGACCGGCCCGCTCTCCACCGACACCCCGTCCCCGGCCGAGGGCGACTTCGCGCCGGTGCCGGGCGGGATGCCGCTGCTGGACGCGGACGGCGCGGCGGCGCTGGCGGACGAGGGCCTGCTGCTGGACGCGCGGGCGGCGGAGCGCTACCGCGGGGACGTCGAGCCGATCGACCGGGTCGGCGGCCACATCCCGGGCGCGGTGTCCGCCCCGACGACGGAGAACGTGGCCGAGGACGGCCGCTTCCTGCCCGCCGACCGCCTCACCGCCCGGTTCGGCGCGCTGGGAGCCACGGAGGAGACCAAGAACGTGGGGGTGTACTGCGGCTCGGGCGTCTCCGGGGCCCATGAGGTGCTGGCCCTGGAGATCGCCGGACACCGGGCGGCCCTGTACGCGGGCTCCTGGTCGGAGTGGTCCTCGGACGAGTCACGCCCGGTCGCCACGGGCCCGGACCCGCGCTAGACCTGCCCCTGGTTCGTACGAGCGTCCGTACGGGCGGAGGAGCGCCGCCCACGTGCGGGCGGCGCTCCTCCGAGGTCTCCGACCAGCTCTGCCGGTCTTCCGACTAGTCCTGCTTCTTCCGTCTCGTACCGAACACGATCTCGTCCCAGCTCGGCACCGCCGCCCGGCGGCCCGGACGGACGCCGTCCGCCTCCGCCTGGCGGTCCGTCGTGCCCGTGAGCCGGTCGCGATGACCCGTCACGGAGCGCGGCATCAGCACGTCCGCGTACGCCGAACCGGCACCGGCCGACGCGGCGGGCGCGACCGGCTCCTCCTCGTCCGGGGCCGGCCCCGGATCAACGTCGGGCGGCTCCGGCGGCGCGGGCCGTTCCGGTACGACCATGTCGCCCCGGAAGCTGGGCACCGCCTCCAGCAGGCTGGTCAGCGAGTCCCGCTCGCTCTCGTCCGACTCCGGCAGCGAGGCACGCTCGGGCCCCCGGTCGAGCGCGCGGTCCATCGGCCGGTCGCGCGGCAGCCGGGCGATCCGGGGCACGAACGGGAAGCTCGGCTCCTTTGTAGCGAGCGTGTCGTCCGTGTCACCGATCAGCGCGCGCGCCTCGTCGTCGACGGCCTGGACCAGCCGCCTGGGCGGGTCGTACGTCCAGCTCGCCGAGTGCGGTTCACCCGCGACCAGGTAGACGAGCAGGACTTCCCACGTGCCGTCGTCGCGGCGCCAGGAGTCCCACTGGACGGTCTCCTTCTCGGCGCCACGCAGGGTCAGGCGCTCCTGCACGGCCTCACCGAGCTGGGGTCCCGCGTTCTCACCGGGCCGGCGTACGGGGGTCTTCCTGGCCCGTTCGGCCATGAAGGCGCGCTCCGCCAGCACCGGGCCCTCGAACCGGCGGACCCGGTCCACCGGGATGCCGGCGTGCTGCGCGACCTCCTCGGCGGAGGCGCCCGCCCGTATCCGGGCCTGGATGTCACGAGGCCGGAGATGGCTCTCCACCTCGATCTCGATCTGGCCGAGCCGGGCGCGGTCGTTGCGGACGGCAGCCCGGAGCCGCTCGTCGATCGGAAGCGTGTATTCCGTGCTGTCCGCAGCCTTGAGCACCAGTCGTGTGCCGTCGTTGGAGACGGCCACGACACGCAGTTCGGGCATGGGGACCTCCCGGGTGGTGCCTGCCGACGTCACGTGCGTCGCTGCTTCCGCTAGTCGAGTGTGGCCTGCCCGGGTGCAGCCTGCCACAACCTTGCCGTGCTGCCCGGCGTGTCGGGCAAGTGCCCTGGATCGCGGGAGTCCGGCCCCAGGGCTCGCCACAGTACTCCATTTGGGCCATGCGGGTGGAGCGGCACGCCGCCCAAGTTCTCCACCGGCACGGGAGTTGGGCCCGGGCATCCGTCGCACGCGCGTGTCAAGCTTCACACAATCCACAGAAGCGGAACGATTCCCTTCGCTCAACGGTCCCTTCCTGGTGCAGGGTGGGACAGATGGGTCGGCAGGGGGTGGAGATGGACCAGAGGAAGAACGACGGCAGGTACGAGCGGGAAGACCAGGGAGAGAACGACGCAAAACTGACACAGAAGCGGCTGGATCTGAGTGTGCCGCAGGTCGCGGGCAGCGCGGTGGCGGCGATCACGGCGGCCGTCCTCGCCTCCCAGCTCGGCGTGTACGGCACGATCATCGGCGCCGGCGTCGTCAGCGTGGTCGCCACCTGCGGGGCGTCGGTCTTCCAGCACGTCTTCCGCCGCACCGGCGAGCAGATACGCGTGGTGACGGTCCAGGCGAAACCGAAGGGCCGTCAGGTCCCGGCCGAACCGCCGTCGCTACGGAAGGCTCAACCGGACCGGACCCCGGACGGGGAGTTCGGCAGGGCCACCGGGGAGTTCGGCGAGGCCACCGTCCACGGCACGCGGGTCCGTGGATGGAAGCGCCCGGTCCGGGCCGCCGTCGTGGTCTTCCTGGTGGCGATGATCGGCATCACCGGCTTCGAACTGATCTCGGGCCACGACCTGAGCGGCGGCAAGGGGACAACGGTCGGGACCGCCGTCAGCGGCGGCCACCACCGGTCCGCCCCCTCCCGGACACCCGGCGGCACCCCCGCCCCGGGCCAGGACCCGAGCGGCCCGCCCGGCACCGGCAGCGGTGGCGCGTCCGGCGGCGGTACGGACCCGGCCTCGCCCCCGCCGAGCACCACCTCCGGCGGCGGTACGGGCCAGGACGGCGGCACCACCCCACCCGCGTCCCCGACCCCGACGCCCTCGCACTCGCACTCCGCCACCACCCCGCCCCCGGCCACCCCGCCCGCCGGAACACCCCCGGACCCGGACACGACCCCGGCCGCGCCCCGGGCGGGCGTCAGTCCCCGATGACCCGCCGCAGATAGTCGTTCCCGAACAGCCGGTCCGGGTCGAGCCGGTCCCGTACCGCCGTGAACTCCGCGAAGCGCGGATACACCCCCGCGAGGTACGCCGCGTCCCGCGTGTGGACCTTGCCCCAGTGCGGCCGGCCGCCGTACGCGATCATGATCCGCTCCACCGCCGTGAAGTACGAGCGGTGCGGCGTGCCCCGGTACAGATGGACCGCGATGTACGCGCTCTCCCGCCCCGACGCCGTCGACAGCGGGATGTCGTCCGCGGGCGCCGTCCGGATCTCCACCGGAAAGCTGATCTTCAGCGGGGACCGCTCGACCATGGCCTTGACCTCGCGCAACGCCTCCACCACGCCCTCCCGGGGGAGGGCGTACTCCATCTCCAGAAAACGCACCCGGCGCGGAGAAGTGAAGACCTTGTAAGGGATGTCCGTATACGTGCGGGCCGACAGGACGCGGCTGGAGACCCGCGCGAGCGGCGGGATGACCATGGGAACGGCCTTGCCGACCGAACAGACGACCTCGAAGAGACCGTTGGCGAGGAACTCGTCCTCCACCCAGCCGCTCACCCGGCCCAGCGGGGCGGGCAGGCCCGCGCTGCGGTTGTTCCGCTTGGTACTGCAATTCCCCGTGTGCGGGAACCAGTAGAACTCGAAGTGCTCGTTCTCGGCGACGTGCTGGTCGAACTCCGCCGTGACCCGGTCGAAGCTCATCGGCTCCTCACGCGCCGTCAACAGGAAGACCGGCTCGACGGCGAACGTGACCGCCGTGATCACCCCCAGCGCGCCCAGGCCGACCCGGGCCGCGGCGAAGACGTCCGCGTTCTCCTCCGCCGAGCACCTCAGCAGCGAACCGTCGGCGGTGAGCAGCTCCAGGGCCCGTACCTGCGCCGCGATCGACGCCGACTCGCGGCCGGTGCCGTGCGTGCCGGTGGATATCGCGCCCGCGACGGTCTGTTCCATGATGTCGCCCATATTGGTGAGCGACAGACCCTCCCTGGCCAGCGCCGCGTTCAGCCGCTTGAGCGGCGTCCCCGCCTCGACCGTGACGGTGGCCGGGCTGCCGGTCCTGTCGATCTCCCGGATACCGGTGAGCAGGTCGGGCCGTATCCGTACCCCGTCGGTGGCCGCCACGGCGGTGAAGGAGTGCCCCGTGCCGCCGGCCTTCACCTTCAGCCCGTCGGCGGCGGCCCTGCGGACGACCGCGGACAGCTCGTCCACGGAGGCGGGGGAGACCGTACGGGCGGGCCGGGCGGTGACGTTCCCCGCCCAGTTACGCCACGCGGTCCTGCTCGTCGTGTCTGTACGGTCGTCGCTCATCCGGCCCGTGCCCTCCCCGAACAGTGACCGGCTCGCGCAGCCGGCGGTACCCCAGGAACGCCACCGCGGCCGCGAGCGCTCCCGCCACGGCGGGCACCGCGTACCCCGCCCGTGTCCCGGCCTCGTCCACCACCCGGCCGGCGGTGGAGGCGCCGAGCGCGACACCGACCGCGAGCCCGGTGGTCGTCCAGCTCATGCCCTCGGTCAGCTTGCTGCGCGGTACGTGCGCTTCGACCAGGGCCATGGTGCTGACCATCGTCGGTGCGACGGACAGGCCCGAGACAAAGAGCGCCACGGCCAGAAACGGCAAGTTCCCGGCCAGTTGGAGGGGGATCATACTCAGCGCCATCACGCCGACCCCCACCACCCACCCCCGGGCGGGCGGACCCTTCACGTGCACCAGCCCGAACACCACCCCCGCCAGGCACGATCCGCACGCGTAGCCCGCGAGCACCAGACTGGCCGCCGCCTTGTGCCCCCGCTCGTCCGCGAAGGCGACCGTCACCACGTCCACGGCCCCGAAGATCGCCCCGGTCGCGACGAAGGTGGCCACGAGCACCCGCAGCCCGGGGGAGCGCAGCGCGCCGCCGCGGATGTGCCGCTCACGCGGCTGCGGTACGGGTTCCGTCGCGTGCTGCGCCGTCAGCCAGAGCACCCCGGCCACCAGGAAGACCCCGGCGAGCAGCGGACCCGCTTCGGGGAACCACGCGGTGGAGAGCCCGATGGAGACGATCGGGCCGACGATGAAGCACAGCTCGTCCATGATCGATTCCCACGCGTGCGCGGTGTGCAGGGCGCGGGGCGAGCCGCGCAGGATCGCCGCCCAGCGGGCCCGCACCATCGATCCCACGCCCGGTATGCAGCCCCCCGCCACGGCGAAGACGAACAGCGTCCACTCCGGGGCGCCCCGCTGGGCGCAGACCAGCAGGCCCGCGATGCCGGTCGCGGCGACCAGGGTCGCCGGGCGCAGGACCCGCCGCTGCCCGTACCGGTCGGCCAGCCGGGATATCTGCGGGCCCGCCACGGCCTCGGCGGCGGCGAGGGTGGCGGCCAGCGCGCCGGCCAGGCCGTACCGCCCGGTGAGCTGGGAGACCATCGTCACGACGCCGATGCCGAGCATGGCGAACGGGAGCCGGCCGAGCAGACCGGCGGCGCTGAAACCCCTGGTCCCGGGAGCGGAGAAGATCGAGCGGTAGGAACTGAGCACACGGCGCTCCGGCAGGGAAACACTCAGGGAATCACTGAGGCGGCCACAGCCTACGACCGGATTCCGGGCGTGCCCATCGCTTTTTCCGCCGCGGGCCGGCCGACAGGGCCGGGTGGCCCGAAGGCAACGCCCCGGGGGCGGCGGTGATCCGCCGTACCCCGGCGGATGGCAGGATCAAAACATGCCCGAACAGCACCCCACCACCCCGTACGACGCCCTGCTCCTGTTGTCCTTCGGCGGCCCCGAAGGACCGGACGACGTGGTTCCGTTCCTGGCCAACGTGACCAAGGGCCGCGGCATCCCCGAGGAGCGGCTCAAGGAAGTGGGTAAGCACTACTTCCTGTTCGGGGGCGTCAGCCCGATCAACGAACAGAACCGCGCCCTCCTGGACGCGCTGCGAGAGGACTTCGCCGCGCACGACGTGGACCTGCCGGTCTACTGGGGGAACCGGAACTGGGCGCCCTACCTCACCGACACCCTGCGGGAGATGGCCAAGGACGGCCGGCGCCGGATCGCCGTCCTGGCCACCAGCGCGTACGCCTCCTACTCGGGCTGCCGCCAGTACCGCGAGAACCTCGCCGACGCCCTCGCCACCCTCGTCGGCGAGGGGATCGAACCGCCCCGCGTGGACAAGCTGCGGCACTACTTCAACCACCCCGGCTTCCTGCGCCCCATGACCGACAGCGTGATCGCCTCCCTGGCCGACCTGCCCGAGGACGTACGGGCGGGGGCGCACCTCGCCTTCACGACCCACTCCGTCCCGGTCGCGGCGGCCGACACCTCGGGCCCCGTGGACGAGCACGGCGAGGGCGGCGCGTACGTCGCCCAGCACCTCGACGCGGCGCGGGTGATCGTGGACGCCGTCCGCGCGGAGACCGGCGTCGAGCATCCGTGGCGGCTCGTCTACCAGTCGCGCAGCGGCGCCCCCCACATCCCCTGGCTCGAACCGGACATCTGCGACCACCTGGAGACGCTGAGTGAACAGGGCGTCCCCGCCGTCGTGATGGCCCCCATCGGCTTTGTCTCGGACCACATGGAGGTCCTGTACGACCTCGACACCGAGGCCACCGCCAAGGCCGCGGAGCTGGGCCTGCCCGTCCGCCGCTCGGCCACCGTGGGCGCGGACCCGCGCTTCGCCGCGGCCGTACGTGATCTCCTGCTGGAGCGGGCCGCCGCCGAACGGGGGCAGCCGGTGGAGCGCTGCGCCCTGGGGGCGCTCGGCCCCAGCCACGACCTCTGCCCGGTCGGTTGCTGCCCGGCCCGGGCCCCGCGGCCCGCCGCCGCGGGCGCCGACAGTCCGTACGCCTGAAGGAGCCCGCTGTGACCGACGTACCGCACGACGCCCCCGACGATCCCTCGCACGACGTACCCGCCGACGCACCGGCCACCGACCCCCTCACGGGTGAACTGCTGGCCCTGGCCCTGGAGGCGGCGCGGCGGGCGGGCGCGCTCCTGCGCGACGGGCGGCCCGACGACCTCGCCGTCGCCGCCACGAAGTCCAGCCCCATCGACGTGGTCACCGAGATGGACATCGCCGCCGAGAAGCTGATCACCGGCTACCTGACCGAACACCGCCCCGACGACGGCTTCCTCGGCGAGGAGGGCGCCAGCTCGGCGGGCACCAGCGGCATCCGCTGGGTCATCGACCCGCTGGACGGCACGGTGAACTACCTCTACGGCCTGCCGACCTGGTCCGTCTCCATCGCCGCCGAGCGCGACGGGGAGCGGCTGGTGGGCGTGGTGGAGATCCCGATGCGCCGCGAGACCTTCCGGGCCGTCCTCGGCGGCGGCGCCTTCCTCAACGACCGGCAGGTCCGCTGCCGCCCGGCCCCGCCGCTGGAGCGCGCCCTGGTGTCGACGGGCTTCAACTACGTCACCACCGTCCGCGCCCACCAGGCGGACATCGCCCATCGCCTGATCCCGCAGCTCAGGGACATCCGGCGGGGCGGCTCGGCCGCCGTCGACCTCTGTGACGTGGCGGCGGGCCGGCTGGACGGCTACTACGAACGCGGGCTGCACCCGTGGGACCTGGCGGCCGGGGACCTGATCGCGCGGGAGGCGGGCGCGCTCACGGGCGGCCGGCCCGGCGAGCGGCCGGCGTGGGACCTGACGGTGGCCGCCCCGCCCGGTGTGTTCGAGCCGCTCCAGGCACTGCTGGAGGAGTACGGCGCCTGGCACGACTGAGCCGCCGTGACACACGGAACAGCCCCGGTGCCGTCCCCTCGGCACCGGGGCTGATCTCTGTTGTGTTCATCCGTGTGATGCGTGTGGTTCGTGTGTTTTCTCAGAAGTGTTCATCAGTAGTGGTATGCGTCGGAATTCGTCGTACGGGCTGGTCAGACGCTGGCCGCGCCGACCTCCACGCCATGTTCCGCGGCGAGCCGGCGCAGATCGTCCAGCTCTTCCTGCTCGACGTCCGCGAGGAAGTCGTCTCCCGCTTCCCGGGCATGGGTGAGATCAGTTTCCGTGGCCTTTATACGCTGAAGCAGCCCTGCGGTGAATGCGTCCATTGCGCCCCCTCGTCGTGGGTCAGTGGCACGGGGGTGTGCCGACGTCGTGGTCGATGGCACGGGGGTGTGCCGACGGCGGGTGATCACGCGCCCACTGCCTTCTGGGGGGCAGTTGTGGGACCTGACATGCCACAAACAGGGCGTGATCTCGGATGTGAAGTCGTTTTCCCCAGGCTCCGTCTTCAAGAAACCTCAACTCTTCAAAGAATCCTGAGTATTCCCGTCGTGCCCGGTGGGGGCCGTCCGCCGTGCGGCAGCAGGGGCCCGGTCTCGTCTTACCGCCGGTTTACGGGCGTAGCGGGCAGGATGGGGGCGCACACCCAGTGCGACGACCTGCCCTGATCCCAGGTGGCGGGCGACCAGAGGAAGGAACAGCGACGTGCGCGTACTCGTCGTCGAGGACGAGCAACTGCTCGCCGATGCGGTGGCCACCGGACTGCGCCGGGAGGCCATGGCCGTCGACGTCGTGTACGACGGCGCGGCCGCCCTGGAGAGGATCGGGGTCAACGACTACGACGTGGTGGTGCTCGACCGCGACCTCCCCCTGGTGCACGGCGACGACGTCTGCCGCCGGATCGTGGAGCTGGGGGTGCCCACCCGGGTCCTCATGCTCACCGCCTCGGGCGACGTCAGCGACCGGGTCGAGGGCCTTGAGCTGGGCGCGGACGACTATCTGCCCAAGCCCTTCGCCTTCACCGAGCTGACCGCCCGCGTCCGCGCGCTCGGCCGGCGGACGACGGTGCCGCTGCCGCCCGTCCTGGAGCGCTCGGGGATCAAGCTCGACCCGAACCGCCGCGAGGTCTTCCGGGAGGGCAAGGAGATCCAGCTCGCCCCCAAGGAGTTCGCGGTGCTGGAGGTCCTGATGCGCAGCGAGGGCGCGGTCGTCTCGGCCGAGCAGCTGCTGGAGAAGGCGTGGGACGAGAACACGGACCCGTTCACGAACGTCGTGCGCGTCACGGTCATGACCCTGCGCCGCAAGCTGGCGGAACCGCCCGTGATCGTCACGGTCCCCGGTTCGGGTTACCGGATCTGACGCCGGTGGCGACCAACCCGGTGCCGCCCTCGGCACCTCCGAAGCCGACCTGGGACCCCAGGCGGCCCGACCAGACGCTGCCGTGGGTGCGTCCGACGATCCGTATACGTCTCACGCTGCTGTACGGCGGGATGTTCCTGATCGCCGGGATCCTGCTGCTCTCGATCATCTATCTGCTCGCGGCGCAGGCCCTGCACGTGGGCAGCAACCTCCCCTTCAAGATCGTCTCGGGGTCGGTGAGCAGCGACACCTGTTCGTTCCCCAACGACCGGCCCACCCCCGACGAGTTCAACGCGGCGATCAACAGCTGCGTCAACCACCAGCGCGCCCAGGCGCTCGACGACCTGCTCACCCGCTCGCTGTTCGCCCTGGTGGGCCTGAGCATCATCGCGTTCGCCTTCGGGTACGCGATGGCGGGCCGCGTGCTCTCGCCGCTGGGCCGGATCACCCGTACCGCACGCCGCGTGGTCGGCTCCGACCTGTCCCGGCGGATCGAGCTGGACGGCCCGGACGACGAGCTGAAGGAGCTGGCGGACACGTTCGACGAGATGCTGGAGCGGCTGGAGCGTGCCTTCACGGCGCAGCAGCGCTTCGTCGCGAACGCGTCCCACGAGCTGCGTACGCCCCTCGCGATCAACCGGACGCTGCTGGAGGTCCACCTCTCGGACCCGGGCGCGCCCAGTGAACTCCAGCAGCTCGGCAAGACGTTGCTGGCGACCAACGAGCGCAGTGAGCAACTGGTGGAGGGCCTGCTGCTGCTCGCCCGCAGCGACAACCAGCTCGTGGAGCGAAAACCGGTCGATCTCGCCGAGGTGGCCGCCCGCGCGGTCGACCAGACCCTCGGTGAGGCTCAGGCGAAGAACGTGGTCATCCGCGGGGAGCGGGCGCCCGCGGTCGTCCAGGGCAATGGCGTCCTGCTGGAGCGGATCGCGCTCAACCTGGTCCAGAACGCCGTTCGGTACAACGTGCCGGAGGACGGCTGGGTGGAGGTCACGACCGCGCTGGAGCCGGGACAGGCGGTCCTGCTGGTGTCGAACACGGGGCCGGTCGTTCCCGCTTACGAGATCGACAATCTTTTCGAACCGTTCCGCCGGCTCCGTACCGAAAGGACCGGCAGCGACAAGGGCGTGGGCCTCGGCCTGTCGATCGCCCGGTCCGTGGCCCGGGCCCACGGCGGCCGTATCATCGCGGAGCCCCGCGAGGGCGGTGGTCTCGTGATGCGGGTCACCCTCCCGGTCTGAGATGCTGCTCGCGGCATTCCGGACGAGGCTGGCTTTTGTTCGCTTTGCGCGGAATTTTCGGGGCCCCTGCCAGGTTGGGGGTTGTGTGATCGATCACAGGGTCGAATTCCCGCCCATCCACTCTCTGTGATCAAGCCACCTTCGGAAAGCCGGTAAAGTCCGGGTTTCCAGGGCCCCGGATCACGGGAAGTACACGGGGTGGCGCCCGTGTAGCACGACCCCAGGACCGTGTACGGTCCCCTTCGCCACCCGCAGTCGATCACTCAGCAGGAGTGCGATTGGGTGTCGATTGAGTAACAGACCTTGATGTGAGGCAAAATCTCCGCCTCAGGTCGGGCACAAGTCCGGCCTCTCACGCGTTACGTGCGCTGGAGACACCACAGAAACCCAGAGGGGGAGAGCGACATGGCAACGGATTACGACACCCCACGCAAGACCGATGACGACGTCGATCAGGACAGCCTTGAGGAACTGAAGGCCCGTCGGAACGACAAGTCGACCTCGGCGGTCGACGTCGACGAGTTCGAGCAGGCTGAAGGCCTGGAGCTGCCCGGCGCGGATCTCTCCAACGAGGAGCTTTCCGTCCGTGTGCTGCCCCGTCAGGCCGACGAGTTCACCTGCATGAGCTGCTTCCTGGTGCACCACCGCAGCCAGTTGGCCAGGGAGAAGAACGGTCAGCCCATCTGCCGCGACTGCGACTAGGGCGGGCCGGCCGTGACAGGCGACTCACCGTCTTGGAAACGGCGCTTCGGCCCTGCGGGTCCACCGGAGGCGTTCGAGAGCGGCTCAGGCCCGGCAGGAGGCCCTCAGCCTCCCGCCGAGCACTCCGCTCTCCTGCCCCTTCCGGGCCCGGACGACGACGAGCGAGACCCTCGGGTCTCGCTCGAAGCGGCCCAGGACGACCACGACGGCCCCAGGACCAAGGGCCGGCGCCTGGCAGCCGTCACACGGGGAGTACGCAAAGGAGGCGTGGGCGCCAAGGCGGCGCTCGGCCATCTCGCCGACCGGATCATCGAGAACGCTCCTCGGGTCCCGGTCCGCGATCTGGCGACGCTTCGCCGCCAGTTCCCGGGTCTCGGACCCGAGGAACTGGCCGACAAGCTGATCGCGGGCGCCGCGAACAGCAGCTCGACGGTGGGCGCGGGCATCGGCGCGGCGGCGATGCTGCCCGTGCCGCCCGCGATGCCCGCCGAGCTGGCGGCGGAGATCACCGCCGTCGCCGCGATCGAGCTCAAGCTCATCGCGGAGCTGCACGAGGTCTACGGACAGCGGCCGCCCGGCACGGCCAAGGAGCGCGGTTTCGCCTATCTGACCGCGTGGACGGAGGAGCGCGGGGTGGACGTCACGCGTCCGTCGACGATCAACAGCGCGCTGAGCGGCCGGATGAAGCGCGAGCTGCGCCAGCAGATCATGAAGCGCACCGTCCGCAGCCTGCCGAACCTGGTCCCGTTCATGATCGGCGCCGCGGTCGGCGCGATGATGAACCGCCGTGACACCCAGAAGGTCGCGGGGCGCGTCCGCAAGGACCTGCGCTCCCGGCAGGTGCCGTGGGAGGCGCTGCCCGAGCTGCCCCCGCTGGAGCGGCCCAAGGAGCTGCCGCCCGAGCTGCCCAAGGAGCTGGGGCTCTGAGCCGGCCCCCCGGGGCCCGGGCCGGCCGCCCGGTCCTGGGGGCGGCGCTCAGCCCGCCCGTACCGCTTCCAGCGCCGCCGCCAGAGCCCGCGGGTTCCTGGTGGACAGATAGAGGTACGGAGTCGCGTCGTCCGGGTCCGTGACCTGGACCCGCAGCGCGGTCGGCACATAGCTGCGCAGCAGCATGAAGGCCCGGGGATCGGCCTTGTGCAGCCGCCAGGCCCGCGCCTCCTCCTCGTCCAGCTCCTCGGCCTCGCCGAGCGCCGTGACCGGGATGCGGGCGTCGCCCGCGACGAGGGAGTCCGCGACGACCCGGATCCGTACCGATCCGTAGGAGCTGACCAGCACGGCGGCGAACGCCCCCGCGACGATCACTCCGCCCAGCAGCGGCAGTGGCCCGAGAGGCAGCAGGATCAGACCGCCCGCGACCCCGGTGAGGGCGGCGATCGCCCACCAGGAACGGGGCGCGGTCAGACGTTCGTCGTAGCGCGTGGCGGATGGCTCCATGGGCGCAAGCTTGGCACGGTGCTGTCCGGGGACCACCGCGCGGGTAAGGTCTGCGGCTGTGAGTAACGTGCCGCCGCTGTGCCGCCACCGGCGGACCACACCGGGCGCCCCCCGCGCCGCCGAGGTGAACCCATGAGCCGTCCCCCCGTTGACGTACTGATCCGCCGGGTCGATCCCGAGGTCCCGCTGCCCGCGTACGGGCATCCCGGCGACGCCGGGGTCGATCTGGTGACCACCGAGGCCGCCGAGCTGGCCCCGGGCGAGCGGGCCGTGCTGCCGACGGGGGTGTCGATCGCGCTGCCCGACGGGTACGCGGCCTTCGTGCACCCGCGCTCGGGGCTCGCCGCCCGCTGCGGTGTCGCCCTGGTGAATGCCCCAGGGACCGTGGATGCCGGGTACCGTGGAGAGATCAAGGTGATCCTCGTCAATCTCGATCCGCGCGAGGGTGTGCGGTTCGAACGATTGGACAGGATTGCCCAATTGGTCGTCCAGCAGGTCGAGAAGGTGCGCTTCCACGAGGTGGCGGAGCTTCCCGGGTCCGCGCGGGCCGAAGGGGGCTTCGGGTCCACCGGGGGCCACGCCTCCGTGGGCGGCGCACAGGGTGGGAATCGATACGCTTCGGTCGTATCAGACCGGGAAGGACAGTAACGTGTTCGGTCGCAAGAAGAGTGGTTCCGCAGAGGACGCGGCGGACGCGGCAGGCGAGGCCGAGCAGTTCGACGGCGTTGGCGGCGTTGACGGCGCCGACGCGGACGACAGCGAGGCCGCGTCGGGCTCCCGCCGGGTGAATCTTCCCCCGGCGCCCCGCCCCGACGGCCCCTGGGACATCTCGGAGGTCTCCAAGCCCGACGAGGGCCGCGTCGACCTGGGCGGCATCTTCGTGCCCGGGGTCGACGGCATGGAGCTGCGCGTCGAGGTCGCCGGTGACGCGATCGTCGCCGCCACCATCGTCCTGCGCGACAGCGCGGTCCAGCTCCAGGCCTTCGCGGCGCCCAAGAAGGAAGGCATCTGGGGCGAGGTACGCGAGGAGATCGCCTCCGGCATCACCCAGCAGGGCGGCATCATCGACGAGGTCGAGGGCCCCCTGGGCTGGGAGCTGCGGGCCCAGGTGCCCGTACAGCTGCCGGACGGCACCGGCGGCATCCAGCTGGTGCGCTTCATCGGTGTCGACGGCCCCCGCTGGTTCCTGCGCGGGGTGATCTCCGGCCAGGGCGCCGTCCAGCCCCAGGCGGCGGGCCTCCTGGAGCAGATCTTCCGGGACACCGTCGTCGTGCGTGGTGACGGACCGATGGCGCCGCGTGACCCGATCGTCCTCAAGCTGCCCGACGACGCGCAGATGGTCGCCGAGGGTGTCCAGCAGGAGGAGCAGGAAGGATCCCGCTTCTCCGGTGGCATGGGCTCGCTCCAGCGCGGCCCGGAGATCACCGAGGTGCGCTGACCTCCGCCGTACCAGCTCTCTCCACGTGTGGCCGGTGGGCCGCTCCCGTCCCCGGGGTGCGGCCCACCGGCCTTTTCCGGTGCTCTCCGCAGTGCTGTCTCCGGTGCCTTTCCCCGTGTCTTCCCCGGCGATCACGGGCGCGTCCGTAAGGAGTCCGTCAAGCCGGTGCCCCGGGACGTATGGGAGCCGTCAACAACCGCGGGACCGCTCATCACAGGAGGTTTCCTCAGGAAGTCACATTTCCCGGAAATCATCTAGGAGCACACGATGGCCGACGTGGCCTTCGTCGTCACCACGATCGCGGTCTTCGCGCTGGTGGCCCTCATCGCCAAGGGGGTCGCGAAGCTATGACCGCCGAGAACATCGCCGGCCTGGTCGTGGCCGTCGCCCTGCTGGGCTATCTCGTCCTCGCCCTCCTCTTCCCGGAGAGGTTCTGAGTGATGGGTCCCGTCCCCGCCGGCGTGCTCCAGGTGGTCGCGCTCGCCGTCGCCCTCGGTCTGGCGTACCGCCCCCTCGGCGACTACATGGCAGGCGTCTACAGCTCGTCCAAGCACCTCAGAGTCGAGAAGGCCGTCTACCGGATCATCGGCGCCGATCCCACCACCGAGATGCGCTGGCCCGCCTATCTGCGCGGCGTCCTCGCCTTCTCCGCGGTGAGCGTCCTCTTCCTCTACCTGCTCCAGCGGGTCCAGGGCGGTCTGCCCGGCTCGCTGGGCTTCTCCTCCATCGACCCGGACCAGGCGTTCAACACCGCCGCGTCCTTCGTCTCCAACACCAACTGGCAGTCGTACTACGGCGAACAGGCCATGGGCCACGTCGTACAGACCGGCGGCCTCGCCGTCCAGAACTTCCTCTCGGCCGCCGTCGGCATGGCCGTCGCGGTGGCGCTGGTACGGGGCTTCGCCCGCTCCCGCACCGGTGAGCTGGGCAACTTCTGGTCGGACCTGGTGCGCGGCACCGTACGGATCCTGCTGCCGATCGCCGTCATCGGCGCGATCGTCCTGGTGGCCTGCGGCGCGATCCAGAACTTCGCGGGCATCCACGAGGTCGGACAGTTCACCGGTGGTTCCCAGCAGTGGAACGGCGGCGCCGTCGCCTCCCAGGAGGCCATCAAGGAGCTGGGCACCAACGGCGGCGGCTACTTCAACGCCAACTCCGCCCACCCCTTCGAGAACCCCAACGGGATCTCCAACCTCTTCGAGATCTTCCTGATCCTGCTCATCCCGTTCGCCCTGACCCGCACCTTCGGCCGGATGGTCGGCAGCGTCAAGCAGGGCTACGCGATCCTCGCCGCCATGGTGGTGATCTGGATCGGCTTCACCGCCCTGATGCTGTGGACGGAGTTCCACCACGGCGGCACGGCGTTCCAGGACGCGGGCGGCGCCCTGGAGGGCAAGGAGACCCGCTTCGGGGTCGGCGGCTCGTCGATCTTCGCGGTGGCCACCACCCTCACCTCCACCGGCGCGGTCAACGCCTTCCTCTCCTCGTTCACCGGGTACGGCGGCGGGATCGCCCTGCTCGGCATGCAACTGGGCGAGGTGGCGCCGGGCGGGGTCGGCTCCGGCCTCTACGGGATCCTGATCATGGCGCTCATCGCGGTGTTCCTCGCCGGGCTGATGGTCGGCAGAACGCCCGAGTACCTGGGCAAGAAGATCGGCACCCGCGAGATCAAGTTCGCCGCGCTCTACATCCTGATCACCCCGGCGCTGGTGCTGAGCTTCACTGCCGTGGCCATGGCGCTGCCCACCCCGGGCCACTCCATGACCAACTCCGGGGCCCACGGCTTCTCCGAGATCCTGTACGCGTACACCTCGGCGGCCAACAACAACGGCTCGGCGTTCGCCGGGCTCAACGCCGACACCCAGTGGTTCAACACCACCCTCGGCATCGTCATGCTGCTCGGCCGCTTCCTCCCCATGGTGTTCATCCTCGCCCTGGCCGGTTCGCTCGCCGGACAGAAACCGGTGCCCGAGACGCTGGGCACCCTCCGTACCCACAAGCCGCTCTTCGTCGGGCTGCTCGTCGGCACGATCCTGATCGTCACCGCTCTGACCTACTTCCCGGCGCTGGCCCTGGGCCCGCTGGCCGAGGGGCTGGGGTCATGAGCGTCCGTCCCGAGCACGAGGATCCGATGTCCACTGTCACTCCGACCCGTGCGCCGCACAGCGACATACCCGGCGGCCACGGCCCGGGGGACGGCCGCGTCGGCGGGGGTCTGTTCGATCCCAAGCAGCTGATCACGTCCTTCCCCGAGGCGCTGCGCAAGCTCGACCCGAGGGTGATGGTCAAGTCACCGGTGATGTTCGTGGTCGAGATCGGCTCCGTCCTCACCACCGTCCTGGCCCTCACCCACCCCGGGGACTGGTTCGGCTGGGCCATCGCCGCCTGGCTCTGGCTGACCACGATCTTCGCCAACCTGGCGGAGGCCGTCGCCGAGGGGCGCGGCAAGGCGCAGGCGGACACCCTGCGCCGGGCCAAGACCGAGACCGTCGCCCGCAGGCTCGTGGAGAAGAACCCCGCGAGCCGCGCCGAGGAGCGGGTGCCCGGCACCGAGCTGCGCATCGGCGACCTGGTCGTCTGCGAGGCCGGGGACATCATCCCCGGCGACGGGGACGTCGTCGCGGGCGTCGCCTCCGTGGACGAGTCCGCCATCACCGGTGAGTCCGCGCCCGTCATCCGCGAGTCCGGGGGCGACCGCTCGGCCGTCACCGGCGGTACGAAGGTCCTCTCCGACCGGGTCGTCATCAAGATCACGACAAAGCCCGGCGAGACCTTCATCGACCGCATGATCAAGCTGGTCGAGGGCGCGGCCCGGCAGAAGACGCCCAACGAGATCGCGCTGAACATCCTGCTCGCGTCCCTCACGATCGTCTTCCTGATCGCCGTCGTCACCCTCCAGCCGTTCGCCGTCTACGCGGGCGCGGGACAGTCCCTGATCGTGCTGACCGCCCTACTGGTCTGCCTCATCCCGACGACCATCGGCGCCCTGCTCTCGGCGATCGGCATCGCGGGCATGGACCGGCTGGTGCAGCGCAACGTGCTCGCCATGTCGGGCCGGGCCGTCGAGGCCGCGGGGGACGTCTCCACGCTCCTGCTGGACAAGACCGGCACGATCACCCTCGGCAACCGCCAGGCCGCCGAGTTCGTCCCGGTCGCCGGGGTGACCGCCGCCGAACTCGCGGACGCCGCCCAGCTCTCCTCGCTGGCCGACGAGACCCCCGAGGGCCGGTCCGTGGTCGTCCTCGCCAAGGAGCGGTACGGGCTCCGCGAGCGCGGCCGGGGCGAACTGGCCGGCGCCGAGTGGGTCGCGTTCACCGCCCAGACCCGGATGTCCGGCGTCGACCTCACGGAGCACGGCGCCACCCGCCGTATCCGCAAGGGCGCGACCGGCTCGGTCGTCGCCTGGGTCGAGCAGAGCGGCGGGCGTGCCTCCACGGAGGCCAGGACGCTCACCGAGCGGATCTCCACGGCCGGCGGCACCCCGCTGCTGGTCGCCGTGGAGGACGGCACGGGAGCCCGGGTCCTCGGGGTGATCCACCTCAAGGACGTCGTCAAGGAGGGCATGCGGGAACGATTCGCCGAGCTGCGCCGTATGGGCATCAAAACCGTCATGATCACGGGCGACAACCCCCTCACCGCACGGGCCATCGCGGAGGAGGCCGGCGTCGACGACTTCCTCGCCGAGGCCACCCCCGAGGACAAGATGGCCCTCATCAAGCGGGAACAGGCCGGCGGCAAGCTCGTCGCCATGACCGGCGACGGCACCAACGACGCCCCGGCGCTGGCGCAGGCGGACGTGGGCGTGGCGATGAACACGGGCACCTCGGCCGCCAAGGAGGCCGGGAACATGGTGGACCTGGACTCCAACCCCACCAAGCTCATCGAGATCGTGGAGATCGGCAAGCAGCTGCTCATCACGCGCGGCGCGCTCACGACCTTCTCCATCGCCAACGACGTCGCGAAGTACTTCGCGATCATCCCCGCGATGTTCGCGGTCGCCTACCCCAGCCTGGACCGGCTCAACATCATGGACCTGTCCTCGCCCGAGTCCGCGATCCTCTCCGCCGTCGTCTTCAACGCGCTGGTCATCGTGGCGCTGGTGCCGCTCGCCCTGCGGGGCGTGCGCTACCGGCCGACGAGCGCCGACCGGATGCTCAGGAGAAACCTGGGGATCTACGGCCTCGGCGGGCTGATCGCCCCGTTCGCCGGGATCAAGATCATCGACCTGCTCCTCTCCCTCATCCCCGGCATCGGGTGAACGGCATGTCTCTCATGAACAGCTCCGCAAGCGGCGGCGCACGGCTCCTCGGGGCCGCCCTGCGCGCCCTCATCGTCCTCACCGTCCTGTGCGGGGTGCTCTACCCGCTGGCCGTCACCGGCGTCGCCCAGGGCCTCTTCCCCCACCGGGCGAACGGCTCGGAGGTGACCTCGGACGGCCGGGTCGTCGGCTCCTCCCTCATCGGACAGCGCTACGACCTGCCGCTGAAGAAGGGCCAGGAGACCCCCGCGCCGGACCTCAAGTGGTTCCAGCCGCGCCCCTCCAACGGCCTGGGCGGCAACTCGGTCAACACCCAGTACAAGCTGATCCTCTCCGGGGCGACCAACCGGTCCGGCGACAACGAAGAGCTGATCCAGTGGGTCAAGGACGCCAAGGCCGCCGTGGTGAAGGACAACTCCGTCCCCGGCCACCCGGTCAAGCCCTCCGAGGTGCCGCCCGACGCGGTGACCTCCTCGGGCTCGGGCCTCGACCCGGACATCTCACCGGCTTACGCCCGGCTCCAGGTGAACCGGGTGGCGGAGCGCAACCACCTCACCGCCGAACAGGTCGGCCGGCTGGTCGAGGACCACACCGACGGGCGCACGCTCGGCTTCATCGGCGAACCCACGGTGAACGTCCTCGCCCTCAACACCGCCCTGAAAGAACTGGCCGGCTGACCGCGCCAGCACATCCTCAGGACCGTCCGGCCCGCGGCGACCACCGCGGGCCGGACGCGCCGGAGCGTACGGAAGACGACAATGGGGCCATGGGACGCGGCAAGCTGAGGATCTATCTGGGTGCGGCGCCCGGGGTCGGCAAGACGTACGCGATGCTCTCCGAGGCCCACCGCAGGGTCGAGCGCGGTACGGACTGCGTCGTCGGCTTCGTCGAGCACCACGGCCGGTCCCGTACGGAAGTCATGCTGCACGGCCTCGAAGAGGTACCGCGCCGGGAGCTGCAGTACCGGGAGACGCTGTTCACCGAGATGGACGTGGACGCCGTCCTGGCCCGCCACCCCTCCGTCGCGCTCGTGGACGAGATGGCCCATACGAACGTCCCCGGCTCCCGCAACGAAAAACGCTGGCAGGACATCGAGGAACTGCTCAGGGCCGGCATCGACGTCGTCTCCACCGTCAACATCCAGCACCTCGAATCACTCGGTGACGTGGTCGAGTCCATAACGGGCGTACGGCAGCGGGAGACCGTACCGGACGAGGTGGTGCGGCGGGCCGACCAGATCGAGCTGGTCGACATGTCCCCGCAGGCGCTGCGCCGCCGCATGGCCCACGGGAACGTGTACAAACCCGACAAGGTCGACGCGGCCCTCTCCCACTACTTCCGGCCCGGGAACCTGACCGCGCTGCGTGAGCTGGCGCTGCTCTGGGTCGCCGACCGGGTGGACGAATACCTCCAGGAGTACCGGGGCGAGCACAACATCCGCTCCACCTGGCAGGCCCGCGAACGCATCGTCGTGGGCGTGACCGGCGGGCCCGAGGGCCGTACGCTCATCCGCCGCGCGGCCCGCCTCGCCGAGAAGGGCGCGGGTGGCGAGGTGCTCGCCGTCTACATAGCGCGCAGCGACGGCCTCACCGCCGTGTCGCCCAAGGAACTCACCGTCCAGCGCACCCTGGTGGAAGACCTCGGCGGCACCTTCCACCACGTCATCGGCGACGACATCCCCTCCGCGCTGCTCGAATTCGCCCGGGGCGTCAACGCCACCCAGATCGTGCTGGGCTCCAGCCGCCGCAAGACGTGGCAGTACGTCTTCGGTCCCGGCGTCGGCACGACCGTCGCCCGGGAGTCGGGCCCCGACCTCGACGTCCACATCGTCACGCACGAGGAAGTGGCCAAGGGGCGCGGCCTGCCGGTGGCGCGCGGCGCGCGCCTGGGCCGCCAGCGGATCATCTGGGGCTGGCTGGTCGGGGTGGTCGCGCCCGTCCTGCTCTCCCTCCTGCTCACGGCCCTGCACGACACGCTCGGACTCGCCAACGACGTCCTGCTCTTCCTGTTCCTGACGGTGCTGTCCGCGCTGCTCGGCGGGCTGCGGCCGGCCCTCGCCTCGGCCGCCGTGAGCACCCTGCTGCTGAACTTCTACTTCACCCCGCCCACCCACACCCTTACGATCCAGGACCCCAAGAACCTCGTCGCCATCACGATCTTCTTCGCGGTCGCCGTGGCCGTCGCGTCGGTGGTGGACCTGGCGGCCCGCCGTACGCACCAGGCCGCCCGGTTGCGGGCGGAGTCCGAGATCCTGTCGTTCCTCGCGGGCAGTGTCCTGCGCGGGGAGACGACGCTCGACGCGTTGCTGGAGCGGGTACGGGAGACCTTCGCCATGGAGTCGGTGGCCCTCCTGGAGCGCGGCGGGGACGTCGAGCCCTGGACTCGCGCGGGCAGTGTGGGGCCCGCGCCCGTGGACCGCCCCGAGGCGGCCGACGTGGACATGCCGGTGGGGGATCACATGGCGCTGGCGCTGTCGGGGCGGGTGCTGCCGGCGGAGGACCGCCGGGTCCTGGCGGCCTTCGCGGCGCAGGCGGCGGTGGTGCTGGACCGGCAGCGGCTGGTGGGGGAGGCGGAGCACGCGCGGGCGCTGGCGGAGGGCAACCGGATTCGTACGGCGCTGCTAGCGGCGGTCAGCCACGACCTGCGGACCCCGCTGGCCGGGATCAAGGCGTCGGTCACCTCCCTGCGCTCCGACGACGTGGAGTGGTCCGAGGAGGACCGGGCCGAGCTGCTGGAAGGCATCGAGGACGGCGCCGACCGGCTGGACCACCTGGTGGGGAACCTGCTGGACATGTCCCGGCTCCAGACGGGAACCGTCACCCCCCTGATCCGCGAGATAGACCTCGACGAGGTCGTCCCGATGGCGCTGGGCGGTGTCCCCGACGGCAGCGTCGTCCTGGACGTCCCCGAATCGCTGCCCATGGTCGCCGTCGACCCCGGCCTCCTGGAGCGCGCGGTCGCCAACATCGTGGAGAACGCCGTCAAGTACAGCCCGTACGGACAGCCCGTCGTCGTCGCGGCCAGCACCCTCGGCTCGCGCGTCGAGGTGCGCGTCGTGGACAGCGGCCCCGGTGTCCCCGACGATGCCAAGGACCGCATCTTCGAACCCTTCCAGCGCCATGGCGACGCCCCGCGCGGCGCCGGGGTCGGCCTCGGCCTGGCGGTCGCCCGCGGCTTCGCCGAGGCCATGGGCGGCACCCTCGCCGCCGAGGACACCCCCGGCGGCGGCATGACCATGGTCCTCACGCTCCGAGCGGCTCCCGGACCCGCGCCGGCCCCCTCGGGACAACCCGCCCGCGTCAGCTCATGACCGGGCCCGCAGAAAGGCAGACCCCTATGACCCGGGTGCTCGTGGTCGACGACGAGCCGCAGATCGTGCGCGCCCTCGTGATCAACCTCAAGGCGCGCAAGTACGAGGTGGACGCGGCGGCCGACGGGGCCGGAGCCCTCGAACTCGCCGCCGCCCGCCACCCCGACGTCGTCGTCCTCGACCTCGGGCTGCCGGACATGGACGGCGTCGAGGTGATCAAGGGCCTGCGCGGCTGGACCCGTGTCCCGATCCTCGTGCTCTCCGCTCGCCACACCTCCGACGAGAAGGTGGAGGCGCTCGACGCGGGCGCCGACGACTACGTCACCAAGCCCTTCGGCATGGACGAGCTGCTGGCCCGGCTGCGCGCCGCGGTCCGGCGCGCGGAACCGGTCGGCGGGGACGGCGACGAGGGGGTGGCGCTGGTCGAGACGGAGGGCTTCACCGTCGACCTGGCCGCGAAGAAGGTGCACCGCGAGGGACGGGACGTACGGCTCACGCCCACCGAATGGCACCTGCTGGAGGTCCTCGTACGGAACACGGGCCGGCTCGTGAGCCAGAAACAGCTCCTCCAGGAGGTCTGGGGGCCCTCGTACGGCACGGAGACCAACTATCTGCGGGTCTACATGGCCCAGCTGCGCCGGAAGCTGGAGACGGATCCCTCGCACCCGCGGCACTTCGTCACCGAACCCGGCATGGGCTACCGCTTCGAACGTTGATGCGAGTGTTCGGCCGACGGGAGGACGGGATGGGCGTGTCATGGTTCGAATCTCGGTTCGAAAACCCGGTGCGGGACCCGCGAACGCCGAGCCCGGGGCCCGGTACCCTCAAGGTATGAGTGCTGAGAAGCCGAGCGGCCGCTTCCGCCGGATGCTCGAACGGCTGTCCAGCTCCCAGGAGGATCTGGAGTCCGAGGAGCTGCGGGAGGACACGCAGGCGTCGGGCTGCACCCGGATCTCCGAGTGCAGCGACCGCCAGATCGTCCGGGTGGCTGGTACGTTGCGGACGGTCACCCTGCGTCCACGGGCGGGAGTCCCCGCTCTGGAGGCGGAGCTGTTCGACGGCACCGCGCCGCTGGACGTCGTGTGGCTGGGCCGGCGCTCCATCGTGGGCATAGAGCCGGGCCGCAAGCTGATCGCCTCCGGCCGGATCTCCATGAGCCACGGCCGGCGGGTGCTGTTCAATCCCAAATACGAAATCCGACCGCTCGGACAGGAGTAGCCGGTGACGTCACTCGACAAGCCCGCCGCCTCGACAGCCCCACCCGCCTCTCCCGCCACGGCGGAGCAGCAGGCGGCCGACGCGAAGGCCGTCACCGAGGCGGCGCTTTTCGAGGCCTTCGGCGGCCTGCGCGGCATGGTGGAGACGGTCCTCCCCGGACTGCTCTTCGTCACGATCTTCACGATCAACAAGGACCTGCACACGTCGGCGATCGCCGCCGTGGGGGTCTCGCTGGTGCTCCTGGTCGTCCGGCTGGTCCGCCGCGACACGGTCAAGCACGCGTTCAGCGGGGTCTTCGGCGTCGCCTTCGGTGTCGTCTTCGCGATGATGACCGGCAACGCCAAGGACTTCTACCTGCCGGGCATGCTCTACACGCTGGGCCTGGCCGTCGCGTATCTGGCGACCGCCGCCGCCGGGGTGCCGCTGATCGGGCTGATCCTGGGCCCGGTCTTCAAGGAGAACCTCTCCTGGCGCACCCGTAACCCCGGCCGCAAGAAGGCCTATGCGAAGGCCAGCTGGGCGTGGGGCCTGATCCTGCTGGCCAAGTGCGCGATCCTCTTCCCGCTGTACTGGTGGGCGGACACGGCGCAGCTCGGCTGGGTCCTGGTGGCGCTCAAGATCCCGCCGTTCCTGCTGGCGGTCTGGCTGACCTGGGTCTTCCTGGCGAAGGCGCCGCCGCCCATCGACGTGTTCGCGGAGATGGAGGCGGAGGAGGAGGCCGAGAAGGCCCGCAAGGCCGCCGCCGCCGGGACGTCGGACGGCCCGGTGAGCCACCGGCGCGAGGCGTAGAGCCCGCTCCGTACGGGATTCCGTACAGGACGCGCTTCGGGCGCCGGACCGCAACAGGTCCGGCGCCCGAAGCCGTTCTTCCCGTCTTTTGGCAGGCCCTAGTCCGTCTCCTCGCGGAGCACCGACAGCAGATCCTCCAGCTGCTCCTCGCGCGCCTGCGCCGCCACGAACAGCAGCTCGTCGCCCGCCTCCAGGGTCTCCTCCGGATTCGGCGTCAGCACACGCGTCCCGCGGATGATCGTCACCAGCGAGGTGTCCTCGGGCCAGACCACGTCCCCGACCTGCGTGCCCGTCACCGCGGACTCCGGCGGCAGCGTCAGCTCGACCAGGTTCGCGTCCCCGTGGCTGAAACGCAGCAGCCGTACGAGATCGCCGACGCTCACCGCCTCCTCCACCAGCGCCGACATCAGACGCGGCGTGGAGACCGCGACGTCGACGCCCCAGGACTCGTTGAAGAGCCACTCGTTCTTGGGGTTGTTCACCCGGGCCACCACCCGCGGCACCCCGTACTCGGTCTTGGCGAGCAGCGAGACGACCAGATTCACCTTGTCGTCGCCGGTCGCGGCGATCACCACGTTGCAGCGTTGCAGCGCGGCCTCGTCCAGCGAGGTGATCTCACAGGCATCGGCCAGCAGCCACTCCGCCAACGGCACCCGCTCCACCGAGATGGCGGTCGGTGCCTTGTCGATCAACAGGATCTCGTGACCGTTCTCCAGCAGCTCGCCCGCGATGGAACGGCCCACCGCCCCGGCCCCGGCAATCGCGACGCGCATCAGTTCCCGCCTTCGTCCGGGCCCTCGGCGAATGACGCCTCGACCTTCTCGATCTCGTCCGTACGCATCATCACGTGGACGAGGTCGCCCTCCTGGAGCACCGTCTGCGACGTCGGCAGCATGGCCTCGCCCAGCCGGGTGAGGAACGCCACGCGCACGCCCGTCTCCTCCTGGAGCGTGCTGATCTTGTGCCCGATCCAGTGCGCCGACGTGTGCACCTCGGCGAGCTGCACGCCGCCGCTCGGATCCCGCCACAGCGGCTCCGCGCCGGACGGCAGCAGCCGTCGCAGCATCTGGTCGGCGGTCCAGCGGACCGTGGCCACGGTCGGGATGCCCAGGCGCTGGTAGACCTCGGCGCGACGGGGGTCGTAGATACGGGCCGCGACGTTCTCGATGCCGAACATCTCCCGGGCCACGCGCGCCGCGATGATGTTCGAGTTGTCGCCGCTGCTGACCGCCGCGAAGGCGCCGGCGTCCTCGATCCCCGCTTCCCGCAGGGTGTCCTGGTCGAATCCGACGCCGCTGACCCGGCGGCCCCCGAAACCGGAGCCGAGACGGCGGAAGGCTGTGGGGTCCTGGTCGATGACGGCGACCGTGTGCCCCTGCTGCTCCAGGGTCTGCGCGAGTGCGGCTCCCACCCGGCCGCATCCCATGATGACGATGTGCACGTGCGCTTACCCCGCAGTCCTGGTCATCTCGCTGACCTGCGAAAACACCCTGTTCACTCTTCCTTCTCGGCATACCGCGCGACCGGCGGGACACCGTATACGGTGTCCCCTGCACCTGAGCTTATGCGGCAACGCCGCCGTTGCCGCCATCTCAGTAGGCGGTGCTGCCTGCACAGCTCATCGTTCGAACGCATACGATCCTTTGCGTGTCCAAACTGACCGACGTGCCCAAACGGATTCTCATCGGGCGGGCGTTGCGTAGCGACAGGCTGGGAGAGACCCTCCTCCCCAAACGCATCGCGCTGCCCGTCTTCGCCTCCGACCCGTTGTCCTCGGTGGCGTACGCACCGGGAGAAGTCCTCCTGGTCCTGTCCGTCGCGGGTGTGTCGGCCTACCACTTCAGCCCGTGGATCGCCGCCGCCGTCGTGGTCCTGATGTTCACGGTTGTCGCCTCCTACCGGCAGAACGTCCACGCCTACCCGAGCGGGGGCGGCGACTACGAGGTCGCCAACACCAACCTCGGGCCGAAGGCCGGCCTCACCGTCGCCAGCGCGCTGCTGGTCGACTACATCCTGACTGTGGCCGTGTCCATCTCGTCCGGGGTCGAGAACCTGGGCTCGGCGATCCCCTTCGTCATCGAGAACAAGGTGGCGTGTGCCGTCGGGATCATCATCCTGCTGACGGTGATGAACCTGCGCGGGGTACGGGAGTCGGGCAAGCTCTTCGCCATCCCGACGTACGTCTTCGTCGGCGGCGTCTTCCTCATGATCCTCTGGGGCGCGTTCCGCGGTCTTGTCCTCAACGAGACCATGCACTCCCCGACCAGCGACTTCAAGATCAAGGCGGAGCACCAGGGACTGGCCGGCTTCGCGCTGGTCTTCCTGCTCCTGCGCGCCTTCTCCTCCGGATGTGCCGCGCTCACCGGCGTCGAGGCGATCAGCAACGGCGTCCCGGCGTTCCGCAAGCCCAAGAGCAAGAACGCCGCCACGACCCTCGCCCTGATGGGCGGCCTCGCCGTGACCATGTTCTGCGGCATCATCGGCCTGGCCATGGCCACGCACGTGAAGATGGCGGAGTTCCCGGAGACGGACCTGCTGCGGAGCAGCGGCGTCCCGGTCGGTCAGGGGTACGTCCAGAACCCGGTGATCTCCCAGGTGGCGGCCGCCGTCTTCGGTGACGGAACGTTCTTGTTCGTGGTGCTCGCGGCGGCCACGGCGCTGGTGCTGTTCCTGGCCGCGAACACCGCGTACAACGGCTTCCCGCTCCTCGGCTCGATCCTCGCCCAGGACCGCTACCTGCCCCGTCAGCTGCACACCCGCGGCGACCGCCTGGCGTTCTCCAACGGCATTGTCCTGCTGGCCGGCGCGGCGGCGCTGCTCGTCTGGATCTACGGCGCCGACTCGACGCGGCTGATCCAGCTCTACATCGTCGGGGTCTTCGTCTCCTTCACCCTGAGCCAGACCGGCATGGTCCGGCACTGGAACCGCCACCTCAGGACCGAGAAGAACGTGGCGAAGCGCCGCCACATGGTCCGCTCCCGGGCCATCAACGCCTTCGGGGCGTTCTTCACGGGGCTGGTGCTCGTGGTGGTCCTGGCGACCAAGTTCACGCACGGCGCCTGGGTCGCGCTGCTCGGTATGGTGATCTTCTTCGCCGTGATGACCGCGATCCGCAGGCACTACGACCGGGTCGCCGAGGAGATCGCGGCGGCCGAGGGCCCGTCCGACGACAGCGTCAGGCCGTCCCGCGTGCACTCGATCGTCCTCGTCTCCAAACTCCACAAGCCGACGCTGCGCGCCCTCGGTTACGCGAAGCTGATGCGCTCCGACACCCTGGAGGCGCTGTCCATCAGCGTCGACCCGGCGGAGACGAAGGTGCTGCGGGAGGAGTGGGAGCGGCGGGGCATCAACGTGCCGCTGAAGATCCTGGACTCCCCGTACCGCGAGATCACCCGCCCGGTGATCGAGTACGTACGCGGCCTGCGCACCGAGAACCCGCGGGACGCCGTCAGCATCTACATCCCCGAGTACGTGGTGGGCCGCTGGTACGAGCACCTGCTGCACAACCAGAGCGCGCTGCGGCTCAAGGGGCGGCTGCTCTTCACGCCGGGGGTGATGGTGACCTCGGTGCCGTACCAGCTGGAGTCCTCGGAGCGGGCGAAGAAGCGCGCGAAGAAGAGGGCGGTGTACCAGGCGCCGGGGGCGGTGCGGCGGGGTCCGGTGGACGAGAGGCCGAAGGAGCCGACGAACAAGGGCTGAGGGTCGCGGAGGGTTTCGCCGGTGGCGGGCGGCGGGACGGGGCGCACGTACACTGGTGGGCTGAGCAGGAGCACAGGCGTGTCTCCCCCCAACACCACCCCCCGTGCAGCACTCCCACCCCCCCCGTGATCGCACCCACGAACCGTGAACTTGGAGCTACTCCCTCATGCAGACAGAACCGCAGCCTTCTTCCGAGCAGGCGTCGCTGGTGGGGGAGGAGTACGAGGTCGAGGTCGGTCCCGTCGCGCACGGTGGCCATTGTGTGGCCCGTACCGACGAGGGCCGGGTGCTGTTCGTACGGCACGCGCTGCCCGGCGAGAAGGTCCGGGTACGCGTGACGGAGGGCGAGGCGGACTCCCGCTTCCTGCGCGCCGACGCGGTGGAGATCCTCGACGCGTCCAAGGACCGGGTCGAGGCGCCGTGTCCGTACGCGGGCCCCGGCCGGTGCGGTGGCTGCGACTGGCAGCACGCCAAGCCGGGCGCGCAGCGGCGGCTCAAGGGTGAGGTCATCACCGAGCAGCTCCAGCGGCTCGCGGGCCTGACGCCGGAAGAGGCGGGCTGGGACGGGACGGTCATGCCCGCGCCCGGCGACAAACTGCCGGCGGGCGAGGTGCCGGCGTGGCGCTCGCGGGTGCAGTACGCGGTGGACGAGGACGGCAGGGCGGGCCTGCGCAAGCACCGCTCGCACGACATCGAGCCGGTCGACCACTGCATGATCGCCACGGAGGCGGTCAGCGAACTGGGTGTGGAGAAGCGCAGTTGGCCGCAGATCGCGACGGTCGAGGCGATCGGCGCGTCGGGCTCCGGCGACCGCCAGGTCGTCCTGGCGCCGAGGCCGGGCGGCCGGCTGCCGCTGGTCGAACTGGACAAGCCGGTGTCGGTCCTGCGGGTCGAGGAGCACGACGGGGGAGTGCACCGGGTGCACGGCCGCGCGTTCGTCCGCGAGCGGGCGGACGGCCGTACGTACCGCGTCGGCATGGGCGGCTTCTGGCAGGTCCACCCCGAGGCACCCCAGATGCTGGTGGAGGCCGTGATGCAGGGCCTGATGCCGAGGAAGGGCGACACGGCGCTCGACCTGTACTGCGGGGTGGGCCTGTTCGCGGGCGCCATCGCGGAACGGGTGGGCGAGACCGGCGCGGTCCTCGGCATCGAGTCGGGCAAGCGAGCGGTCGAGGACGCGCGGCACAACCTCCAGGACCTGCCCCGGGTCCGGATCGAACAGGGCAAGGTCGACCAGGTCCTGCCCCGCACGCACATCACGGAGACGAACCTGATCGTCCTGGACCCCCCACGCGCGGGCGCCGGCAAACAGGTCGTCAAACACATCACCACCCTCGGCGCCCGCCGCATCGCGTACGTGGCCTGCGACCCGGCGGCCCTGTCCCGAGACCTGGCGTACTTCCGAGAGGGGGGCTACAAGCCCCGAAAACTCCGCGCCTTCGACCTCTTCCCGATGACGCATCATGTGGAGTGCGTGGCGATCCTGGAGCCTGCTGAGAAGGGTGCCTGACCTGCGTTTTTACGGTTCGCGTGGGTTGTTCGACCTGCTTCCCCCGGTACACGACGTGGAGTGCGTGCCGTTCCGGGCAGACTGCTCTGACCTGTGGTTTCACCCACGACCGCGAGGGCTGAGCCAGCTGCGGTGACTTTCTCCGGGAATGGTGCGCGACGGGCTGACGCTCACTTGACGCCCGTTCTGATTGCGCGTCAGCCAAGGCTTGAGCTCACCGAGCCGCACGGGGCGTCGCGTCCTTGCTGAGGGTGCGCTTCGTGGCCGCCTCGTGCCATCCGACCGCAGGGAGCCGCCGGCGATCACGATGCGCTGCGTCCGGGAAATAGACGACCGCGAGGCGAGAGCTGTTGTGGTGTCAGAGACGACTGGCCCACGGTGACTTCGGCGCAGCTGCCTCTGGGTGTCACCGAGTAGGTCGAACCTCCAAGCCCTGGTGTCTCTACAGGAGGTGAAGCCGCATCGCATCGAAGGGACGGCCTGATCGCGCAAGCGTGTCAGGAGTGACCGAGGGATCGCCTGGGCGGAGCTGTTCTCGTCGTCCCGTCCGCTGTTGATTACGCGTCACCTGCGCCATCAGTGCTCCGGAGCGTTGGGCTCGCCAAACGGGGCGGCTGAGTCCCCGAGGATCTCCTGCTCCAGGGTGGCTCAGCCGTCCGGTGTGTTCATGAAGCGGGCAAACGCATGAGCGGGTCGAGGAACGGGCTCGGACGGCCGTGCCAGAAGATGGCGAGGCTGTCCCGAGAACGGGTGGCAGCGACGAAGAGCAGTGAGCGGGCCCGCTGGAGCTCGCGTCGATAGCGGACGGCATCGTCGCTCTGTAGGCGGGTGACCGCCTCCCGGGGGACGAGCCCGTCCCGCACGCCCGCGATGACCATGCGCTGGTACTCGAGTCCCTTGAAGCGGAACATCGTGCCGATGTGGACGCCTTCGTCTCCACGAGGGCCCTCGGGGCCGATCTCGACGGCCTTGATTCCCTTGTGGGCGAGTAGAGTGTAAGCAAGCTCGCTTGCCATGGCGTTGGTCGGAACGCAGACGGCGATCTGCCCTGGGGGTGTCGGCAGGGCGATCCAGTCGACGAGGAGTGCGGCGATCGACTCTTGCTCGGACTCCCAGTCGTCGCAACCGTGCAACTGCGGAAGGCTTCCGGTCAGGACGGACCTGTACCCGGCCAGGTCCTCGGTACTGCCGTCCAGGTCGTCGAAGCTCTCACCGCTGAGCACCCCGAGAGCGGATCCGAGGATCTGCCGCGTCGTTCGGTAGCTCAACGTCAGCTTGGCCGAGCGGCCGCGGATATGGACCCCGAGGCTGCCCAGGGTGACCTGGTTGCCGTAGATACGCTGGTGCGTGTCGCCCACGAGGAAGATGTCGTTGGCGGCACGCGGCACCATCGCCCGCAGCAGCTTCCAGTGCGCGGCCCGCAGGTCCTGTGCCTCGTCGACGACGATGTGCTGGAAGCGGTGCCGCAGCCAGCCCGCCGAGCTGGCCTGAAGATGGATGTTGTCGAGACCACCCGCCTCCTCCCGCTGACGTTCGACGGCTTGGATCCGCCGCTCGCGGTCCATCTCCAGCCGCGCAGCGCGCTCCGCGACCTGTTCCCAGGTCTGCCGCCCGAGGCGGTCGAGTCGCTGGGTGAAACGCTCCGCGAGCTGCCAGATCTCGGCGCGCTCGGCCCGTGCGATGTTCTTGCCCCGGCCGGCTCGCCGCGCACGGAAGTATTCGGTGCGGGAAACGACGGCCTGGCCCAGGATGACCTGCGACCATTCGTCGTGCAGGAACTGGGCGTCCCACCCGGTTTCGCCCAGCTCGTCGAGCATGGCACGCCACTCTCGCAGAGCCTGGCTCTCGTCGAGCGTCTGCTTGGCGCTTCCGGGCTCGGCTTCGCGTACGACGCGCAGCGCGAGCTGATCGACGTGGCTGATCTCCACCCGCGCCAGCAGCTCCTCGCCGCCCAGCTGGAGCAGCCGTGACCTGAGGTCGGCGGCAAGATTCTTGTTGTAAGTGGTGAGGAGAACGGGCTTGTTGCGTCCGGGAGGGAGCCGGTCCACCAGGTGCTTGACCCGGTGCAGGGCCACGATGGTCTTGCCCGTGCCCGGCCCGCCACCCACCCGTGCGGGGCCCGAGTAATCGCGGTCGACGAGCCGGGACTGGGTCGGGTGGAGGAATACCTTCCACCGACCGAAGTCGCCGCCTTCCAGGGCTTCGCGCAGCGCCTCGTCCGTCGTCGTGACTATGGTGGCCGGCCGCTCGGCGGCGGCCCGGAAGTCGTCGGTGTCGACGGGGCCCGGTGCGGAGACGGCACTGGTGATCTGCTCCAGCACCGCGTCGTACGACGCGCCGTCGTGAAGTGCGAGCAGGACTTCGGAAGTGAGCTGCGGGGCGTACTCCGCCAGGCCGAGGAGCTGATCTTCTGTGGTCAGGGTCCGGACGACCGGTACGAGCGGTCCCGCGACGCCGAGGTCGGTGAGCTGCTCATCGGAGAACGCGGCGAACAGGGGGGCGGGAGCGGGCGCCGGGGCAGGCTCGATGGGGGCGGTGGCCGGCCCGGGAGTCGCCGCTCGACGAAGGACGCTCTCCTCGACGATCTCGAGGTCGACGTATTCGATGCCGCCGGTGATCCGATTGATTCCGTACGAGAGCCGGTCGAGCTTCTCGTACACGTCTTTGCGGTGTTTGACGGAGACGATGAGCCAGTCGGTGTCCGCCAGGCGCAGCAGCAGGGCCCGGTACTCGTCGTTGACACGGGCTGACCAGAGCCGGCCGTGACCCTCCAGTTGTTTCAACCGCAGACCCCGGAGGTGCGGGTTCTCCTTGAACTTGTGCTGGAAGTCGTAGATCGCGCCCTTGACCGCACGAGGCAGCCTCAGGATCTCCTTGTCCGCTTTGTCGAGCAGACGCAGGGTCACGCCCGTGGTCGTCATCGCTGCTGGTCTCCGTCGTTCGCGTCCGTGTCTTCGCCCTTTGCCGTGGCGAGGAGGTCCTTGATGTCCCGGGGGGTGCAGGAGACGGCTGTGCTGATCCACCAGCCTGCCGCGGTGAAGGCTCTGTCCCGGTCCTCCGCGTCGTGATCGTGCTCCCCGTCGGCCGGCCGGTGGGCCGTCACCACGGCGATGCGGGCGGAGGACCAGGCGAGTTCGGCCATCCAACCGTGCTCGTCCAGCTCGTAGCCGGCTTCCGGCGGCACCACGTCCAGAGCGCGCAGCCCTTGGCTGAGGGGGAGCAGACCGGGTTCATCGGGGTCGAGGAACTCCAGCACCTGTTCCCAGCCTGTGTCATGAGCCGAGTCGGAGGGATGGGCCGGCCGAGAGGCTGGGACGACCGGGGCGGGCTCTTCCATAAGGTCTCCGGCGGGGCTCGCCGTGACGGCGGTGGCCGGCCGTTCGGCCCGCTGCGATTCGAGCCAGCCCGAGCCTCCGGCGACGCTGAGGCCGTCGACGGTGAAGCCTTCCAGGAGGCTGGTCGTCAACTGGACACTGTCACCGCCGCCATGATCCAGAAACTGGAGCACATTGCTCCAGTAGAGCCATCCCTGCCAGCGCCGCTTGTGCCCTGCCTCGTCCGCGACAGCCCGGTCGCTGTCGTCGAGCAGAGTCAGTGCGGTCCACATCGGCGGCCGGTGGCGACCGTCCGCGGCGGCGGTGACCACACATCCTGCGGCGTCGATCGCGGTCAGCAGCTGCACCGGTCCCTTGGGCCCCTGCGGGGCGGCGCCCCGCAGCGCGGTGAGGAGCTGTTCGCCGACGGCTTGAGGGTGCAGTGCGGCGATCCGGGCCCCGGCGCCCAGCAGTCCCGCGACTGCGGCCTCGGCGCGCAGCTGCCACAAGGAAGCGTCCGGGGCGCGCAGATGAGCGATCAGAAGGTCGGCCGGATTCACCCAGAGGTTCGCAGACAGCTCGCCCGGCAGGCCGCCGTGCACGCCCGCGTAGTAGTCGCGTGCTCGTTTCTGGCCCTGCTCGCCGTACGGAAGCCAGACCGGGTTCTCCGGCCCCGTGCTCGCGTACCCCGTGTCGCGGACCCGGGTCCGCCAGTCCTTCACGTCGTAGTAGGTGAGCTGGAAGACCCGTATCCCGTCGGCGCGCAGCCGGGTGCGTTTGACGGCGTCGTCGGCCAGCCTGTCCTTGTGCTTGGGCCCGGCATGGAACTCGTATCCGTCGAGGTAGAGCGCGATCCGCGGACCGGGCGCATCCGTACGTTCGAAGAGGACATCGGGGCGGGTGCCGTCGAGGACCCGCTGCTGGGAAACCCGCCAGCTGACGGTGGCCCCGTCGACGCCGGTCAGTCGCAGGTCCAGCGAGTACGTTCCGGCCGTGGTCGTGTAGGCGTCCGCGCTGGCCTTGGCCGAGGGCTGCTTCGCCCATTCGTCCAAGGTCTCCAGGAACATGACCTCAAGATCGCTCTCGGCCTGCCGTTCCAGCGGGATCTGGTGGGTCGTCGTGACCGGTGAGGTGGCCCAGTCGCCGCCGTCGGCACCCAGCAGCTCGTCGAGCATCTGCCGGACCTCGTTGCGGCTGACCTTGTCGTAGTCGCCGGCCGGTACGCGGCGCAGCAGACAGCGGTGGCAGCCGTCGAGCCCCTTCTCGATGCACGGGCAACTGTCGATCACCTCGCGGGCCCTCAGCAGCACTTCGCGGAAGCCGTCGGAGGTGGCGAGCCGGTGCAGGTAGCCGGTGCCGCCCGGCAGACGGTCGTAGACGACGAGGAAACGACGGGGCCATTCCGGGTCGTTGCCGTCGGGCATGGACGCGGCGGTGATGTCGATGTGGTCCGGGTCGCCGCCGTAGCGTGCGGCGATGCCCACGAACAGCGCGGCGGTGAAGGAGGCGAGGCGTTCCTTGACGCGGGCGACCGAGGCGGGAAGCAGGATGCGGACGGCCTCGGTGGTCAGCTCGTGGGCCAGGAGCAGGGGGACGTCCTCTCCCTTCCCCTGGCCTTCCGGGGTGCTCGTCCGGACTTTGCGGCGCGGGCACCACAGCTGGTGGTGAGCGCTGGCTCTGGTCGCCGCGGCAAGGGATTCGGTGAGCGCGTCCTGATGAATGTCCACGACCGGACGCCCATCGGAGGTGGCACCGCCGCAGCTCGTGCAGACGTAGAACGGATTGATCCGTACGTCGGCCCCGGCGAGGGGCACGGTGCTGCTGCCGTCCTGACGGTCGAGGCCCAGGTTGAGCGTGCGCACCACGGCCTGGCGGGTGAAGTCGACGCCGAAGACGGCGGTGTCGTGGCGCCAGGAGCCCGTGGCCAGGTGCACGGGGTCGACGTCCACGGTGGTCAGGACGGCGTACCTCTTGCTGTCACGCTCGTCCTTGTCGTCGCGGACCCGGGCGTCGTCCCGCTTGTCGCGTGACATGACCCGCTTCGGTTCGAGAACGCGCTGGACACAGCCGGCGTCGGCGATCTCCCGGCCGCCGCAACGGGGACAGGGCGAGGCATCGGCCTGGGCGTTCTCCGTACGGACGTAGCCGCAGGCGGGGCACAGTCGCCACACCGACCAGGCACGACGCTCCGGACTACCGATGTCCAGGGCCCGGACGACGTGCTTGTAGCCGTTGACGTAGAAGCTGTTTCCGGGCGCCAGTTCGGACAACGCGGACCGGCGGGAGCGCTCGTAGTCCCGGACCTCGCTGTGGTAGGTCTTCTTGGCCCCTTCGGTCTCGGGCTGCTCCGTCCAGGAGAGGGTGGCCTCCAGCTGCGTGGTGGTGTCCGAGAGGGTGTAGTTGGGCAGGAGACCGAGCTCGACGAGAGCCCCGTGGGCACTGGTCTGGTTCAGGTCACGCAGCAGATTGCCCGTCGCGTAGCGCTCGGCGCGCAACTCGCGCCATTCGCGTTCCTGCTCGGGATCACTGCGCACGAGCTGGTCCATCGCCGCGTCGATGGCGTGGAGCCGGCGCCGGAGTTCCTCACCGCGGCCGGTCCATTCCTCCTCGGCTTCCTGGAGCGAGCGCACGATGCCACCGCACGCGTACGCGCGCAGTTCTTCGGCGGCCTGGCCGGAGACCCCGGTGTCCGGCCGGCCCGGGAGGGAGGGGAAGAGGTCCAGGAACGATTCGACGAGCACGGCGCCATGAGCGAGGGCGGCGTCCGCGAGCTCCTGGCACCAGGCCGTACTGCCGAACAGTGCCGACACCAGGCGCGGCGCGGGCTGCAGTGGCTCACCGTCGCTCGTCGTGAGCCGGCCCCGCGCCGCGAGGTCCAGAAGGTGTGCCGTGTACTGGCGGCGCAGGATCTCCACCGCGGAGAGGTAGCAGCCAGGCGGCACGATATCCCCTGCGATCATCTCCCGCGGCTCGTCGAGGTAGTACAGATCGCGGGCCCGGCGACCGCCGAAGGCCACAACCAGGGCGTTGCCCGTCCTGCGGCCCGCGCGGCCCGCTCGCTGTACGTAGTTGGCAGGGCCCTTCGGAAGCGATCCCAGCAGGACCGCGGACAGGTCTCCGATGTCGATGCCGAGCTCCAGGGTCGGAGTGCACGACAGCACGTTCGGGTCGGTGTAGTGGGTGCCGTCGCGGAAGGCCCGCTCCACGCGCTCCCGCTGCGGCCGGGTGAGCATGCCGGTGTGTTCGGCTGTGACGACCCGGAAGGTGCCACCCGTCCGGTACAGGTGCCGGTAGTAGTCGTCGCGGTAGTCGCGCGGCCGGGGGCCGCCGAAGCTGGTGGAACCGGAGGACAGCACCGTGGCCTGGCCCGGTTGCGGCGCGGTGATCTGTCCCCGGCACCGGTACCGGGGACAGGGATGGCCGTACCAGCGGGTCCGCCGGGAGGGATGGACCACCTGCTGCCAGCCGCACGCCTCACAGGTGACGAAGGCCTTGTTGACGATGTCGTCCTCAAGGAGCCGCACCTCGACATGGCCGGGCTGCAGGCCGTAGACCTTCATCGTCCGGTCCTGTGCCGTCCGCACCGCGAGGAGACCCTCGTCGACGAGGACCGGCAGCAGTCTGCGGAGATACTCCGTCGCCCCGGGGGCGTCGAGCCCCAGGCACCGGCGCGCCCAGTCCTGGTACCAACCGGTGCGGGCTGTCGTCGAGTCGAAGTCGGACCTGCCCTTGTCACCGTCGAGCAGGAAGCGCGGCGCCGCCACACTGTCGGGGAACGCCGGCATGCCGTCGGGCCTGCCGCCCCAGATCTTGAACCGGGTCACCCCGGCGTCCTTCACCCACGGCTCCAGCCACCGGTGCCGGACCCCGCCGCGCAGCCGGACCCGCTCCAGCAGCCCGCGGACGAAGGCCAGATAGCGCTCGGCCGTCGGCAGGCCGGTGCCGAGAAGCTGGCCAGGCAGGGCCATGTGCAGGTCGCGGGCGAGCATGGTGATCCGGTTCTGGTCCCCGATGACGACCTCGGCGGCTGCCGTCCGGGTCAGTTCCAGGGTGCGGCCCTGCCGGGAACGGAGCCCGAACTCCATGACGGTGGCGAAGGCGAGCCGCTCCCCGATGAGCTTCCAGGTCCGCAGATCGCCCGTGCCCCGCCCGGAGAGCAGCCGGTCCACGCCCGGTTCGTCGTACAGATCGGGCGGGACGACGGCAGCAAGGGCCTGCGGATCGTCGACGGAGTCGAGTACGTTCCCGATCAGGTCGTTCAGAGCTGACGGCTCGCCTGATTCGTCGAGGTTGCGCGCGAGGAGTGAGCGCAGCGAGAACGTGAACGACCGGTTCGCCACGTACCCCGCACGGTGGGCGGCGTCCTGGGTCGAGTCGTTGAACAGGAGGGTCTTGCGCTCCTCCGCTTCGAGCGCGACCTCCTGACCGGTGAACAGCTGGGTCACCGTCGCCGCCGCCAGGGCGGCCGGCCGAGTGCCGAGGAAGCGCATCGCGTTGTCGGTGTCGCAGGCAGGGCAGCGCTGATCGACGGCAGCTCGGTCGGCGGTCTTCTTCTCGGTGATCGCCTGGACGAAGCAGGCGTCCTGCAGGTTCCCGGCGTCCTGGGCGACCGCTAGCCGGTATGTCCCTTGAGCACCGTCCAGGATCAGCGCCGGTGGCTGTCCGCCTCCCGTTGCAGGGCGGGACTGGCTGACTGCCGCCAGCGTGTCCTCCTGCTCCGCGGCCGTGGCAGCGATGAAATAGCGGATCCGCCGCTTCTCCCGCCCCACGCTGGCGCGCCAGATCTTGTCGTGGGCCATCACGAGCTGTTGGGGATCGGCTTCCGGAGAGACGGCCGCCCAGCCGGAGCGGCCGCAGTTGCGGCAGTACACGGCAGGCAGCCTTATGCTCGCCTGTCGTACGGCGGTGTCCGCGCCGATCGCCGATTGCGCGCGATGAGAACGCGCCACATGCCCGATCTGGCCGGCTTCGGGTTCCTCGTCGCCCTCAGGGGGTGCCGTGGGCAGCGCGGAGCGCGGAGCGCGATCGTCCTCGTACCAGTGGAATTCGGGCTTTCCCGTGCCGACTCCGCGCACGATCCGGCCGACCGGCCGGATCCAAAGATGGGTCTCCACGTGCAGCAGGGGGCGCGGGCGGCGCTCGTCCGATTCCGGATCACGGGCGGCCGACAGCAGGGCGACGAAGCGTGCGAGCGCGGCGAGGGCGAGGCGGGGGTTCTCCCGGGCGGTCCGGCCCCAGGTGTACCCGAACCGGCCGAGGCGGTCACGGAGTTCCCATTCGCTCAGCGGGTCCCCGTCGAGAAGGGACAGCACCCCCTGAGTGAAATCGTGCTGCTTGAGCAGCCGTCCGATCTCGAAGGCGGACAGGCCCTGCTGTCCGAGCATCCGTGCCGCCAGGGCATTGAGATCGAGCGTGTCCGGGCGCGACACCACGTCGGGGCCGCCCGAGCGGGCGATGACCTCCTCGGGCGAAGGCGGTTCGGGCAGACCGTAGTTCACCGGCCCGGTGAACTGCTCGGGCGTCATCCGCTCCTCGCCCACCAGCGCGTCCGCGGAGAACGGCATGCCGAAGACCTGAGCGGCCACTTCCAGGATGGAGCCGGGTCCGGTGCCGGGCCCGCCCTCACCGAGGGTCGCCGAGGTCGCCACCGGGCAGATCGAACCGAGGGGACGCCCGGGCTTGCTCTGCCCCGTGGCCATCGCCAGGCGGCGCAGCAGCATGGCGACGTCCGTGCCTTGCGCCCCGTCATAGGTGTGGAACTCGTCCAGCACCACGTACTGAATCTTGGAGTCCTGCCACAGCGCGCGGTCCTCTGTCCGCTGGAGCAGCAGATCGAGCATTTTGTAGTTCGTGATGAGCAGGTCGGGCGGTGACTGCCGCATCTCCTCGCGCCGCGTCATCACCCGGCGGAAGTCGGTGTCGGGCCGGTCGCCGATGTAGAGCCCCGCGGTCACCTGGGCAAGGTCCGGCTGCGCGAGGTACTCACCGATGCGGCCGGCCTGATCGGTGGCGAGCGCGTTCATCGGATAGAGCAGCACGGCCTTGACCCCGCGGCGGCCGAGGGCTTTCTCGCGGCGGCAGTGGTCGAGGACGGGGACGAGGAACGACTCGGTCTTCCCGGAACCCGTCCCCGTCGTGACCAGCGTCGGCAGGGCGGGCCCGTGGAGCGTGCTCAGCCGCTCGTACGCCTTCGCCTGATGCCGGTACGGAGTGAACCCCGGGTTCCACTCCAGGTGCTTCTCCCAGCCGGCGACGGCCTTGTGGAAGGGGGTCCTGATCCGCAGATAGGGGCCACGGAACATCCCGGTCTCGGGATGTTCGAGGAACCGCTCCAGTGCCCGACGGGTGTCCTCGTCGGTGAGCGCGTACGTCGTCGTGAGGTACTGGGTGAGACTGCCCCGCAGCTGCGCGGCGGCCAGCGTGGGCCTCACGACGTTCTCCTTCGCTTCGAGTCAGGTCGGTGAGCTGCGCCAACGGTATACGGAGCTGCCGACATCGCTCCTGGCAACGACCGATCGCGAATGATTCAGGCCAGTGACAGGTGGGTGCCTGGCCATGGCCGTCGAATGGTCCGTTCGAAGGCGGTCGACTCACGTACAGTCACCGAAGCTTTGGGACGATGGTGGGGGAGCGGTGAACATGACCGGCACGGGGCGTCCATATCCCGTCGAGGAGCTTCTGACGGCGGCGCGCGCCGAGATCCTCGCCGAACAGCGGAGCGACGCCGACGGCGCTGTGAAGGTCGCCCTGTCCAAGGGACGGCTCCTCTCGCAGTCCGGGGGGACGCGCGAGTATCTCTTCGAGTGCCGTGCCTGGCAGGACAGCCTGCACGGTCTTCCCGTCCTCGCCCGGCCGTCACGTTCCCGGAAGCCATGGGATCCGGCCGAGGCCACGCGTGCTCCTGACGGAACCGTACGGCTCGTGACGAAGGCCGATCTCGGGACGGCGCCCGCCAACATCCAGATCCGCAAGGACGACTCCGTGAACTGGGCCGTGCTGGCCGAGCGCCTGGAGACGGCCGGCGGCCAGGACAGCCCCATCGACACGGACCATGCGGGCTGGCTGGTCGGGCGGGGCACCCCGCGCACCAGCCGTGCCGAGAACCCGGGACAGTGGGTGGCCAACTGGGCGGGGCTCCAGCTGAACCCGCGTCAGCGTGACGCCGTCGCGCAGGCCCTCGCCAGTGAGGTGCTGTTCCTGTGGGGGCCGCCCGGCACCGGGAAGACGGATGTCGTCGGCCACATCGTGGAGGGCAGTTTCCGTCAAGGACTCAGGGTCCTCTTCCTGGCTCCCACGAACGTCGCGGTGGACCAGGCCCTTGAGCGGATGTGCTCCCTGCTGGAGCACGAGGAGGGCTTCGCAGAGGGGATCGTCCAGCGGTCCGGGGGCATTGTCCTGCCGTCGCTGCGCAGCCGTTTCGGAGACCAGGTCGACCCGGCCCGGATCGCCGCCCTGCTGGTGGAGAGCATCGACCGGCAGATCAGCACGGCGGCCGACCAGCTCAAGGGCGCACGGGCGGCGCTGGTCCTGCACGACCGGGTCCGGGAGCTGGAGTCGGACCAGGCCACCGGTACACAGGAGATGGCCGGGGCCGGCCGCGACCACGCCGCAGCGGCGAAGACGGTGGCTGCCGCGGACACCCTGGCCGCACAGCTGCGGCTGAAGATGGAGAAGGCCGGGCAGCCGAGCGGACTCTTCGTGGAGCGCAGAGCGGCGAAACTCCGTGACCTCCAGGCCGCCCTGGCGAATGAGGAGGACGAGGCGAGGCGGGCCAGGGAGGACGTCTCGCGCGCGGCCCGTCGCCACACGGCAGGCGAGAAGCAGGCCGCCGAGGCCGGCCGAGCCCTCCCTGCTGCCCGCGCCGCCGTCCTCGGGATCCCGCCCAGGCAGAACGTCGTCGAGTCCGTTGCCTCTCTCCAGGAGCGACTCGACGAACTCGGGCAGAAACGCAAGCGCATCCAGGACGAAGTCCGCTCCCGTTGCCGGGTGCTCGGAGCGACCGTGGCCAAGGCCGTCCAGTCGAGGAAGCTGCTCGACGAGGTCGATGTCGTGGTGATCGACGAGGCCGGCATGGTCAACCTTCCCTCGGCCTGGTTCGCAGCCGGACTCGCCCGCAAGAGGCTGATCGTGGCCGGCGACTTCCGGCAGCTGCCCGCCGTAACCAAGGGCGACGGCGACCGGACGGCGAGCGAGGAGGAGCGTGCCCATTCCCGTGAGTGGGCGGCGCGGGACGCCTTCCATGCCGCAGGCCTGGTCGACCCTTCCGGCCGGGTACGCCAGGACCCTCGACTGGTGGCGCTCGACACCCAGTACAGGATGCGGGAGCCGATCTGCGCGGTCGTCAACGAGGTCGCGTATCCGGACGCCCCGCTCAGGACCGGGTGCGGAAACACCAGCCGTCTGCCGTTCGCCCCCCTCATCGACTCTCCGGTGATCCTGATCGACACGTCCGGCCGGCGGATCTCCGGCGGCGGACGCAAGCCGCATATGACGAACGCCGTTCACGCCGCGGTGATCCACGAGCTGGTCCGAGGGCTCCAGTACGAGGGAATCCTGCCCGGCCGCAAGTGGCAGGAGGTCCCCGAAGGCGAACGGGCGACCGACCGGCTCGCCGTCATCTCCCCGTACCGGGAGCAGGTCAAGGCCCTCAAGAGCAGCCTGGCCCACCGTTTCGGGGAGGACTACGACGGCCTGGTCGACACCGTCCACCGGTTCCAGGGCAGCCAGCGCCCCGTCGTACTCCTCGACACGGTGGCGGGCGCCGGCAAGGATGCCGGCTTCTTCTACAGCGGTACGGGGCTGTCCTCGCAGACCTGCCGCCTCCTCAACGTCGCTCTCAGCCGGGCCCAGGACCACCTGGTCGTCGTGGCGGACGTTGCTTTCCTTCGCAAGCACGTGGCCCCGCACAGCGAGGCACTGGCGATGGTCGACCATCTGGAGGCGCACGCGCAGACCATCTCAGCCGACCAGCTGATCCCGGTCCGCGACGCGGACCAGTTGGCCACCATGTCGGCGGAGGAACTGGCACGGCCTGCCTTCTTCGAACACAGCGAGGTCCAGGAAGCGGTGGCATGGGACGTGGAGCGAGCGCAGCGTGGCATCGAGCTGTATTCGGCGTTCATGGACGCGCCGCCGGTCCGCCGGTGGGCCAGGATGCTCGAACCGAAAACGGCTGCCGGGGTCCAGGTCACGGTCTTCACCCGCCCGCCGGAGGAGCAGCAGGAACCCTCCCGCGCGGCGCGGCACCGGGAACTGGTCGGGCAGCTGGAGGCTGTCGGCTGCCGGGTCGAGTTCCGCGACCGCATGCACGAGAAGGTCCTCATCCTGGACGGTTCGGTCCTGTGGCACGGCTCGAAGAACCTGCTCGCGAACATCGGGCCGACGGACCTGATGATGCGCTACACCGACCCGGCCTCCTGCGACCGCGTACGGCGGCTGATGGAGCGCACCCGCATGGAACGTCCGGCGCGAGCACAGTGGCGCCCCGAAGGAGAGACCGCTCCGGCGTCCGAGGTGCCTGCCCAGCGAGCCGAGGCGTCGGCAGGCAAGGTGTACCCGGGACTGGAACGGGACGGCCGTCTGTACCTCAACGTCCCGTACGAGCAGAGGAACGATGCCAAGCGTCTGCTCCGGGCCCGGTGGGACAAGGAGGCCGGGCACTGGTGGGTCGACGCGGAGACGGTCAACCGGGAAGAGGCGGCGCGCTGGCTGCCGTAGTCGTCGCTACCGGGCGCTGCGCGGTACCCCGGCCGTCAGGCGTTTGCGACCGACGTACCCCACACGGATCCTGCCCTCATCCGAGATCAGTCGGAAGTGGATACGCCCCTGGTACGGCTGGTACCGGACATGGGGACTGAACGTCCTCTTCACACCGTCGAGATCGGTGAAGTCGACCAGCCCCATATTGATGCGGGTGTCGCTCTCGGGAACGACCTTGACCGCCCACGAGGGCTCCGACTCCCCGGGCTTCCAGCTCTCCGCAGCGGTATTGAGATGCACGAGCTCGCCCCGTACGTTCGCCACGGCCACGCCCGGTAGCTCCTTCAGATTCTGCTCCACCCCCGGCACGAACTGGAGGTAAGGGAACAAAGTGTCGCGCTCCTCCCACAACTGCACACCGCTGGTGGTGGCGGAGGCGGCGGTGGTGCGTATCCAGTCCTCGTGCTCACGGACGTGTACGTCCTCGGAGGCGTGGTGGACGCTCGCGCTGTCCGTGGTAAAGCCGTCGTCATTGAGGATCTCGTAGTCGACCTTGAGCCAGGGGGCCGCCCAGCGGGGGCCTGTGGGCAGGCTGACAGCCAGCATCTTCATCAGGTGGGCGGCGGCCAGGCCGAGAACCGGGTCGCCTTCGTGTCGATACTCGCTCTCCTGGTCCTCCGGTGGCTTGGGAAGCACGCCCGAGAGGGGCGCCTTTCTCTGCAATGTCCTCCGCATGAACTGCCAGGCGTCGTGGTTGGCGGGCTCGTTGCGCCACTGCTGGAGGTAGTAGCCCGGAGAGATCTCCACGTCCTCCAGCCGCACCTCGCTCACCAGAGTCGTCCCGCGATGGATCTGCCACACCGCCTGGCAGACCTTGATGAAGTCGCGCATGGCCTGCCGGGCTTCGGCCTGCGTCGCGTCCGAGACGCAGGACCTCTCGTTGAAGAACATGAGCACCACTGAGCGCTCTCCCCCCCTGGTGAGCTCCGATATCCGGTACGGGCGTTCAGCCCAGCAGTTGGTCCAGTGTGTGGTCCGACTCGTCGAAGAAGCCCTCCGGCCATTCGGAGAGCGATCCGTCCTCGGCGACCGTCGGGGTGATGATTTCCACTCCGGCCCCGTTGCCCCGGAAGAAGTGCACGGCGGTGTCCCCGGCCGCGAGCCGCCCCTGCTTGACCGCGAGCCGGGTCCCGTCGAGTACGTGGTCGCTGTGCGTCTCGACGACGAGCTGAGCACCGGCGGACGCCGCGGCGGCGATGAGGGAGGCCATACGGGACTGGCCGCGCGGGTGTAGATGGGCCTCGGGGTTCTCCAGCAGGATGAGGCTGCCGGGCCCGGCGGTGAGACAAGCCACGACGATGGGGAGGGCGTACGTGAGACCGAAGCCGACGTTCGTCGGGCGCCGGAGCCGGGTGGAGTCGAGGCCGGCGGTGCCGCCGAACCCGAAGCTGAGACGTACCGAGTCGATCCCGGGGATCTCCGAGGCTTCGAGTCTGACCCCGGGGCACAGCTCCTGCATCCACGCGACGACCTGGTCGAGCAGAGTGTGCCCGCCGGCCTGCGGATGCCGCAGAGGGCCGTCCGGCACGACGTCCTGTGCGTGGTGCCGCAGGAAGTTGACGGCGTGCTCGCCGCGTGCTCCGAGGAAGCCGCGGCCGATTGCCTGGTGGTGGGACCGGGGATAGGTGGTGGCGGGCGTGATCCGGTCGGCCTTGAGGTACTGGAAGCGCCGGGAGAAGAGGGGTGCGTCCTCCCAGCCTTCCGGTTGGACGGGGAGGACGATCGGCAGTACATCCTGCTCGGCCGCGTAGCGGGCGGACCAGGCGTACGTCTCCTTGGTGGCGGTTTCGAACGCGACGGCGATCAACGGGTCCCCGCCCGGCTCCGCGGTGTCGAAGTCCTCGTGCAGGAGGTCCTGGCCGGTCCCCAGCTCCACGAGGTCACCGTCGAGGAGGAAGCCCCCGCGGCTGTTGGCATCCCCGTCGGTGGACATGAGGACGCCCGAGTCGTACGACTGGCGTAGCAGCGCGAGGGACTGCAGGACCGTGCTCTTGCCGGAGGAGTTGAGGCCGGTGAGGAGAGTGACCGGGGCCAACCTGATACGGGCGGACCGGAAGGCCTTGAAGTTGGCCAGTGACAGGTGCTCGATCACTGCGTGTTGCCCCCGTTGCTCTCCAGGACGGTGCGGAAGAGTTCGCGGACCTTCGCGAAGCGGTCGACCACTTTGACCCGGTCGCCGGTGCCCACGGACACGGCTCGCTCGAAGTCCCGGTCGGTCATGAGCTGCTGGAAACCCTCGACGACCTGTTCGCGGAAGGTTACCAGCGCGGATCGTTCACGGTCCGAGAGAGCGGCCAGATTCACGGAAACCGTCTCGAAGATGGCCTTGTTGACGGGGGAGCGCCGAGTTTGACCAGGGAACTGTTTACGGAAGGCATGACCTTCGAAGATCTTCTCGGCCGTGACCATGGCCTGTCGGAAGCCGTGGGCGTGAGCCTCCCGCTCGTCATCGGTGAGCCGGTTGACCTGGCGCATGGTGAGAGCGAGGAACTGGTCGAAGTCCTGACTTCTGAACAGGTTGGGGTCGGTGAGCCGGAAGGCGAGATAGCGCAGCACCATCTCGCGGTCCGCCATCCGCTCGCTGTAGACGCCATAGCTGGTGGCCGAGGCGAACTCCTGCGATTCGGCGAGCGAGGACAGGAGCGTGCGGGCCGGTCCCGGAACGAGTGCGTGCCGGATCTCCTGGCGGGTCAGCGGGAGGCCGCCGGTGTTGATACGCGCGAAGATGTTGAATTTGACCTCTTCCGGAGTTCCCGGACGGATGAGGTGAACGACGACCTGGCTCTCGTTGAGACGGATCTGCATGCGCCCCGACAGATCGTCGTACCCCTTGCCCTCAAAGTCCTTCTTGAGGTACTCCAGGCCGCGCAGCTTGAGCGGCCCGGACTTCACCCCCGCCTCCGCCAGTGCTCCGGGTGCGATGAACCGCGCGATGGCGGTGAGGCGCTGGATGCCGTCGACGATGGCCCAGGAACTGTCCTGGGCCCAGGAACTGTCGGTCAGTTCGGAGGCGTAGAAGGAGGGGATGGGGATACGCAGGAGCAGGGACTCGATCAGCCGGCTCTGCTGCTCGTCCGACCAGATGCCCGCCTTGCGCTGAAAGTCCGGGGCGAGGTCGATCATCCCGTTGACCAGCCGGGAGATCAGCAGGTTGATCGTCGGGTTGAGGGTCTGGATCTCGATCTTGGACGGGTCGTACGGCGCCGTGATGGGCTCATCCGCGATGTCCGGCTCCTCGTCGGGCCGCTCCAGCTCGACACCGGTGCTCTGCCCGCCCGCCCCGATCTCCACCAGGAAGCCCCCGCTGTCCTCGGCGGCCGCATCGTCCAGGTAGCGGCCGTACAGGGACAGCTGGTCCTTCGGCTGGGGTGCGCGGTTGCTGCCGCTGTCCTCCGGTGACATGTCTTCGCGTCCGTTCCCTCGTAGGAGTGGCTTCCTGTCGACCCGCATTGATTCTGCCTCACACCTGTGCGGTCAGATCGATTGCCTTCCACCGGGCGTGGAGGGAGCCGGCCAGTCCCACGGCCAGGCACACGCCGAGGGTGCCGAGGAGTGTCCCCTCGGGGCGCAGCTCCCAGGGCGAGCCCATGGCGGCGGGCGCCGAAGACGAATACAGGGCCATGCATCCCAGGACGGCGATCAGCCCGTACCAACGCGCTCGTACGGGGTACCCGGCCGCCGAGGCACCGGCGACGAGCACCAGCCCGGCGCCCATGGGGAAGAGGAACGGATAGCCCTGCCAGACGTAGGTGTCCCCGTACTCGCGGGCAGCCAGGAAGAAGCGGGCTGTGCCGTATGTGGCAATCAGCCCCCCGGTCGCCGCGGCAGCCGTCGGGAGGAGGCGGGGACCGGGCGGCACGATCCGTACGCGCCACCGCGTGCGCCGCGAGGGTGCGTCTCCTGACAGGGACGCGGTGAAGCGGCGGGCTGCCCTGCCCGCCGACCGGTGGGCCAGCAGGCTGAAGATAACGCTGAGCACCAGCAGCAGGACCGCGAGCGGCAGCCAGGCACGCAGGTAGGCGAGGAGCACGGACGGCCTACCGAAGAGCCCGGGGGCCGCGAGCAGGGCGGTGACCGTGCTGAGCAGCAGGCCGTGCAGGGTGCGCCGACGTGTTCCCTGCCGACGCCGGACCTCGTCGAGCCGGGTGACAGCGCAGTCCCAGTCGGCCGCCGCCAGCTCCAGACCGAGATCGCCGAGGAGGTCGGCTGCCAGGCGGCGGGGGAGGACGCCCGTGCGGTGGAAGTACAACGTGTGGTCGCCGAGGGGCTGGCCCACCGGGGCGATCCATGGTTGCTCGACATCATCGGGGAGGGTGGGGCCCAGCATCCGGCCGACCATGTCGTGGGGGCTGCTGTATTCGCGCCACTTGATGTCCCGGCTGTGGTGGTCGAGGTCGAGGGAATACGGAGGCCGGGCTTGCAAGGCCGCGTTGATCAGCCGCATCAACAGGATGGCCGTGGCGATGGACACGACGAGAGCGGCCCCATGAGCGAGGTCGAGACGCTGGCTGGGCAGGGCTGTGAAAGCCCGGCGTAGCTCTATGGCAAGGACGTCGCGCTGGAGCTCTGCGAGGTGTGGATCGCCGAGGGCGGCTGTCGGCGTCACCGTCACTTGTAGGGCCAGATACAGCAGTCGTAGGAAGGTCTGCCCCAGCCATCCGAAGAGCTGCCACGTCCAAGGCCCGAGCCCCCACAGGCACGCCGGGACGAGGCATGCGAGGCCCCATAGGCTGGGCCCGATGCCGCTGTCGGCCAAGGTCTTGAGGAGGCTGATCGGTTTGAGGCCGGATCCGACGCCGATGAACCTCCGGACCTTCGGGTGGCGCCGGTCGGCGGTGGGGGACAGGACGCGGTGCATGAGATAGCCGCCCTGCGAGTGGGCGACGACGACCACCTCGTCGCAATGTCGTTCCATCCAGGCCACTTTGCGGTGAAGGTGCGCGAGGAGCTGTCGCGTCCGCTCCTCGTCGACGGCGGCGACCCGGACGTGCCACAGGAGGTTGCGGCGGGAACGGGCGAACCAGGCCAGCAGACCCAGCAGAAGCACCGACACCAGCAGGCTGTGTGCCGCGAGCGAGATCCCGTAAACGAGCGTGGTCGCGATCACCGCCAAGGTGAGAAGTCGCCACATCAGCCTCAACTGCGCGAGCCCGGCTTCCCTGCGGGCTAGGGGGCCGCGATCGGTGGAGGTGAGAACCCGCAGGTCGCGTCGGTCCGGACCGACCACCCAGAAGAGAAGGGGGAGGCTTGCGACGAGGAACGTCAGCGTTCGTCGGATGGAGGGCCGGCCCAGTGCGGTGAACGTGTCGGCCCAGAGCGCTTCGGCGAAGAGCGCGCGACGGCTCGCGCCACCCCCGCCGAGGGAGATGACGACTTCGGCGTGCCGGGTCACGGCGTCCTCGGGCGAGGCCGTCAGGGGCTGTTCTTTCCAAGAAAGCACCTGCTCGCCGTGCACGTCGCGGAGGGCGTCGAAGGTGGTCCTGCCCCACTCCAGGGTCGTGCCCGGTTTCTGGTTGCCGACGCCATGCACGAAGAGGTATCCGACGCGCCAGCGGGTGGTGTGGCGCCGCTTGCTCTTGGCCAAGGAAAAGAGCCTCTCGGTCAGTTGGTGATTCGGGGAACATTCTGTACCCGACCACTGACAACGAGTTGCGCCCAGACGGTCTTGCCAGGGGCTGCGACGCGGGATGTGGTGCCCCAAAGGGTCGCGAGGGCCGCCACGAGGAGCAGGCCACGGCCTGCCTCGGCGTCCGGCGCAGGGGAGGCGAGGGCGGGAATCCGCTCGGTACGGGTGTCGGTGACCTCGATACGGATGGCTGTGGAGCCGGCGTCGGCGTCTGCGTCGATGCTCAGGCGGAGGCGGAAGTCCCGGCCGGGGACGTGGCCGTGGCGTACGGCGTTCGCGGCGAGCTCGGCGGCGATGAGGGTGACGGTGTCGTTGGTAGTCGTGTTGTACGGGTGGCCCCACTCGTGAAGCCGGTGCGAGACGAGACGCCGAGCGAGCCGTGCGCCGCGTGGGGTGGACGTGAAGCGCATGTCGAACTCCTGGCCGGGGGCGTGGAGTTCGTGTGCGGGCTGAGTGGGGTGAGTTGTGGATTTCATGCCGCCAACGGTGGCGTTGCGTGAGTACCGTTGACCAGGAGTGACGCGCGGACGGGTGCGGGCTGTATGCGTCGGTGCGGAGGGTGTCGGCGGTGCGGGGCGGGACGGCCGGGGCGTTGGGCGTGGGAGGCGCGGATCATGGACGATCGAGAAGTGGAAGCTGGGTACGAGGCCGAGCAGGGGGCGACGGGCATCCTTCAGGTGTTCGGGCGGCAGCTGAAGCGGTTTCGGGAGTGGGCGGGGCTGGACCGGGCGGAGTTCGGGGCGAGGACCGGGTATTCGGCGGCGACCATCGCGGCGTACGAGCAGGGGCGGCGGATCCCGCCGCCGAAGTTCATCGATCAGGCGGATGAGCTGCTCGGGGCGCGCGGCATCTTGAAGGAGATGAAGGAGGAGGTTGCGCGGGCTCAGTACCCGGCGTTCTTCCGGGGCGCGGCGAAGTTGGAGAAGGAGGCCGTGGAGCTGCATGTGTATGCGACGAAGGCCATTCCGGGGCTGTTGCAGACCGAGGAGTACGCACGGTCGGTGTGTGCCATGTGGCGGCCGTTGCTGTCCGAGGAGACCGCCGAGGAGCGGGTGACGGCCCGCCTGGCCAGACAGACGATCTTTGCGCGATCGCCGCTGCCCACCATCAGCTTCGTCATCGAGGAGTCGCTCTTGCGCCGCCCGTTCGGAGGACGGGCCGCTATGCGCGGTCAGCTGGAACAGCTCCTCCTCTGCGGGCAGCGGCGCAATGTCGAAATCCAGGTGATGCCGATCGAGGTGGAGGAGCACGCTGGTCTTGAAGGCCCCTTCACCTTGATCGAAACGCGAGAGGGGCGGAGGATCGCCTACGTGGAGGGGTACAAGGACAGCCGTCTGTACACAGAGCGGAAGCCGGTCCGAGAGCTTGAGGAGCAGTACGGCATCCTCAGGGCTCAGGCGCTCACTCCGCGCGAGACGCTGGCCCTCATCGAGAAGCTGCTGGGAGATGCATGAACACCGAAGAGTCTGCCGGAACCGTGCCTGAGTCGGCCTGGTTCAAGAGCAGTTACAGCACCGGATCGGGCGGCGAGTGCGTGGAGGTGGCGAACGCCGCCCGTTCAACGCACGTCCGTGACTCGAAGAACAAGGCCGGGGCCATGCTGAGCTTCGACGCGGAGCAGTGGGCGACGTTCGTCGCCTTCGCGTCGCACTGACCTGTACGACAACGCGGGCCGCGCCAACCGTGGTTGGCGCGGGCCCGTTCGTCTGCCTAGGCGTCGGCCTCCCCAGGCGGTTCCCACCGGCCGGCAGCGATCTCCGCGTCGAGCCGAGCGGAGAAGTGCGCGTGCGCGGCCCGCATCTCGGTCTCACGGTGGGCCTTGTAGAAGGGGGCGGTGTACCCCTCGGGCGGCGGAGTGGCGGACGGGTTGTTCAGGTGATCGAGGAGAGCCGAGTAGGTCTCCTTGGTTTGGCCGAACCCGTAGGTGTGGTGGCTAGCTGCGATCTTGCGGCCATTGGCGTCGAAATACATCTCCGACTCACGTTGGGCCAGGATGTAAAAGCGCGACCTGTAGATCGTTGTCAGTTGGTCGGCGCTGATTCCGAGCCAGACTGAGACGAGGGCATCCAATTCGACTAGTGCTGCACGCCGTTCGTACTCGCTGCGAAGCGGAGTGTCGTGTGCCCAAAATGGCACTAGGTGCTGCGCGAGAGGCGAGAGATTAGGCCAAGAGTGTGCCCAGTCCTCGTAGTGTGGCCACGTGGCGTGAAATAGCTCCTCCCAGAGGGGGGCGTACGCATTGGTCAGGCAGTTGAGGCGCAGTGTACGAAGAAGGAGTGCGGGGGCCAGGGGGTGATCCGGAGCAGGTGCAGGCATCTTGACCGCGTCCGAAACCACTAGATGGGAACGGCTCGTGATGCGGAGTAGGTAGTCGAGGGGGAGGGAAGCCCAGAATCCGGCATTCAAGGTAGTGGTGAGATTATCTGCGAGTGCCATTGAGCGCACTGTGTCGAGGTGTGCTGGGCCTGGCGGAATGAGAGCTGCGAACAGGCTCCGCTCGGTGTCGAGGGGGATCATGCTTCGCCAGGCGAGGCGGAAATATTTCGTGTACGGGGCGCCATTCCATTGATCCTGGGCGCTGAGATAACGATCTGGGTTACATGCGCGCACATAGTTAGTGCGAGGAACTACTTCCTCGGGGAGTTGTGTGAGGTCCCAGGATTCGTAGTCGTTCCGATTCTTCAGGGGGATGTTCGGCTGCTTCTCGAACGGGGTGGCGACACCGAAGTGGGGCCCTTGGAGAATGGCCTCTGACAGTGTGAAGGGCGCACCTGTGGCATGACGGTATAGTCCGAGTTTTTTCGTGGCCAGATTCTCGAACATTCCGACGGTGATACGAGGGTTCTGCGCCCCCAGGCGATTCCTGAAAGAAGAGAGTGCAGTGATGGCGCCTTGCTCGTTACCGGTTACCGGATAGAGCATGGTGGCCTGACGGGTTGACTCATCCGTCTCACCAGAAAGTTTCTGCCATTGGGCTAGGAGGGCATCATTGACAATTACGAGGCGGGCCCGGTGTGGGCGGACATCCCAAGAGCCGTCGTGTTTGATTCCGGGGGGGCCTCCAGTTCCGTCGTGGCATAGCGATGCAGGTAGGGTCTCCGGCGCAAAAAGCCAACTCATGTGTTTAAAGCTTACGGCGCCCGGGTGGCCGTAAATGTTGATCGAGAATTGCCGTGTTTCCTTAATGTCGGCGAAAATGCGACGCTGATTCCAATAGTGTGCATGGAGGCGCAAATGAGTGTAAGTTGCCGCCCGGAGTAGACCTTCCTGGGCTCCGCTGAAGTGAGTGTCGGGGTGAATCAGCCCAGTCATTCCGGGCGGGCTTGAATTCTTCCATGTCTGACACATGAATGCGCGGTATAGATTGGCACGGGTTGCGGCGATTAGAGGGTATGTGGATTCGCTTCCGAGCATAGCTACTGTGCCGGAATTGTCCGACAGTTCATTCAGGAAGAATGATTTACCTGCAACTTTCTTGGTTATTTCCTCCTTCCGTTCGCGCCACTCGGCCATGTCGGGATTGTTTGTGAGGGAGAACCATGGATCAAGCTCGGCCAGTACTGTGCGCTCATCCCAGTCGGGGCGAACCCAAGGCGGATTACCCATTTGGAGGTCGTAGCCGCCCCGCTCAAAGACCGTCGCGTACTCCAGCTCCCAGTGGAAGAACCCCTGCTGGGTGGCGATGTCCTTCGACCGAGCTGCCCAAGGGAACCGGGACTCCAGCCAATAAGACCGATCCATCCCCATCAAGTCCGGGAGCGCATCCTCATACGGCGTCAGCTCAGTAAGCGACTCGAACTCCGCGATCAACGACTCCGCCGGCACGTTCTGCGTCCCCAGCAGTGACTCCGCGAAGTCCAGCCAGTTGTCCAGGTTCGTCAGCGGGATCACCTCGCGGCGCCGCTCAGTGATGGACTCCTTGCGGCGGCCCATCCGGCGCTTGGCCACGGACTCCTGGGTCAAGGACAGCTGCTTGGCCTCCGTACCAAAACCGGGGAGGGCCTCCTCCTCCCAGGACATCAGGACACCGGCGCTCTCGTCCCCGTCCTCTTCCTCCGCCCCCGAGACGGCCACCTCATACGCCGCCGACTGCTCCGCCAGCTCCGCCGCCTGCCGGTAGTGGGGATTCGTACCATTCAGCAGCGACGCCTCCTGAACCGGCCAGAACCACAGCGCACACCACGCGTCCATCAGCGTCTTCAGCCGCCAGTATGGGGTGTCCACCGCCTCAAGGTCCGCCAGAACCTCTTCTCGCTGCACTGCCTCCACCGGCTGCCGCAACCACTCCGGCTCCGCACCCCAGACGTCGATCTTGCGGCTGATGTCCCGCTCGGAGATCTCCAAACGACGCACCACCAGCTGCCACAGGTACTCCGCCCGACGTGCGAGCCCCTGGAGCCGGGCCGTCTGCTTCGCGCTCGGTGACTTCGTGATCGCCTTGCGCCAAGCGCCCAGGGCCTTCGCCTCCTCCGGGGCCAAGGCCTTCGCCTCCTTCTCGGCGGCGACCGCGCCCCACTCCTTCGCCGGGAGCAGGAAGTGGTGGACCGAGCCGGTCGGCAGGCCCGCCGAAGCCTCCGTGAGGGGGAAGCGTTCCGGTGTGGCGCCCAGCCAGCCGCCCTTCTTCAGGCGTTCCGGACCGTAGATCTCCCGCCGGCCGCCGATCAGCGAGTTGCCCCGCCGCAGGTGGAGGCCGAACCACGGCGCCTCCATACCGGGGTGCATCGTGTTCAGCCACAACGAGACCTCGGCCAGCTCGACCGCCGTCGAGTTGAGGTCCACGCCGTACGAGTTGTGCAGCGCGATGTACGCCTTGGCCTTCTGGAGCTCCACCGGGTACTGCTCGGTGTCGATCGCCCGGCCGGTCTCGTCCTGGCGGCGGCGCAGGTACTCGGCCGCGACCTGGTTGATGGCCTCGTTGAGGAACGCGCCCGAGCCGAGGGCGGGCTCGCAGATCTTCCAGTCCAGGAGTTCCCGGGCCTCCGTGACCGTGTCGTCCTGGTCCAGGCGGTGCTGCAAGGCCAGTTGGACCGTGACCTTCGTCAGGGATTCCGGCGTGTAGTACGAGGCTGAGGTCTGGCGGTCGCGACCGGAGAGGCGGTAGACGAACGAGCCCGGTCGGTACCGGACCCGGACATCGGCGCCCGTCTCCTCGTCCCTGCGGCGTACGAAGACGGAATCCGCGTACTCGTCGGCCTTCGACGACGGGATCAGCCAGGAGCCGTCCTTCGGGTCGCCGTTCTTCGCGACCTCGTACAGTTCCTCGCCGGCGATGAAGCCCGCGTACGACATCAGGCCCTCGTACACCGCGCCGAGCTGGTTGATGCCGAGCTGCGCGTACGAGATGAAGCCGCCGCGCTCTCCCTTCCTGCCCCGGGTGAGCATCAGTTTCCGCAGGACCGTGTACAGGGTCGCGTTGCGGAGCCGGGTGTCCAGGTAGCGCGGGCCCTCGTCCGAGTCGTCGTCGTGGCGGGGGTCCTTGACCGACTCCGCGCCGATCAGACGGATCGAGTCCGGTTCGAAGAGCTTCGATTGGAGGGGTTCGAAGCGGAGGCCGACATCCTCGGAGTCCTTGGCACCTACCCCGTGCGTGCGGCGCGGCCGGTAGCCCTCCTGGACCTTACTGAAGAGCAGGTCCAGGGACTCGTACAGGTAGACACCGTCGCGGGCCTTCTCGCCCACCAGGTCCCGCTCCGCGACGAGTTCGCCGAGGCGGCCGAGGCCGTACCCCTGGTGGTACTCGGGGTAGTCCGACGGCAAGATGCCCAGCTCCGGGCGGGCCTCCGCGTACAGGAGGAACAGGATGCGGTACAGGTAGCGGAGCGACTCGCGGGTGAGCTGCCGGGAGAGTTCCGGGAGTTCCTTCACGTCCTCCAGGCGGACGCCGTCGTGGCTGGTGATCCGTGCAAGGACCTCGTTCGCGATGAGTTCGACCGACTCGCGCAGGCCGTCACGGAGTTCGGACGAGACGCCCACGGCATGCTTCGTGGACTTGTCGACGAGCCCGGCGAGCGGGTTCTCGCCGCCCGCCTCCGGAGTGCGCAGCGAGTCCGCGCCGAACAGGGCCGCCAGGGTGTCGAGTTCCTGGCCGTCCTTGGTGTTGTTGCGGTCCAGGGCCGTGTCCAGGGAGGCCGCGAGGTAGCGGCCCTCGCCCCACGCCGCCCGGTCCGCGAGGACGATCACGCCGCCCGCCAGCAGCAGCACGTACCGTGGCGCGTCCTCGCTCGCAAAGAGGAACGAGGCGAGCTTCGAGCCCGTACGCAGGACGGTGGAGGCGTCCAGCTGTACGGGGGTGAGGAGGCGGCCGGAGCCGTCCGGGTCCAGGGCCGCGTCCGGCTCGGCCGCCCAGCCGCAGTCGACTGCCACCAGGCCCGGTTCGGCGTGCGCGACGGGGATCTCGTACGTGTGGTCCGCCCGGGAGACCGTCAGGGTCCGGGGCTTGGCGTCATAACCGAGGGCGCGGAGAACGGAGGCGTTGAGAGCGGTCGCGCTCTCGCGCCACTCGGGTGCGTCGTACATTGTCGCGTCGTCGTGTGTGACCGCCGCCTCCGCGAAGAAGGCGCGGGTACGGAAGTACGGGCGGCGCAGGGCGCGCAGACCCAGACGAGGGGTGACCGGGAAGGCGTCCGGGGCCGGTTCCTGCTCGGAGCCGTCCGAGTCCGAGGACTTGGCCTCCTCCTCGCGGGTCTTCCAGGCTGCGAGGAGCCCGGACTTGAGGTCCTTCGGGAAGACCTCAGCCAGGTAGTGCGCGGAGAAGTAGTCACCGCGGTTGACCAGGGAGTCGTACGTCATGGGGATTCTCCTAGGCGTGCGCGGCGGAGCCGTGGGCGGAATCGAGGACGGCCAGGACGCGCAGCATGGGCCGGCCCGTCGTCAGCAGGGAGTCGGCGAGGCGGGACAGGTCGTCCTTGGTCTCCTCGCCCGCGAGGGTGGGCTGTTCCCACTGGCCAAGGCGTTGCCGGTACTCCTCGATCGGGGCGAGGAGCGCCTTGTCCCACTCCGCGCTGTGGCGCGAGAGGAAGGCCTCCGCTGCCTCCAGGGCGGCCGGGATACCGGCCCGCAGGCCGTCCACGTCGTGGGGCCGCAAGGGGTTGGCCATGGTCGGGCCGATACCTGCCTCGCGCAGTGTTCCCACCATGTCGTCCGTGACGTCCTCGCCCGTGACGGCCATCCACTTGACGACCGTCGGGCGGCCGAGGGAGTTGGAGTAGATGCCCTGCACGAGGTACACGGGGGCATCGACGTCGGCCGTGATAACCGGGGCCTCCTGGCGGCCCAGTTTCACCAGGACCTTGTCGGTCAGCCACTCCACCACCGGGTGGAGGTCGGTGAGCAGGGAGATCTCCGGCCAGCTGGAGGTGCCCGACTCACGGGCCCGTACGAGGGCCCGGTCGGCCAGCTTGCGGTTGAGGGTGACAAGCAGCCGCTCGCTCAGGCGCTGCTCGCGGCGGTAGTCGGGCGGCAGCGCCTTCAGCCGGTGTACCAGGTCGACAGGGGGTTTGAACGAGATCAGGCCGTTCTCGGGGTCCCGGTCCATCCCGAGGGACTGCTGGGCGTCCGGGAAGACCTCCCGTACCGCCTCGTCGACGAACTCGCGGGTGGTCGTGAAGAGACGGGGCACGTGGGCCTTCGGCGGGGCAGCCGAGGAACCGTCCGACACCGGGGCCGCGACGGCGGGCTCGGCGGACACGTCGTCGACCTGGGCGAAGAAGTCGGCCAGGAAATCGTCCGCGCCGCCCGCCTCGTCTGCGGTGTGCTGGAGCGACTCGTCGACCGTCCGGCCCCTGAGCAGGTCCTGGATCAGCGACTTCTCCTCGGCCTCCGCGCGGTACAGCCCGGAGACCGCCTCCGCCGTGCCGAGCGAGCGGTGCGCCTCGTGCTCCCGTTCGAGGAGGCGCTCGGCGACCGTGCGGTCGTCCTTCGCGCCGTCCACCTCGCTGGTCAGGATCAGGGCGCGGAACTGAGGCTTGTGGATCTGCCCGTAACGGTCGATACGGCCGTTGCGCTGCTCGATGCGGATCAGCGACCACGGAACGTCGTAGTGGATGAGCTGATGGCACTGCCGGTGGAGGTTGACACCCTCCGACGCCACATCGCCGGTGAAGAGGATGCGTACGGGTGCGTCGGCGAGGCCGAAGTCCTCGATGCACTGCATCTGCTGCTCGTCGGAGAGGCCGCCGTGCATCACGCGGGCCGCTTCCTCCAGAGCCTTGCCCTTGAAGCCGAGCGCGGCCGGTACGGCGGACCGCAGCCACTCCAGGGTCTGGACGCGCTCGGAGAAGACCACGACACGTGTCTCGCTGCGCGATCCGACGCCGATCGCCTTCAACTGCCCGACGAGAGCGGTGAACTTGCCGGAATCCTCAGTGGTCAGATCGGCCGTCAGCTCTCGCAGACGCTGGAGGGCGGTCAGTTCGGCGCCCGTCGCGTCGGGGGCGTCCTTCTTCTCAAGCGTCTTGATCCGGGTCTCGACCGTGGAGCTCAGCGCGGCGTGCGAGGAGAGGAAGGACTTGAGCAGGGTGTACGGGAAGAGCGGGACGTCGGTCACCGAGCGCCCCTCGGCGGGCAGCCATACCTGGGCCAGCTCGTCGAAGATCTTCTCCTCGGCCGGGGTCGCCGGGCAGTGCACCGACTCGGAAGGGCCTCGGTCGGCCCACTGGCCGGACATCTTCTCCCGTACCTCGGCGCTGACCTTGGTGCGGCGGATGAACAGGTGCTTGATGTCCTCGGCAGAGTAACGCTCCGGGTCACGGATCGCTGCCGGGTCAAGCAGCGCGATCAGTTCGGCGAACGAACGGGCGTTGCCGTTGTGCGGGGTGGCGCTGGCGAGGATGAGGGCGTCCGTCTGCGGCGCGAGGAGCTGCGCCAGCTGGTTGCGCAGCGAACCGCGGTTGATCAAGTTGTGCGACTCGTCGATGACGACGGCGTCCCACCGGATGTGCTCCAGGTGGTGCTTGTACTGATCGGTGTTCTTGAGGGTGTCGATCGATACGATCACGCGCTTGAAGAACGTGAAGGGGTTGCGGCCGGCCGGGATCTCCCGCTGGATCCGCTCGATGCCCGCGGAGTCGAGGCGGATCAGCGGGATGGCGAACCGGGTCCACAACTCGTGCTGGAACTGCTCCAGAACGTGCTGCGGGGTCACGACGAGGATCCGCTCGCCGCGGCCGCGGCGGATCAGCTCCGCGAGGGTGAGTCCGATCTCCAGGGTCTTGCCGAGGCCGACGACGTCCGCGATCAGCAGGCGGGGGCGCAGGTTCCGGCCCGAGAGCGCGAGCTGCGCGGGCCGCTGCTGATAGGGGAGCGGGTCGAGGAGGAAGCTGTCGGCGAGGGCCAGGCCGCGCTCGGACTGGGGCAGCGGGGTCTTGCGCAGGATCGCTTCGAGGAAGAGCCGGCTGCGGCGGAAGTTCGGTGAGTCGTCGCTGATCAGGGTGGTCTTGGCGGGGTCCAACAGCTCGATGCCGGGCGCGCCGTCGCGGGTGCGCTCCAGGCCCGTGAAGAAGACGGCCTCCTGGTCGCGGACGAACTCGGAGATCCCGACAGCCTCGATGCGGTCGCCGTCGTGATCGGTGCGGGTGGCGTTCTTGACCAGCCATTCCTCGTCGCGTACGACGATCTGGGCGCCGGGCGGGAGGCTCGGACCGGTGCCCGGGACGGGCTGCCCGCTGGACTGCCGACTGGACTGCTGGGCGGTCACCCGCGGTACCTCCTGATAGCTGCTGAACTGTGTAGATCTTCGTGCGGGCCACGCCCCCGGACAAGGGGCGAGGACCACCTCGGCCTGGTGCACCCTGGAGCGTCGCGGCCTGCCGTCCCGCTCAGAACGGAGCCGTCGACGCGTACGTCTCCCGCAACTGTGCCGCGATCCGGAGCGCGGCGACGGAACGGCGGGGGCGCGGATGCGGCGCCGGCGTGGGCTGGGCCTCGGCCGTGGGCTCGGCCTCCGGGGTGGTCACCGCTACCGTCGGGGTGTAGCGCGGCGGGTGGGCAGGGGCGGCGGACGGCTGCTGCAGTGGGACAGTCGGTGCCATGGCCGCCAGGTTCGGGGCCAGGAGAGTCGGCACTTCGGAGAAGGCCTCGGCGGCGGTGGGCGGCGGAGCCGGAGCCGGTACGTGGGAGGGTTCCGGCGGTCCGTACGCGACCTTGGTCAGGGAGGCCAGTTGCCGTCGGGCCTGGGCCACGGTCGCCCCGTGCGCCTTGATGACCGCAACGCACTGGGTGACGACCTCGTCCATCGTCGGACGGTCGTGTTGCGCGTACCTGAGCATGGACGAGAGGAGACCGACCAGTTCCTCGGGGGCTCCCGTCAGGTCGGGGGCCTTTTCGGGGTTGACGATGTGGCTGAACAGCACCTGTACGTGGTCGGCCTGGTACGGATAGTGGCCCGCACTCATGAAGAGCAGCACCGCCCCGAGCGCGTACACATCCACCGGGGCCGTCAGCGGCTTCTCCCCGTTCGCCTGCTCCGGAGACATGCAGGCGGGAGTGCCCATCACCATGTTCGGCGCGGTGAGGGAGGCGCTGGACTCGGCGAAGACGGCGAGGCCGAAGTCGATGATCTTGGGGCCGTTGGGGCCGAGCAGGATGTTCGCCGGCTTGAGGTCCCTGTGCAGCAGCCCTTGGCTGTGGACTCCGGCCAGAGCCTCGGCAAGGGTCGCTCCGAGCGAAGCGGCTGCCAGGGGCGACAGAACACCCCGGGTGTCGAGAAGCCGACGCAGGTCGGGTCCCTCCACGTACTCGGTCGCGAGCCACGGCTGCTCCGACTCCGTGTCGGCCTTCACGAACGCGGCGACGCGCGGTCCCCAGACCGTCTTGAGGACCTCGATCTCCTGGGCGAACCGCTGCCGGGTCTCCGAATCGACAACCGTGGGTTTGATCACCTTCACCGCGACGGCCTCACCGGCAGCGGACTCGCCGAGGTAGACCTGGCCCATGCCGCCGTGGCCGATCCGTCCCAGCAGCGTGAACCCGCCCAGCTCGGCCGGATCGTCCGGGCTCAGTGGCGTTGCGTTCACTCTGGTCCCCCACCTCGAAGGTCTGCCGAAGGCTGTGTGATGGCCGCGCGCGTACGGTCCGATGGTCGCGCGCCTACAGCCAAGGGTATCGGCGGTATCCGACAGCAGGTCCCGTTCGGGACAGGTCACCCTTGCCCCGAACGGATACAGCCCGGGGGCGATCGGGAGACGCCCCTTCTCCGGCTTCGTCCTGACATCCTGAACCGGTCAGAACGGGGTGAACCGGCCGGATAATTCGGTCTCTTTCCGAGGTTGTCGCGCCTCAGGGACAATGGCGGCGATGACTGTCACCGCCCCCAGTGCTTTCGCCGGCCCCCTTCCCGCGCCATCGGGCTTCGGCCCCTTCGCTCATCTCACGGTGCCGAACACCCCGCTCTACCGCCACGTGATGGGGACGTTCCTGACGGCCAAGGAGCGGTTCGCTGTTCACCTGCGGCCCGAGGACGTGCACACCGCGCTGCCGGCGGATGTCCGTTCCGCCGAGCCGGACGCCGTCGTCGGCGCGCTCGACAGGCTCGTCGGTCGGGGCAATCTGCGGGCGGATCCCGATACCGCCCGGGTGACTTTCCGCCCGGGCCCCCGGTGGCGGCAGGTCTCTGGCCGTACGGCTGGAAGCGGTCGACGCTGTACTGCGCCGTTCGGGCGCTAGCCCGAATGGCCTCGCCGCCGCGGTCGCGCCGCTCACCGGGCCTGTCACATCGCTCGTCCAAGCCCGCCAAGAGGAGGAGGAAGCCTGGGGGAGGGCGCACACGCCGCTCGACGAGCTCGTCGCTACGGTCCCCGCGCTTGCGGAGTGGGCGGCCCGGGTACGCGCCGACGGCCTGGCGCGGCGTCTGGGGCGCACACCAGACGTCACGTTCGGCCTGCTCACCGGTGTGTGTACCGCCTTGTACGCACTCCCCGCCGTCCCGGTCGTTTCGCTACCCGCCTTCGCTGCCCGGGTCCTTGGCGGGGCTCACGCCCTTGATGACGGCACACCGCTGGCCACCCTCACTCTGTCCGGGGCCCGTGCGCTGACCGGTTTCCACGATGGTCAGGGCGCCGAATGGCGACGTGAGGCCTGGGCCTCGGTGGGGCTGTTGCGGGACGAGCTGTCCTCGACCGTCCTGGCCCTGAACCTGCGCGGCACCCCGGCCCTGGACTGCCTGGCCGAAGACGGCGAACCCTGTGGGCTCACCCTTCGCCAGCTCACCCGCAGACCTCCGGCCGTCGCCGATCCCGTGGTGCGGATCTGCGAGAACCCGACCGTTCTCGCGGCGGCGGCCGACATGCTCGGCCCTGCCCGCCTGCCCCCGGTCTGCCTCCAAGGCCAGCCTTCCGCCGCCGCCCTCACACTGCTCCGGGGTTGCACGACCACGGAGCGACCCTGCACTACCACGGGGACTTCGACGGGAGAGGGCTCCGGATCGCCGGCGTCCTTCGCCGCCGCGTCCCCTGGCTGCCCTGGCGCTACACGGCCGCGAACTACCGCGCCGCCGTGCCCAACCTGCGTTGTCACCGTTCGTCAGCACCCCGACGGAGACCCCCTGGGAGCCCGCACTCGCTATGGCCGTCGCCGAACTGGGTGTTCGTGTCGAGGAGGAGAGGGAGCTGGAGCTGCTGTTGTCCGATCTCACGCGAGGATCTAGACCGTCCGGCTGAGCAGGGGCAGTTGAGAGTGAACCGTTCCGGGTTCGGTGGAGACATTGGCCGGGGCGGTGATGGGGTTCTCCCGGTGCAGCGCGAAGTCGTTGGCGTCCGAGACCGAGGAGTTCCTCCGCCCGGGTGCGGGGTGTTGTCGGCCGGCGGGCCTGGCCCATGATGTCGGTCGGAAAGATGGTGCGGGGCGTGACAGGTGAGCTGGCCTCCGGAGCCGGTTGGGGGTGGACCCGATGGGTGACATGGCTTCGGCGGCCTGTTCACCGGCTGCTGGCCACGACGCCTGTTTGACGCTCCAGGCCGCCACACGCAGGACGGCGAGCTGAGAAATGATCTCTGACCTGGGCTTTTCCATCACGTGCTCAGGCCGACATCATTTCGATGACGCACCACGTGGAGTGCGTGGCGATCCTCGAACCTGCCGTAAAGGGCCGCTGACCTGCGGCTTTGGCCGGTGCGCATGATGTGCCCCATGTGCCCCATGTGCGTGAAGGGCGATGTCTTGACGCTGAAATGACGTTCTCAGCGGCATCTTGACGCTCATGTGACGCTCGTTCTGATGGGGTGTCAGGTGCATTGGAGTGCTGGTCGGGACATGTGAAGCAATGGTCTGCGACGCGAGATCGCTTGGAATTCTGCCTCACCAGGGGGCCTTGCTGCGGCGCACCAGCGAGGATTGGTCCGGATCTTGACTGATGCCGATCTCGGGGCGGCGGCTCTGTTGGAGTGCCGTGTCCGCCTGCCCCGCGTTGACGATCCCGCCTGGCACAGGTTGTCGTGGGGTAGCACGGTGGCCTGCCGTACTCGGCTGGACCCCGTGCTACTCCCGCATTTCGTCGAGCCGCGGACCCAAGGTGCGTGACCCAGCCGTTTCTTCTGGAACGGATTCGGCGGACCGCGCGAAATGGGGCCGCCCCCCGCTTCGTACACCGTTGCTCACTCCAGTGACGCGGACCCGGCCGACGCGCTCCGGCGGGAGGCCTTCTTGCTGCTGGGCACCAGATATCACAGTGACATTCCGCTGGCGCCCTCGCCCGAGGACGCTTGCTCCGTGGAGTTCACGTGGGAGGACCAGCTCGGCCACGAGCACGTACCGACCGAGTACCCCGGATGGGCGGACTACGCCGAGGTGTTCCTGGACGAGCGACAGACACGCGTTGTCGTGCGGCGGTACGGGTTTGCCGGACACGGAACCCAGTACGTGCTGCCGGCCACGGCCGACCGCCTGGGTCTGATCCGCAGAATGCGCGAGGAGTACCTGTACTCGGCCTCCGCCTATGCCAGTGTCGGAGCCGGTCCGGGCGCCGCCGGCATCCTGGCGGGAACCCCGTGGAGCCCGGTGGCCCTGCGGCGACTCCTTCCGGTGATGGCTGTCAGGACCGCCGCCGACGCCTCGTGCTTGATCTCCCGGTCGCCGGAGCGCGGGCGTCGGCAGGGCTGGCCTGTCGACACGACGGACGACTGCGGGCAGAGGCCTCCCCGCGCGGACCGTGACGCGGAGCCGCTGAACGCCTGGCGGGCGTCGGAGGCCGAGGTTCTCGGCTCAGCGGGGATCACGGCCGAACGGGCCCGCGAACTCAGGTTTGCGGGCTTCACCTCGGTCCCGGCTGCGATCTCCGCCCACACGACGCGGCCGACCGCGGCTGCCAGGAGGGCGGGGGAGCTGATCGGCGCGTCGGAGACTCCGGTCCCCGCCTGGATCGCCGCGGAGGTCGCCACCGCTCGCGGGCACTGTCCCGAGGAGGTGAGGTCCTGGGGGCGCGATCATCGCGAGAGCTGCAGCATCGAGGGCTGGGGGGTGTGGGTGACGCTGACGCGCCACGGGTTCGAGCTGCCGGGCGGCGATGTCCGCACGCTGTGGAACGTCACGAACGGATGGTGGGCGATCAGCGACGAGGGCGACGAAGGAGAGAGCTGCTGTGTCTACACCGATGTGAGGCAAGCGATGAGCGTCTGGCGGGCGGCGCGGTCGGAACTGCGGCTGTACGAGACGCAGTTCCTCCAGGCGCAGCCGACCCCGCTGGTCTGAAAAAGATGTTGGGGCGGCTTCACCTTTGACACCAGGCAGTGTTCCTGAGGTGTTCGGAGCTGGCCTTCCCTGCCCCGGTGCGGGCAGGGGACGGTGTCCCGGTGTGGCGTTGTCAGGAGACCGGGTCGCCGACCGCGCGCCGGGGCTCCCGGACCGCGGTGCAGTCACCGGCGTGCACGTCGTGGCCGGCCGAGCAGCGCGTCACCGTGTGGACCTCCTCGCCGCAGTCCCGGTGCGTGAAGCGCCAGGGGGTGGGCCCGTGCCCGTCCGACGCCCAGCTCTCGCCCCAGTCGCGCAGCGACATGATGGCGGCGAAGAGGTCCTGGCCCTTGTCGGTGAGCTGGTACTCGTAGCGCCCGCGCTGGCCGGGCTCCTGGTAGGGGATCTTCTCCAGGAGCCCGGAAGCGGTCAGCTCCCTCAGCCGGCCGGCGGTGGCGGCCTCGCCGATGCCCACCCGCTTGGTGAAGTCCTGGAACCGGCGGGTCCCGAAGAACGCCTCGCGCATGATGAGCAGGGTGGAGCGGGCGCCGACCACTTCGAGCGTCCGGGAGACCGGGCAGTTGGCGAGCGCCTGTGCGTCCGGGGACTTCGACAGGTCATCCATGCGACCAGCCTACCTACTGACTATGGCGGACAAAAGTCACCTGGCCCCGGCCGCCGGCCCGCCGGTGGGGGCGGCCGTGGACCCGCCGCCGGAAGCGACGGGAGCGGGCGCGCCCGGCAGCCGGTGCCGGACGAAGAGCGCGGACGGGACCGCGACGAGCAGCACGACGACGCCGGCCACGAGCAGACCGCGGTGCACCGCGTCCGTGAAGGCTCGCGGCACGACGTCGGCGACGGTCCGGGCGACGGACTCGGGCAGGCCGGAACCGCTGCTGCCGTGCGCTGCCCCCTCCGCGATCCTCTGGGCGTCGGCGCGGGGGACGCCGGCTCCGGTGAGCCGCTCGTGGAGGTTGTCGGGGAAGCGGGTCGTGACGATGGTGCCCAGCACGCTGGGGCCGAGGACGTTGCCGAGCTGGCGGGCCATGTTGATGGCCGAGGCGGCCATGCCGGCCTGGAGCGGGGGAACGCTGCTGACGGCGGCCGCGGACGACGGGGCGACGAGCAGACCGCCGCCGATGCCGGTGACGAAGAGGCCGGGCCACACGGCTCCGTATCCGCCGAAAGGGGTCGTGGCGAGGAGCGCGAGTGCTCCTGAGCCCATGGCCACGAGGCCCGCGGTGAGCACCGGTGTGAACCCGAACCTGCGCACCAGTCGAGGGGAGACGGCGCTGACGGCGACGAACGTGCCGAAGAGGATCAGCATCCGCACACCGGCGCCGAGCGTGCTGAGGTGCTGGACGCGCTGCATGTAGAGCACGCTGAGCAGGGCGACCCCGACAAAGCCGAACATGGCCGCGGCGGCCACCGCCATCACCGCGCTGAACGAGGCGTTGCGGAAGAGGCGCAGGTCGAGCATCGGGTCGTGGTGGCGCAGTTCCACGCGTACCAGGAGCGCCGCCGAGATCGCGAAGACCACGTACATGACGATGATCCGCGGCTCGGCGTAGCCGCTCGCACCGCCCTGGATGATCGCGTAGGTCGCGGAGGCCAGGGTCACCGTGCCCAGGACCACGCCGGCCAGGTCGAGGCGTCGCGAAGGGTGCTTGCTCTCGTGCACGAAGAAGGGGGCCAGTGCTGCCGCCGCCGCGCCGATCAGGAGATTGGTGAGGTAGACGGAGTGCCACGAGAAGTGTTCCAGCAGTACACCGGCGATGATCGGTCCTGCCGCGAGGCCGAGGCCGGAGCAGGCCGCCCAGGCGCTGATCGCGGTGGTGCGCTCGTGCGGATCGGTGAACGTGGTGGTCACGATGGTGAGGCTGGACGGCAGGACGGCCGCGCCACCCAGCCCCATGACGGCCTGGGCGGCGATGAGCGTGCCGGAACTGTCGGCGACGTAGGCCAGCAGGCTGCCGAGGGTGAACACGACGGCGCCGGAGATGAAGGTCAGCCGGCGGCCTATCAGGTCGCTCAGGGTGCCTGCGGACATGACCAGGCTGACCACGGCCAGGCTGTAGGAGCTGGTCAGCCAGACGAGGGTGGCGGGCGAGATGTGCAGGTCGTCCTGGATCCGGGTGAGGGCCGAAATGGTGCCGGTGATGTTGACGAACGCCATCATCACGCCGAGGCACACCACTATCAGGCCGAGCCACCGGCGGGGAATCTTCTCTCCCGCCGGGGCGGCGGAGCGGGAGGGGGTGGCCCGGGGCCCCGGGCCGGTGGGCTGCTGACTTTTCATAGGCATAGCCAGGAACCTAGCAGCCTGGCTGTTTGTTTCGAAAGTCAGGCGGGAGACGTAGCATGCAGTCGACCGAACGAACCACGGAGGCTGATCCCCATAAGCCCCGTCGCCGACGGAGGCGCCCACCATGCCGTCACATCCACTGGACAACGCGATCCACTCGGCGCTGACAGGTGCCCAGGCCCACCTCGCGCGGCGACGGGGGAACGCGCTGCGCTACCCGGCCGACATGTCGCCTTTCATGGCACTCCCGGCCCGTCCTGACGTGACCGACTGGGCCGACGCCGCTGCGCTCGCCGGAGAGGGGGCGACGGTGACGCTCGGCGATCCCGGCGTCGAGCCGCCGGACGGTTGGGAGGTGCTGAGGCGGATCCCCCTGCTCCAGTTCACCGGTGAGGGGATCGCGGCCGCTGCCGACGAGAAGGCGGTGCTCCTCGGCCGGGACGACGTCCCGGAGATGCTGGCGCTGGCGGAGGCCACCAAGCCAGGACCCTTCCTGCCACGGACGATCGAGATGGGTGCCTACCTCGGGATCCGCCATGAGGGTCGCCTGGTGGCCATGGCCGGGGAGCGCATGCACATAGCCGGCTGGAGAGAGATCAGCGCGGTCTGCACCGACCCGCAACGCCGGGGAAAGGGGCTGGGGACACGCCTGTTGCTCGCCGTCGCCGCCGGAATCAAGGAACGCGGCGAGACCCCGTTCCTGCACGTGCTCGCGTCGAACACCTCGGCCATCGGCCTCTACGAGTCCCTCGGGTTCCGGCTCCGCCTTCGCACCGCACTCCTGGTCCTCGCCCCCTGAAGCGGTACGGCCCGCCGAGCCAGACGACGAAGCATCGGCCGACCCGAACGGAAGTCACGTCAAGGCTCCCCGCGTCCTCATCTCCGGTGGGGGTGTTGCCGGTCCGGCCCTCGCTACTGGCTCGCCCGCCGTGGTGCGACGGTGACCGTCGTGGAAGTGGCGGAGGGGCTTCGCGAGGCCGGAGCCGCCGCCGACTTCCGCGGGAGACAGAAGGAGCTGCTGCGGCACGTGGGCATTCTCGACGCCGTGTCCGAGCGGCGGACCGGCATGGGCGGCATCGCCCTCGTGGACGTGTCGGGACGCCGCCCCGTGACGCTGCCGGCCGGCTTTCTGAGCGGTGAGATCGAGATCCTCCATCCGTTACCGGCTCTGCGGGCCGGCCGCGACGGTCACCACCGCCTGCGCGGCCGGCGCGCGGACGATCGCCACCTGGTCCTCGTGCTCCCGTCGCGGAACTGACAGGGCCGGGTACGGGGGAGCGGTTCCGGTCAGGGGGGTGGGGCGCCGGTCACGCCGGAGGGGCACCTTCGGGACCCGGCGCCGCGTTCCACCGGTTGTCCCAGGTGCACAACTCCACAATCATCCGGGCGAGTTCGAGGCCCGCCGGCGTGAGGTGGTACTCATGGCGCGGAGGGTGCTCGCTGTACGGCCGGCACTCGACGACCCCGACGCCGGTGAGCTGGCGCAGCCGGTCCGCCAGGATGTTCCTCGACACTCCCGTGCCGACTGCGATCCGGCTGAATCGGTGCTCACCACGGGACACCTCACGCACGATCTGCAGCGTCCACCGCTGTCCCAAGACATCGAGGATGCTCGCCATCGACGTTCCTTCTCCACCCGGGTGTGTTGTCATGCGTCCGGGCTCAGGCGGACGGCTCCGACGCGGCGCCATTCCGGTCGTCGGGGGCGGGTGCTGACGCGGGGAAGAGCATGCAGCTGCTGGTGGCGTGGGCGAGGAGCCGGTCCTCGGCGTCGAACAGCCGCGCCTCCGCGAGAGCTGTCCGCCGCCCACTGTTGAGTACGGTGCCCACGGCCCGGATCCGTCCGCTCGCGGCGGTCACCGGGCGCAGGAACTTCACCGTGAGGTCGAGCGAGGTGTAGGCCATGCCCGCGGGCAGCAGGGTGTGGACCGCGCATCCCGCGGCGGAGTCCAGGAGGGTGGCGAACACGCCACCGTGGACGCTCCCCAGCGGGTTGTAGTGCTCCTCGCCCGGAGTCAGACCGAAGACGGCCCGACCGGGCTCCACCTCCTCCAGGACGGTGCCCAGGGTCGCGGCGAACGGTGGCGCCGGTAGCCGCCCCGCGAGCACGTCCCGCATGAACTCCAGGCCCGGGGTGCCGCCGACGGCCGATGCCGTCGTCCCGGGGTCCTCCCAGGTGTAGGTACGAGATCTGGGCATCGCGAGCCCCTTCCGGCGTGATCTGACTATTGGAGTAGATAGTCAGCGGACTCTAACGAGAGCGTGGGGCAGACGCCACCTCCGACCGCTCGTCTTCTGTGGTCGGGTCCGCTGCTGAGGCTTTTGTGATGAAGGACACTTGAGTCTTACTGTGTTCCGGTACGTGTAGCTATTGGGGGGCCAGGAGCGGCGGCTTTCCCGCCGCGTCCCCGCCGGGCCGTTTCAGCCCGCGCCACGCCTCTCGCCAGGCCTTCTCTTCGTGGGGCCGACGCACCCCCCGTGGTCCGCCGGGGTTCTCTGCGGGCACGGCCGCCCGGAGCGCGGCTCCGAGTACCGACAAGGAAGAAGTACGGATGACTTACCTGCCACATCTGAGCGTTCGGAACGCGGCGGAAGTGCCGGACGACCAGCCGGCCGGCCCGGATGCGGGGCTGCCGCGGGTGTTCGACGTGTACGAGCGTCTGGGCCACGCCGATCCGACCGGGGCGTGGGACTCGTTCTGCCGGGCGCACAACTGGGCCGCCTCCTTTCCCAGGGCTTCTCCCGCCGACGGCGTGGGCGACCACGTCCCGTCCGTCCGGCTCACCGAGGGGGGCCGGCTGCTTTCCGGGGTGTGGCGACTGCCCCCGGCATACCGGCGGGCGCGGTGGCTGGCACTGCGGTCCGCGCCCGCAGGAGACGGGCGGCCGGGGGAGTGCAATTCGCTGTACGTCGTGGGTGTCGGAGCGCTGGAGCGCTCGGGCGCGGTGGACGACGAGGCTCTGCTGATACGGCTGCGCGACCTGTACATACCGGCGGGGCTGACCGCCTGTGCGGCGGGGCGGGAGCTGCGGGCGAAGGAGGCGGAGTTCCTGTGGGTCGCGGTCACGGCGATGGCGATGGGGGCCGCGAGGCACCTGCTCGAGACCACCGCACGGCTGGCCCCCGAACCCGTATCGCCCGACTCGCCGACCGCGGGCCTGGGTGCCGCGCTGGACCGGAGGCGGGAGGCCGTACGACGGGACCTGACCCTCGCCGCGGCCTCGGGCGCCGGGGCGGGGGCGGCGACGCCCGGCATCGTCGAGCGGGTGGAAGAATCGCACCATCTGGTACGCGACGTGTACGCGGCGGCGTACCAGTACGCGCTACCGCGTACCCAAAGCGTTCACCCCCTTGAATCGATCATGACAGGGAGTGCGCCGGTACTGCAGCACGCCCGGTTCACCACCAGCCTTCTCCCCGCAACCGGCACAACCTCCTGACTAGGACACGGCACCACATATGACAGTCATCGCTTACCAGGGCGAACCAGGCTCCAATTCGGCGACCGCGGTGGCCCACTTGTACCCCGGAAGCCAGGGGCTGCCCTGCTCCGGCTTCGACCAGGCGCTGGACGCCGTGCTCCTGGGGTCCGCCGACCTGGCGGTCATCCCGGTGGACAACTCGGCGGCCGGACGGGTGGCGGACGTGCACCACCTGCTGCCGGACTCCGGCCTGTCCATCATCGGGGAGTACTTCCTCGACATCCGCTTCGACCTCATGGGCGTACCGGACGGGTCGCTGGAGCAGGTCGAGACCGTACGCAGCCACGTCCACGCGCTCAGTCAGTGCCGGAAGGTCCTGCGGGAGGGCGGCTGGCGGACTCTTGTCAGCGATGACACCGCGGGTGCCGCTCGTGAGGTGGCGGAGTCGCGCGATCCCCGGCAGGCGGCACTCGCCCCGCCGGCCGCGGCGCAGCTGCACGGGCTGCGGGTCCTGAAGTCCGGTGTCGAGGATGATCCGGACAACACCACGCGCTTCGTCGTCCTCTCGCGCGATCCGGCACGTGCGCCGGACGCCGGCGTTCCGACGGTGACAAGTCTGTTCTTCCTGGTACGCAACATTCCCAGTGCGCTCTACAAGGCGCTGGGCGGGTTCGCCAGCAACGCGGTCAACCTCACCAAGATCGAGAGCTACCAGCTCGGGGCCGGGACGCAGCCCAGCCGCTTCTACATCGAGATCGAGGGCAGTCCCGACGAGACCCGCGTGGCCCACTCCCTGGACGAACTGCACTTCTTCTCTTCCGAGGTACGCGTTCTGGGCGTCTACCCCGCGCATCCGCGCCGCTTCCGTAACCGTTAGCGTGGACGGTCGTCCGCACGGTTATGCCCCGGAGGTGCGAGGGGGACGGTGGTGATGTCGACGCCGAAGGCCCGCATGCGGTCGAGTGTGCGGGCCGGGTCGATCGCAGACTCGGGAATTGCCATCCCGGCGGCCATCGGCGGGGCACCGTCCAGGCCAGGATCTGTTCGACGCCGATGACCGCTCCGGCGGCGGTCGAGTGAGCCTGCCGGAGAGGGTCGCTGACGACCGTTCGCCCGGCCAGGGGCCTGCCCGGTTCGTCCCGCAGAGGTCGGCGAAGATCTTGTGGGACGCCGTCCGGCCGGCGTGTCGGCCGACTAGCGGAGCTGTCCGGGCGATCACGGCTGGTTGGAGCGTCCATATCGAGGTCTGAAGTCGATTGCCCAAGGTGTGAAGGTGCGTCACCATCACTGGATGAGTGACGTTGAGGGCCGACTGCTGGTGCGGGTGGTGCAGACGAGTTCCGGCTATCCTTCGCAGTGGGATGCCCGGACGGCAGATGGGCAGTACTTGTACCTCTGGTACCGGCACGGCGAAGGCTGCGTTGAGCGGCATCCTGGCCCTGATATCGACACACCGGACACCTGGGATGAGGGCCTCTCGGCACTCCTGGTCGAATGGGACGACGGTACCGACAGTGGCGTCACCAGCCTTGAAGTCTTCCTCGCAGCCTCTGGTCTGACGCTGGCGCCGGGTGCTTCGGTGAGCTGAACGCGGTCACGTACGAAGCCAGATGGCGACGGATGCGGCCGCGACGGTACCGAGGAACACGTAGCCGCGCTTGTCATAACGAGTGGCCACTGCACGGTGGTTCTTCAGCTTGTTGATGGCCCGCTCGACGGTGTTGCGCTTCTTGTACCGGTCCCGGTCGAAGCCAGGTGGCCGCCCGCCGCGCGATCCTCTGCGCTGGCGGGCGGCCTGGCTGTCGGCCTTCTCCGGGATGGTGTGCCGGATGCCGCGCTGCCGCAGGTACTGACGGCAGGGCCCGTTGCTGTATGCCTTGTCGGCTGCGACGCTGTCCGGCTTCTTGCGGGGCCGACCAATCCCCTGGCGGGGAACCCGGATCTTCTCCAGTACCGGCGCGAACTGGGTGCAGTCGGCCCGCTGTCCGGGCGTGATGATCAGGGACAGCGGGCGGCAGCGGCCGTCGGCGCTCAGATGGATCTTGCTGGTGAAGCCTCCCAGCGAGCGGCCCAGGCCCTCACCTCCCGCACCACCTCCACCAGCCGGGCGACCCGACTCTGCCACGGCAATTCGGCCTGGTGTTCCACGGCCTCGGCCCCCTTTGACCTGCCCGGGACTGGCGGTGGAGCGGTCCGGGCGCCGGCCGCGTGCTGGTGGGCGCGCACGCTGGTGGAGTCCACCGACACATCCCAGTCGATCTCTCCGGCCGCGTCGGCCGCGGCCTGGACCTGCCGCAGCAGACGTTCCCAGGTACCGTCCGCCGACCACAGCCGGTGGCGTTCGTAGACGGTTTTCCAGGGCCCGAACCGCTCCGGGAGATCACGCCGGTGCACCCCGGTCCGCACCCGGTGCAGAATCCCGTAGATCACCTGACGATGGTCACGCCACCGCCCGCACCGGCCATTGCTCACCGGCAGGAACGGCCGCAGCCGCTCCCACTCGGCATCCGACAGCTCACCACGCCGATCCCCACCCACACCCTGGCCAACGACCGGATGAACAGCCAGTCACATGATCGCCCGGACGCCTCCTAGTGGTGTCCGTCCGGTACCGGGCAAGGAGCGGACGTCGGTGACGCGCGAAGTGCCTTCGCTGTGACGCACGCCGGCGGCGGTCAAGGCCACCTCGACGGCTGGACGCACCCGTGCCCTCAGCACTGCGGCTGCCGCTCGGATCCGCTCCGCCACGGGGTCGATGACGTCGACGCTGATCCGGCCGGCCGGCTTCGCAGCGGGCCCTTCCGGGCGCGCCGAGGAGTGCTGTAGGCCGCTGGCTCGGGGCGTCCGCAGTGGGTCTTTATGTCGGGCCCGGCCGATGCGGCTTGGGAACGGGCGGTCTTCGCCGTCGCTCCGGCGTTCAACGCGTTCACGCTTCCGGTCGCCTGCCGGCTCGTACCTCGCCGTATCGCGGCGATAGGACAAGAACAGCACACGAAGAAGAACGCACCCGTGCCCCGCCGGGCACCCTCCGGGGCCGGCCGTGCACACCGAACACATGAGAGCGAGGAGATGACGGTGGATTCCCAGTTCGACACAGCGGTGGCGGCGTACGAGAGCAGCATGGAGGAGATGCCGTTCCGGGAGCACGTCGAGGCGTACAGCTTCCTGAAAGCGGTCGGTGACGTCGTCGGGCGGAATGTGCTCGACCTCGGGTGTGGCAGCGGGTTGTACGCCCGTCGGTTGCGCCGTGCCGGGGCGGCCCGTGCGGTGGGGATGGACGAGTCGGCCGCCATGGTGGAGCACGCCCGGCGGCGCGAGGAAGGCGAGGGGCTGGGTGTGGAGTACCTGGCTGCGAACGCCGCCGACCCCGCCGCCGGAGACCTGTCGGACATCGCCGGTTCATTCGACGTGGTCACGGCCGTGTACGTGCTCCCCTACGCGTCCAGCCGGCAGGCGCTGGAGGGGTTCTGCGCGACGGCGCGGCGAGCGCTGCGCGCGACGGGCGGGCGGTTCGTGGCCGCGGTCCTCAACCCGGAGTTCTCCACGGACCCGCAGTGGTACCGGGGCTATGGCATGCTCCTGAGCTCGCAGCGGTCACCGGCGGAGGGCACGCCGGGGCACCTGCGGGCCTGGGTCGGGCCGGAGGTGTTGGACCTGGACTTCTTCCGCTGGTCCGCGGCAGCGCACGAGCAGGCTCTCGAGGCGGCGGGATTCGACCGTGTCTCATGGATTCGTCCGACCGTCTCAGAAGAGGGCCGGACGAAGTACGGGGAGGCGTTCTGGGCGAACTACCTCGACTGTCCTCACGCGCTGATCATCGACGCGCACGCCGGCCCCACGGCTGTATCCGAACGCCGGGCCCGCCCGGCTGAGGACACCGCAGGGGTCCCGAAGAGGTGAGCTCCTCTCTCACGAACGAACTCTGCGTCCCGCCCCGCCCCAACCCATCGGAGAAGTAAGGCCACTGCCATGAGCCGAGTCCATACGCTTTCACCGCCCCCCACCGCTACAGACCGACCCCCGGGGACAGCGGCACAAGACACCCCAGGCCGGAGCGGGTTCCGGGTAGAGGGGCTAGACCTCCGCAGCCCCCGCCTGGCCGAGCGGTACGGCACCTTGGTGCTGGGCCTGTCACCGTTCAATTCCTTCTATTCCACCCAGACCGTGACCGACCTGTGCCAAAGCGCCGCCGTGTCCTTCTCCGATGTGCATGTGGTCCTTCCGGGGGCCCCCGAATCGGCGCTGCGCTACATATCCGCCGGCAAGGCGCCGCGGCACGCGGTCCAGCGTTCCAAGCGTGTCATTCACAACATGCGCAACGTCGCACGGCGCGCCCTGGCCGACTGCGGGATGGCCGACACGGACTCCCGGGTGCATGTGATGACCCGTTTCGCCTCCCATCCGCGCTACCAGAAGAGCCGGGCCCGTATCGAGACCGCATACCGCACGCAAACTCCGATGCGGGAAGCGGTGCACGCGATGACCCGCACGGCCCTGGCCACCTCTCTCGACTCCGAGCCCACATGGGCTCAGATCGAGAGCAACACCCGCTACATCTTCGCGGAGGCCCCGCTGCTGCTCGATGCGGCCGGCATGCTCGCGCGGCCCAGCGCCCTGTTCGTCTACCACCGCAGGGTGCCCCTCTATGACGTGGTGGCCGCCGGCCAGGTCCCCGGCCTCACCGTCGGGACCGGCCATGCCCTGTCCGTGCTCACCGATGAGAGGAACGACCGTGGCAACGACGATTCCCGATGAACTGACCTGGCCCGACTCCTTCCCCACCCGCGGACACGGCCTGCCCCCTGAGATGTTCGACCTCCTGCGCCGCGAACGGCCGGTGGCCCCGGTTACCTTCCCTTCCGGCCACCGCGCCTGGCTGGTGACCCGCCGCACCGACATCACCGCGATCGGATCCAGCCGCAACTTCTCCCGCGACCTCACCTGCCCCGGCGGGCAGCGCATCGCCGGAGACGACTTCAACAGCGTGCCCGGCGGCATCTTCAACCTCGACCCGCCCGAGCACACCACCGTACGGCGCGTAGTGCAGCCGTTCTTCAGCCCGGCCGCCGCGACGGCCCTCCAACCCGCCATCGCCCTGGCCGCCTCCGACCTGGCGACCGCACTGCGTGACGGTCCCAACCCCGCAGATCTGCACCGCGCCTACGCCCACCCGCTCGCGGCGACCCTGGCCTGCGACCTCATGCGCGTGGCACCACTCCAACGCCGCAAGATCGTGCCCCGGCTGCGCTCGCAGGTCGACTACACGACACCAGCCGCCAAGATCGACACCTCCACCCGGTGGATGCTCGACTTCGCCGCCGAAGTCATCGAAGCCAAAACGGCCGACTACGACGACGGACGCGAACCGCGCGACCCGGTCGAAGCGCTGATCCGCGCCCACCACCAGGGGACCATCACCTCGGAGCACCTGCACGCCACGGTGATGTACCTGTTCGTCACCTCCGCCGAACCCGTCACCGGCCCGGTCACCACCGGCGTCTACACCCTGCTGCGACACGGCGACCAACTCGCCCGCGTCCTGCGCGACCCCGGTCTGTGGCCCACCGCGGTGGCCGAACTCCTGCGACTGCACCACAACGGCATGACCTCGATGCCCCGGCTCGCCCTGGCCGACACCGAACTGCACGGGGTGCGCATCCGGGCCGGCGACGCCGTCGTCACCCCCTGGGTCGCCGCGACCTGGGACCCCGAGCACTACAAACAACCAGAGCGATTCCGCCTCGACCGCAGCACACGGGAGGACCCGGCCATCACCTTCGGCACCGGCCCCCACTTCTGCCTCGGCGTCAACATCGCCCGCCTGTACCTGCAGACCGCGCTCTCAACCCTCTTCACGCATCTGCCGGACCTGGCCTTGGCGGCCAAACACGAGGACATCGCCTGGGAACCGGACACCTACCTGTTCACCCGACCGACGGAACTGCCCGTCACCTGGTCCTGAGCCCTCCGGCCCGCAGCGTGCTTCCAATCCTGGCGGCGATCACCGCATGGGGCGAGGTCCATATGCTGAGCGCCGGCGATCATGACACTGCCAAGGTGAGTCTCACGGCCGGGCAAGCCTCAGTGCCCTTCTCATGACTGCGCTCGGGAGACCACTTGGGCCCCCTATGGTGCCCGATGATCAAGGTGGAGGCTAAGCCCGTGCCGTCGATGAACCGCCCGGCCGGCCCAAGTGGGCCTCGCCCTGGACGAGACCGCTCATCGGGGCGGCGCGCACGAGGTCGGTGTGGGGGCATCGCCACAGGGTGGTCGAGCCGTTGCGTTTCCGGCCGGGGCGAGGGTTGTTCGGGATGTTCGCCGAGCCAGTGACCGCGTACGTCACGTGCTCGTTTGCCGACCGTTGCCGTGATGTTCGCCATGTCGGTGGGCGGGGTCGGCTCGGAGGAACTGTGTTGCGGAAGCTGTCGGTTGGGCAACTCAGAGTCCAGACGGTGCGGCACGGCGATGGCCGTGAGGCGTACGCCTACCTCCTCGTCGATCACCTTCGGTGGCTGGAGCACGAAGGACTGACGCCGGAGGGCGTCGGCTTCGGTGACCTTGAGCGGTACATGGGCGCGATCGGAGCAAAGATCGCCGGACCGTACGGACGCCCGTGGCGGGTGGGGAAGCGGCCCTACGGCAACGACGCGCTGCGAGGTGCCGCGGCGGTCCTGAAAGGCTTCTAGCTGAAGCAGGCCGAGTCGGGTCGGCGGCGGTGTACCTGAGCGACAGCCGGCAGGAAGGGGCTGAGGCGGAGTACCGGATCGGCGTGGCGACCGGCCCCGGGACGGTCGCCGAGGGGCTCGACGCCCTGGACGTGCCGGCCGGTACCTGGGCGGTCTTCGACAACCACGGTGTCTACCCGACCGCTCTCCAGGAGCTGTGGCGCGACGTGTTCACGCAGTGGTTCCCCTCGAATCCGTACACGAGCCGACCGGGTCCGGAGCTCCTGCGGACGCGGCCGGTGGAGCCCGGCACGGAGACCGACGCCCAGCTGTGGATCCCGGTGGAGCGGGGCAGCGGAAGCTCCACGGTGTGAACATCAGCACCTCGACCGGCTCGGGGAGAACACACCTCCCCGGGCCCGCGGTGTGTGGCCCCGGTACTTCCCCTCCACCCCGGCGTCGAGGGCACCGCTGGGACAGGATATAGTTGCGTGATACACGCAACTGGTTGCTGATGTGAGGGGAGGTGCGAGCATGGGCGATCCGCCCCCGGAAGGGGATCCCGGCTCGTCGCCCGAGGGGTCCGGCGGCGGTGAGACCGTCCGGCTACTCGCCGACGGTGTCGACCGCCTCATGCGGATGTTCATCCGTACGCGCGCGCAGTTGCTGGACCGCGCCCGCGACGACGTCGACTGGTCGGTCCAGATCGTGATGGGCGCCCTCGTCAAGAACGGGCCCATGCGCGTCAAGAAGCTGGCGGAGCTGGTCCAGTCCGATCCCTCCACTGTCAGCCGTCACGTGGCGCAGCTCGTACGTGACGGCTTCCTCGAAAGACGCGCCGACGCCGAGGACGGCCGCGCCTGCCTCCTGGTGGCCACCGGCAAGGCCCGGCGTGCCGTCGCCGACCGGACCCGGTCGCGCGACGTGCACTTCGAGAAAATGCTCCACGCATGGGACGACCACGACCGTGAGCGGCTGGCCGCACTGCTGGTGCGATTCATCGACGACTTCGAAACGTACAAGAACGTGCTCGCCGACAAGGACTGGAAGGGCCTCGGTCCGGCGGCGAGCCGAGAGGAGAGCACCGCATGAGTTCCACCAGCGCCGCGTCCGCCGATATCGGCCCGGTCGGTACGGGGGAGGCGCCGAGAACCGGTTACACCCACCAGCAGATCATGGTCATCCTGTCCGGTCTGCTGCTCGGGATGTTCCTGGCGGCCCTGGACCAGACCGTCGTCTCGACCGCGATCTACAAGATCGGTGAAAGCCTCGACGGGCTGACCGCCCAGGCCTGGGTGACCACGGCGTTCCTCATCACGTCGACGATCGCCACGCCGATGTACGGCAAACTGTCCGACCAGTACGGGCGCAAGCCCTTCTTCCTCTTCGCCATCGCGGTGTTCATCACCGGCTCGGCGCTCTGCACCCTCTCCACCTCGATGTACATGCTCGCCGGGTTCCGCGCGTTCCAGGGCATAGGCGCCGGCGGCCTGTTCTCCCTCGCCTTCGCGATCATCGGCGACATCATCGCGCCGCGTGAACGCGCGAAGTACCAGGGTTACTTCATGGCCGTCTTCGGTACGTCCAGCGTGCTCGGCCCGGTCGTCGGCGGCGCGCTGGCCGGCCAGGACACCCTGCTCGGCATCGACGGCTGGCGCTGGATCTTCCTCATCAACGTCCCGATCGGCGTCGTGGCGCTGATCGTGGTGGCCAAGGTCCTCCACCTGGAGCACCACCGGCGCGAGCACCGCATCGACTTCGCGGGTGCCCTCGCGCTCGTGGTCGCGCTGGTGCCCCTGCTGATCGTCGCGGAACAGGGCAGGACGTGGGGCTGGGGTTCCGGCTCCTCGCTCGCCTGCTACGTCATCGGCGCGGCCGGCGTCGTCGGCTTCCTGGTCGCCGAGCACCGGGCCGGGGACGACGCGCTGCTGCCGATGCGGCTCTTCCGCAACGGCGTGTTCGCCGTCGGGGCCGCCCAGTCGACGATCATCGGTATCGGCATGTTCGGCGGCATCACGCTGCTGCCGCTCTACCTCCAGCTCGTCAAGGGCAACTCCCCGACCAAGGCGGGTCTGCTGACCCTCCCCCTGGTGCTGGGCATCATGGCGCTCTCGGTCGTCGCGGGTCAGATCACCTCACGGACCGGCCGGTACAAGATCTTCCCGATCATCGGCGGCGGACTGCTCGTCATCGGCATGCTCATGCTGTGGCGGCTGTCGGCCGACAGCGGCCTCGTCTACACGGACATCTCGATGTTCGTGGTCGGCGCCGGTCTGGGGCTGAACATGCAGACCATCGTGCTGGCCATGCAGAACGCCGTGCCGCCGCGTGACATCGGGGTCGCCACCTCGTCCACCACGTTCTTCCGGCAGATGGGCGGTACGGCGGGTGTCGCCGTGTTCCTGTCGATCGTCTACTCCGTGGTGGGCGGCAAGATCAGCGACGCCTTCGCCGACGCACGCGGCACAGCCGCCTTCCAGGCCGCCGCGAAGGCCCACCCCGACCAGCTCAAGACACTGACGTCGGCGTCCTCCGGCTCGGCGGGCACACTCGACAACACGTCGTTCCTCAACCACCTCGACCCCGTTCTCGCCCACCCCTTCAAGGTCGGCTTCACGAACGCGGTCACGGTCGCGTTCCTGGTGGGCGCCGTGGTGTTGGTGTTCGCCTTCATCCTCGCCTTCTTCATCAAGGAGGTGCCGCTGCGCACCACGGCGGCGGCCTTCACGAAGGAGCCGGCCGAGAGCGAGGCGAAGTAACGACACCGCACGGCGGGCCCGGGTGAGCGGCGAGTGAGGCCGACCGGTCGCCGGATCACCTCATGGCCCGTTGTGCGGGCATCTTGGCTGGACCCCGTCCGAGCCCTCCGCCCCGGGTCAGGGGGTGACCATGATCGCCTCGATCGAACGGTTCGCACCCGTCGTACCGACCGTGATGCGGCCGCCCGCCACCCAGCCCTGCCAGCCGTAGCCGCTCAGGTGCGCGTTGGCCGCCACGCTTCCGCCCTGGGTCTGGAACTCGACGGCCTCGATCGGCAGGGACTGGCCGGTGGTGCCGATCTCCAGGGTCTCGTTGTCCCCGACGCAGATCCAGGACTGCCAGCCGATCGTGGAGACGTGCGCACGCGCGCAGAGACCGGTCATGCCGACCGTGACGAATCGCAGCGCTTCGACGGCCCTGCCCTCGCCCGTGGTTCCCGCCATCACTCCGCCGCAGGAGTACGCACTCTCCCAGCCGATGCCCGCGACGTGCGCCTGGTAGCAGAGCACGCGGTTGGCCGCGGCCTGCGCCGTGCCCGTACCCGACTGCCCGCCCCCGGCGCCCCCGGCGGCCCCAGCGGTGCCGGCCCCGACGAGCGAGCAGCCGAGAGCGAGCAGGGCGCCTGCAAGAGCCATCGTCGGTGACTTGCGCATGGGTCATCCCCTCCCGGGGGTCGGCTCGACTTCGACAACCAGCGGCAGTGCGTGACAAGGATGTGCAACCGCCCCGCACACGGTCAACACCGCGTACACGGTCGCTCACCGTCCGGGCGGAGCCGGGCGAACCTGCGGGAGGAGCATCCACAACGGGTCCCGCCCGGGCGCTGGGCTCATGGGGGCCGATCGGCGTACGGCGGCCGGACCTCGGCCGCTCAGAGTCAGGGCGGTTCGGGGCGGTTCAGTGCCTGCGGCATCCGCCAGGGACGAAGAACCGGCGACCCGCCACCCATCATGACGTGAGGCGAGTCCTCGCCAGCGGCCGGCCCCGCCAGCGCCCTAACCACCACAAGGTCGGCACCGAGCCGCGGCGGGCCGGTGATAGGTCAAGCCGGGTGGGCGCTGCCGGACAGGCGCCGGAGATCATGAGGCCAGTGCCGGGAAGTTCCACGGATGGCCTAGTGTTCGGGAGACCTCTAGGTCTTCGTATCGAGCAAGGATGTGCGTTGTGGCTGGTGAAAACGTTACGGGGCGTCTGGTGGCCCTGCTGTCCGGTGGTGGCGACGATTTCGCCGCGAACTGGGTGGCGGAGGTGTCCGGCTCCCTGGGTGGGCGTGTCAGCCGTAGCGAGGTCGAACTGGAACTGCGTGAGCTGTATACCGCTCTGCTGGCCGCTCTTGGCCACGGAAGCATGGACGCTCACAGCGAGGCGTTCGGCGAGGTGCGCGCGCTTCTCACCGAGCTGTCACGCAACCGGGCCCGGCAGGGTTTCACCCCGTCGGAGACGGCGGTCAGCGTTCTCGCGCTGAAGACCGTCCTGGAGCCGACGCTCGCCGGCGGTGACAGCAAGGACCTGCGTGGCTACCTCCAGTTGTCCCGTCTCCTGGACAGCCTGAGCCTCTTCACCATCGAGACCTACACGCAGGCGCGCGAGGAGCTGATCAGCGCCCAGGCCGAGCAGCTGCTGGAGCTGTCCACTCCCGTGGTCAAGCTCTGGGACGGGGTGATCGGTGTTCCGCTGGTGGGCACCCTGGACTCGGCGCGCACGATGGTCGTGATGGAGAAGATGCTCCAGGCCCTCATCGACACCGGGTCCGAGCAGGCCATCATCGACATCACCGGTGTCCCGGCCGTGGACACCGAGGTCGCCCAGCACCTGCTGAAGACAGTCGTCGCCGCCCGGCTGATGGGCGCGGAGTGCACCATCTCCGGTATCCGCCCCCAGATCGCGCAGACCATCGTGGCCCTGGGCATCGACTTCGGCGACATCACCACCAAGGCCACCCTCGCCGACGCCCTGCGGCACGCGCTGCGCCGCTCGGGCACCACCCTGTCCGCCGACGGCAAGACCGGGCTCGGCCGATGAGCGAGCGGGTGCCGGTCCTGCGCATCGGCCAGGTTCTCCTGGTGTCGATCCAGACCGACCTGGACGACCACGCCGTCATGCTGCTGCAGGACGACCTGGCCGCGAAGGTCGTGGAGACCGGGGCGCACGGTGTGGTGATCGACATCACCGCGGTGGAGATCGTCGACTCCTTTGTCGGCCGGATGCTGTCCACCATCGCCTCCATCTCGCGCATGCTGGACGCGGAGACCGTGGTGGTGGGCATGCGCCCGGCCGTGGCGATCACGCTGGTCGAGCTGGGCCTGTCGCTGGGAGGTGTGACCACCGCGCTGACCCTGGAGAAGGGACTGCGCGCGCTGGAACGCTCCCGGGCCCTTCTGGACTCCGGGGCAGACACCGGCCCCGGCGGCGCCGAGGTGGCCGATGACGGGACGGCAGATCCCGACCAGGCCCTGCGGTGACCGAGCAGGAGCTGTCGATCACCGCCAACGACGGTGTCGTACTGGCCCGCCAGCTTGTCCGGTCGCTGGCGCAGGAGTGCCGGCTCTCGCTGGTCGAGCAGACGAAGCTGGTGACGGCGGCGAGCGAACTGGCCCGCAATACCTTGATCTACGGAGGGGGTGGCACCATGACAGCCGCTCTGATCTCCGAGCGGGGCCGGCGCGGCGTGCGCGTCGCCTTCGTGGATCACGGCCCCGGCATCGAGGACATCGATCTGGCCCTGACCGACGGCTGGACCTCCGGCAACGGCATGGGCCTCGGGCTGTCGGGCTCCAGACGGCTGGTCGACGACTTCCTCCTGGACAGCGCCCCTGGGCAGGGAACCACCGTCACGATCACCAAGTGGGCCCGGTGAGGACCGGCCCACTCCTCGTCGACTGCGAGGACGTCGCGTGGTTCCGCGACCAGGCCGACGCCGCACGCGGCGCCGCGGCGGCGCTGGGCCGGCGTACCGGACTCAGCGAGCAGCGCACCGCCGAACTGGGCCTGGCCGTCGCGGAGCTGGTGACCAACCTGGCCAAACACTCCATCGACGGGTCGCTCCTGCTGCGCGCGGTGCGCACGGCGGACACCGCGGGCGTGGAGGTGGTCGTGGTCGACAACGGGCCCGGCATGGCGGATGTGCCCGCGGCCCGGCTGGACGGTGTGTCCACCGTCGGCACCCTGGGTATCGGGCTCGGAGCGATAGGGCGGCTCGCGGACGTCTACGACGTCCATTCCCGGCTCGGCCACGGGACGGTTCAGCTGGCCCGGTTCTGGCCCCGCCCCGTGCCCCGCGACCTGAGCGGCCGGGAGCCGGCCGTGGGCGGCCTCACCCGCCCCATCAGCGGCGAACGGGTCTGCGGGGACGCCTGGGCCACCCGTATCGATCCTGACCGTCCGGAAGGCGACGCCGGAGAGACCGGCCGCCCCGCTCGTACGACGGCCGCACCCGACGCCGCCCACGCGAGCCCCTCCGCCACCAACTGGGCAGTCCTCACCGGCCTCTCGTCACCGGCGCGCGCCACGGGGCCTTCCCGCTCCCCGGTCCGACCGCGCGAATCGGTTCGTACGGTGCCGGTGCGCGCCGCGGTCGCGGGCCCCGGCGAGGGCGTCATGGTCATGCTCTGCGACGGGCTGGGGCACGGTCCGATGGCCGCCCTCGCCGGCCAGGCAGCGGTCCAGGCCTTCCGTACGAGTGACAGCCGCCTGCCCGAGCAGGCCATGCAGGACATCCACCGGGCCCTGCGCGGTACACGCGGAGCCGCGGTGGCGGTGGCCCGTATCGAACCGGACAACGGGCGACTGCTGTTCTGCGGGATCGGCAACATCACCGCGGCCCTGGTCACCGCGACCACCCGCAACAACCTGTTGTCCCATCCGGGCATTGTGGGGCACCAGACGCACACGCCCCGTACCTACGAGCACCCGCTGCCCGCCCACGGCGCCCTGGTCATGCACTCCGACGGGCTCACGGAACGCTGGACCCCCGCCGACCTCTCCGGTCTGCTTCCCCACCGGGCCACCGTGCTGGCGACCGGACTCATGCGCCAGGCCGGCACGCGCCGCGACGACGCCAGCGTGGTGGTCGCCAAGGGGCTCTGGTGACCGTGCCCACCGCTTTGATGACCGTCTCACTCGTGTCCGAACAGGACGTCTTCGCCCTGCGCCGCCAGGCCAAGACCGCCGCGGTCGCCGCCGGCCTGGAACCGCGCGACCAGGTCCGCCTGGCCGCCGCACTGAGCGAACTGGGCCGTGACCTGTTCCGCCCCAAAACGGCGATGACGGCTGCCTTCCTGCTCGACGAGACGTCCCTGCGGCTACGGGTCGATCTCACCTGGCCGGACGGACGAGTCCCCAGTACGGAGTCCCTCGACGCGGTCAGGCGACTACTGCCCCAGACCCACTACCGGTCCGAGTCGCCCGGCCGCCGCATCGAGGTGAGCTGCGCCCTGCCGGCGGTCGCCGGCACGAGAGCATCGGCGAAGGCCGTTCGAGCGGCCCTGCGCGCGGAAGCGCCCGCCACCGGCCCCTTGGACGACCTGCGGGCGCAGACCACGGACCTCATGGCCGCCTTGGAGGAATCCCGGGCCCAGCGCGACGAACTCGCCCGCCTGAACGCGGAACTGACGGAGACCAACCAGGGCGTCATGGCCCTGTACGCGGAACTGACCGCCGAACTCGAAGAGACCAACCGCGGAGTCGTCGCCCTCTACGGGGAGGAACACCAGTTCGCCCTGACCCTCCAGCGCACCTTCCTGCCGGAACACCTGCCCGACGTGCCCGGCGCGCGGCTCGCGGTGCGCTACCTGCCCGCCGCCGCCGAGAAAGAGATCGGCGGCGACTTCTACGAAGCCGTCATCACCCCCGCGGGCCTCCTCCTGGCGGTCGGCGACGTCGTCGGCCACTCCCTCCAGGCCGCGATCGTCATGGGCGAACTACGCCACGCCCTGCGCGCCTACGCCGCCGAGGCCCACCCTCCGCATGTCCTGCTGGAACGCCTGGACCACCTCCTGGGACTCCATCACCGAGGCTGGACCGCCACGGTGTGCGTCGTCCTCGTCGAACCTGGCCACGCGCGCATCCATGTCGCCAACGCCGGCCATCTCCCACCGCTGTTGATCTCGCCGGACGGTGAGGCCGGCTTCCTTTCCGAACACGGCCCGCTGCTCGGGATCGGCCTCCCGCAGCCTCCCGCCACCGTCCATGACACGACGTCCGGCAGTCGGCTCCTGATGATCAGCGACGGGCTCATCGAGACCCGCGACACCCATCTGTCCGACCGATTGAACGCACTACGCCTTGCGGCGCTCGCCGGGCCGACCGACCCGGAAGACCTCTGCGACAGCCTGCTGGCAGCGTTCGGAGCTGAGCAGGAGGACGACACCATCGTCTTCGCGGCCTGCTTGAACACAGCGTGACCGCCGCACTCGTGCGCAGTGTGGCCTTCGGCGGAGAACGGAGTCGGTGGCCCGGGTCGCTCAGGCTTTTCGACCGCCCCTTCCACGGTTACGACCCGGAGCGGACGGCCGAGCGGCCCCCCGCGGACACGGGCCGCCCCCGGAAGGCGTGAGCGCGGCTCACGTCTCCGTGCCGGTGAGCGCCAGGTACGCGGTCAACGGCACGGAGACGTGAGCCTGTTCCTACACCGGGCAGCCGTTTGTCCAGCGGTGGCTGGAGATGTTGTTGTTCATCGACTCGCCCTGTCCGGAGTTGCCGTCCCACAGGAAGTAGATGCCCGACAGGTTGTTGAGGTAGTGGCCGTTGGGCAGGCAGTTCTTGGCGCCGCCGTAGCCCGTGGTCCAGTACAGGTTGACGTCGTCGTACGAGCCGGCGTAGCCGCGGTTCTCCAGGGAGCTGGCCCTGTTCCGCATGGTCCCGTTGTTGCTGGATCCGGAGCACGTGGTCCAGTCCGAGTCGTCGCCGGCCCAGTAACAGTAGACGCCGCCCCTGTTGATGCCGTCCCACGCCCAGAGGTTGCCGTCCGGGGCGGCCATGGACGCGGAGGCGGACGACGCGGGGCTCGGGGCCGCCGCCTGTGCGGCGCCGGGGGCGGCGAACACGGCCAGGGCGGTGAGCGCCAGAGCGGACAGCGCGGTGTTGATCTTCATCACTGTTCTTTCCTTTTCTTCTCGGCAGGTTGGTCGGGCTGGTCCCGTTCGTTCCGGACGGTGGAACGACCGCGTTCCAGAGCGGCGGCTTCCAGTCGCCGCCTGGTGAGTACCTCGTCCGCGTACTCGTGCCGCAGGCGCTCGCCGTATCGCCGGTCCAGGCGACGGGCCGTATCGGAGAGGCCGCTGCTGATCGCGCATTCGGCCTCGGTGACCGCTGTACGTATTTCCCTCACCCGCGGAACGGCCTTGTCCGGGTCCAGGAACGCGGCGCGGGCTTCGTGAGGATCCGCGTACCGGGACCCCCTTTCCCGCATGCACGCCGACCACTTTCTGATCGAGTCGGCGTAGTCGGTATCGGCGGTGACCTGTGAGTAGCGGATCTTGTTGAGCGCGTCGGTCACCGTCGTGACGCGGAACCAGACAGCCAGGTCCCCGTAGAGCCTCTTCTGGGCCAGCGCGGTGCAGCCGCCGTCGACGCGTCCGAGCGTCGCGCCGTCCGGGGTCCTGGCCTCCAGGCGCCTCGCGGACGGTTCGCCGTGGAGGGCGTCCAGCGCGCGCTCGCGTTCCCTCGGCGACAGACCGCCGAAGTACCGCCGGTTCGGGTCGGATACGCGCAACTGATCGCGTCGGGCTCGGATATCGCTTCCGTAGCCGTGTGCGGATGCCCACGGCACATCGTCGATGACGTACGGGAATTCACGGTCCTCGGGCAACGGTTTCCGAGGGACGACCCACGTTTTGAAACCGCGGGATGCCATACACGAACGTGTCAGCGACTCCTCGGCGTCATGGAGCAGGTCCTTGTCCTGTTCGGTGAGTGGCCGCGTCCCGTACTCCGTCGTCGGCTGTTTTCCGGCGACCGGACGGGAGTCGGACACGCCGCAGGAGACCGTTGCCAGCGCGACCGCGGCCGCTGCCGTCATGGCGACCGCTCGCCGGTGAATCCGCATGCCGCCCTCCTTGGCGCATTCACGCTCCTCCCCCTCGTACGAGGTCTCTTTCCTACGGAAGGTGCGGGTGTTTCTGTGTGGTGTTTGTGGTGCCGCCCATAGGTATAGTCGCGAGGGGGTTGTTCAGCATGTGCACGTCAGGGTGGACAAACAACGTCTCAACCATGGGGGGACCGTGGGGCGTCCGGAGCGTCGGCTGGATCCGGAGGCGGGGCCGCTTGAGCGGTTCGCCTGGGAGTTGCGGCAGTTACGGGGAGCCGCGGGGGGCTTGAGCTACCGGGAGTTGTCCAGACGCGCGCATTTCTCGGTGACGGCGCTGTCCGAGGCGGCCGGTGGACGCGAAGTGCCCAGTCTGGGCGTCACGTTGGCGTACGTGAAAGCCTGCGGAGGGGACCGGGCGGCGTGGGAGCAGCGCTGGCTGCTGCTGACCGCCGAGCTGGCGGCCGGCGAGTCCGTCGAACCTGTCGCGGCGTTGGCGGACGCGCCCTATCTGGGGCTGGCCACCTTCGAACCGGCAGACGCCGAGCGGTTCTTCGGGCGCGAGCGGTTGGTGGGGGAGTTGTGCGCCCGGCTGGCCGAGAGCCCGTTTCTGGCGGTGTTCGGCGCTTCGGGGGCCGGAAAGTCCTCGGTCCTCAGAGCGGGACTACTGCCCGCGGTGCGGGCGGGAGGCGTCGAGGGCGGCCGACACTGGCCGACCGTCCTGCTGGTCCCCGGTGAGCGCCCGGTGGACGAACTGGCCGTACACCTGGCGAACCTGAACAACATCGCGGCGGGGTCTCTGGCTCACGCGCTGACCACCGCACCCGAGGGAATCCGTCTGACCATCCGTCAGACGCTGAGCGGTCTGCCGGAGACGGCGTGTCTGCTGATCGTCGTCGACCAGTTCGAGGAGGCCTTCACCCTCTGCCACGACGAGGGGGAACGAGCACGGTTCGTCGACCTGCTCGTGGCCGCCGCCGGAGAACCCCGGGCGCGGGTCGTGATCGGGACGCGTGCCGATTTCTACGCCCGGTGCGCGGAACACGCCGGCCTGGTGGCGGCGCTCGACGGTCGGCAGGTACTGATCGGGCCCCTCGACGAGGCCGATCTGCGCCAGGTCGTCGCCGGGCCCGCGAAGCGCGAAGGGGTCAGGGTCGAGCCCGAACTGGTCGAGGCCGTGGTGAACGACGCACTCGGCCAGCCGGGTGCGCTGCCGCTGGTGTCGCACGCGCTGCTGGAGACCTGGCGTACCCGGCGGGGGACAGCGTTGACGGCGGCCGGCTACCGGGCGGCGGGCGGGGTCCGCGGAGCGATCGCGCAGAGTGCCGAGCGGGTCTACGGCACGCTGGACGAGACGCAGCGAAGACTCTGCGGCCATCTGTTCGTCCGGCTCACCGCGTTGGGCGAGGGCACGGAGGACACACGCAGGCGGGCGCCACGCGCGGAGTTGCTGGGCGGTCCGGAGCGGGAAGCGGTCTCCGTCGTACTGGACCGGCTGATCGCGGCCCGCCTGGTGACCGTCGACGAGGAGTCGGTGACGGTCGCGCACGAGGCGCTCATCCGGGGCTGGCCACGGCTGCGCGCCTGGCTGGCGGAGGACCGCGAGCTACTGCGGGCCCACCGACGACTGACCCAGGCAGCGGCCGAGTGGGAGCAGCACGGGCGCGACGACGGCGATCTCTTCCAGGGGGCCCGACTGCTCGCCTGGGACGGGCGAAGTCTGGAGCGGTTCAACGACGTGGAGCGGGCCTTCCTGGACGCCGGCCGCTCCCGCCGCGCGTCCGAACGGCGGGGCCGCCGCAGACGGGTGCGGATCGGCGTGGCCATGTTCGCGGCGGTCGTGGCGGTGGTGGGAGCACTGGGCGGGGCCGCGCTGGTACAGAGCGACCGTACGGCGGTCGAGCGCGACCGGGCCGAGTCCCGGCAGCTCGCCGCCGAAGCCCGCAGCGCGCTGCGGACCGATCCCCGCGGGGCGTGGCTGCTGGCGCGGCGGGCGTACGCGACCTCGCCGACCGCGGAGGCCGAGGCGGTACTGCGGCAGGCCGTGGCCGACGACCGGACCGCCGCGGTGGTGCGGGGGCGGGACGGCCGGATGCTCGGAGTGGCGATCAGCCCGGACGGGAGCCGGCTGGTCGGCACCAGCGAGAACGGCGCGGTACGGATCTGGGGGTGGTCGGACGGCCGTGTCTCCGGGGACGCGCCGCGTGTGCTGCGTGGACACCGGGGCGAGGTGTGGAGCCCCGCCTTCACCCCCGACGGGCGGCGGCTGGCCACGGCGGGGCTCGACAGCACCGTACGGGTCTGGGATCTCTCCGGCCGACAGCGGCCCGTGGTACTGCGCGGACACCGGGGACCGGTGCGGAAGGTGGCGTTCAGCCCGGACGGGCGGCGGGTCGCGAGCGCCGGTGACGACGGCACCGTACGCGTCTGGGACGCCGCCGGTCGGGGAAAGCCGCAGGTCCTGCGCGGGCGGCAAGGGGGCGTGCTGGCGGTGGCGTTCAGCGCGGCCGGCCGGCACATGGTCACCGGCGGCAAGGACGGCACGGTCCGGATCTGGGACACGACGGGGAAGACGGACCCCGTGGTGCTGCGCGGCCACCAGGACGACGTCAAGAGTCTCGCGTTCAGTCCGGACGGCACCCGGATCGCCAGCGCCGGCATCGACGGAACGGCGCGGGTCTGGGACACCAGCGGGAAGACCGACCCCGTGGTGCTGCGCGGGCACGGCGGCACGGTAGAGGGCGTGGCCTTCAGCCCCGACGGCCGACAGGTGGCCACCGCCAGCGACGATGCCACGCTCCGCGTCTGGAATCCGTCCGGCGGCGGGAATCCCGTGGTGCTGCGCGGTCACGGTGCCGTGGTCTGGGGCGCGTCGTTCAGCCCGGACGGCACCCGGCTCGCCAGCGTCAGCACCGACGGAACGGTACGGGTGTGGGATCCACGCGGCCCCGGCGCGCCCCTCGTCCTGCGCGGACACGAGGACGCGGCCTGGACCGTCTCCGTCGGAGACGGCGGGCGGCGGGTGGCCAGCGGTGGCCAGGACGGCACGGTGCGGATCTGGGACCGGGCCCCGGGCCGCGCGGCACGGGTCCTGCGCGGACACAAGGGCGAGGTGCTCGGCCTCACCGTCAGCCGGGACGGGCGGACGGTGGCCAGCGGCGGCCAGGACGGCACGGTGCGGATCTGGGACCTCGTGGGGGCGGACCGGCCGGTGGTACTGACGGGCAGTGCGAAAGGCGCGTGGTCCGTGGCCCTCAGCCCGGACGGACGCCGCGTGGCCGGCGTCGACGGCTCCGGCGGGCTGCGGATCTGGCCGCTCGACGGCGCGAGCCGCCCCCGGGCGCTGCTTCTCCGGGCGGGAGACACGGTCTTCCGGTCCGTTTCCTTCAGCCCGGACGGCCGGCGCGTGGCCGCCGGCGGCGACGACGGAGCCGTACGGATCTGGGACTCCGAGCGCGGCGGCACCCCGCGCGTCCTGCGCGGACACGGCGGGCTGGTCTGGTCCGCGGCCTTCAGCCCCGACGGCCGGAAGCTGGCGAGCGTCGCCAACGACGGCCTCGTACGGATCTGGGACCTCGCGCGCGGCGGTGAACCCCTCGTGCTCCACGGCCACCAGGGCTTCGCCTGGAGCGTCGCGTTCAGCCCCGACGGGCAGTGGGTCGCCAGCGCGGGCAAGGACGGCACCGTACGTCTGTGGCGGACCGACGTGGGCGGCGAAGCGGTCACCTTCGGGGACTTCGGTACGTCGGTGGAGAGCATCGCCTTCGTCTCCGGCGGCCAGAACCTGGTCACCGCGCACGGCGACGGCACGGTCCGCCTCTGGCGCTGCTCCGCGTGCGAACCGGTCGAGCGGCTGACCACGAACAACGCCTGGGGCCGGCGGGAAGACCCCCCGACACCCCGGCGGACGAACAGCGCGGGGGCGCCGGGAGGTTCTTCCGTACGGGGGGAATCGGTTCCGCGGTACCGGGTGCGGCCGCTCACCGAGCCACCCCAAGCCGCCACGATCGGCCGCTGATCGACCCGGCCCCTCCCCGCCCCCGCCCTCAGACGTGTGTCACGGGCCTTGTAGAACTCGAGCCTCTACGCGCGTCGGGCGAGGACGAAATCACCCTCCGCTGATCACTCCACCCTCGCCGGCACCCGCACAACGAGTTCTTCCGGAGAGATGCCCAACTCCCGCGCCAGCGTTCCGATCCGCTCCCAGCCGTCGCCGTCGAAAGTGATCACCCGCCGGACCGGTGGCCCACTGCCCATGCTTCTACCATCCTCGCCCCGCTGAGGGATGCGGCGAAGTCTGAACGAGGGAAGACGCCTTGCGCGCCCTCAGGCGGACATCCATCAGGCGGCGACCGACTGTCTTCGCCACAGACCTCACGGACCGGTGGGGATCGGACGGACTCGACGGTGTGGGGGGCGGTCAGCCCGTGGGGGTGTTGAAGTTGACGATGCCCTCCACCATGAGAGCGACCGCGCCTGCCAATGGGTTGGGTGTTCCTGTGGCCACGACGTCGGGCAGCTTGTGCGCCTCACTCTGCGTTACGGCCACCATGCCCCAGAACGCGTTGAAGCCCGAGGGATCGGCCGGCTTGTCCGTGGCCGCCCCCACGGTCAGGACGCCTTCCACCTCGGCCACGGCCAGTGCGCCCATCTGCCGCAGCGTGTCGTGATTCCGTTCCTCCGCGGCCACGACACACCAGCCCGCCACCTCCGCCTGGCGCAGGGCGTGCAGGAGCTTGCCCGGGGTGTCCGACCCCACGACAACGATGTCGGGCAGCACGAGAGCCACCGGCCCCCGCGTCATCGGCAGGGCGGAGCGGATCGCCCCGTCGAGACCGGGTCCGCACGACTCGTTCTGGTAGACGAAGACCATCTGAAAGGTGTCGGCATAGCGGGCGAGGTAACTCACCGTCTCCAGTTTGTGTGTTCCGAACACGATGACCAGGCGCACGTTGAGTCCGCTCTTGGCGAGTTCGACGACGCCTTCCAGGCTGCGGTCCAGCACCGTGACCCCAGGAGCGAGACAGTGCAACTCCTTCGGGTAGGGCGCCCCGAAGCGTGTTCCGTACCCGGCACAGGGCAGGATGACCGAAACATCAGGTACGGGTGTGGACGAACTCTGCATCGCAGCACTCCGGTTGTGTGGACGATGGAGGATCTTGCACACCTCGCCGAGCACAGACTGCCCAGAGTCGACCGCCGCCGAACCTCCCGGCCCCGGGCAGGCCGACGCGCGCCGCCGCCACCGGTACGGCTCTGCCCCGAGGAAAGAGGACGCTGAATGCGGGTGCTGTTGTCCACATACGGGACACGTGGCGACGTCGAACCGCTGGTGGCACTCGCCGTGCGGCTACGGGCACGTGGCGTGGCCGTGCGGATGTGCGCCCCGCCGGACGAGGAGTTCGCCGAACGGCTCGACGGTATCGGAGTGCGGTTGGTGCCGGTGGGGCCGCCTGTCCGGGCGTTGATGCGCGGGAAGGTCCTGCCCTCGGCGACCGAACTGGCCTGCTACCGGGACGAGTTGGTCGAGACACAGTTCGACACCTTCCCCGCGGCGATCGACGGATGTGACGTCGTGGTGGCGGCAGGTCTGGGGCAGATCGCCGCGCGATCCGTGGCCGAGGCCGCGGGTGTCTCCTACGTGTACGTGAGCTATGCGGCGGTCCACCTGCCGTCGCCGCATCACGCGCCACCGCCGCGGCCGGGCTGGCCGGAGCCTGATGCCGCCGACAACCGGACACTGTGGGGGCTCGACGCCCGGAACGTCGACGCGCAGTTCGGCGAGGCGCTCAACCGTCAGCGGGCGGCGCTCGGTCTGGCACCGGTGAGCAACGTGCGCGATCACGTGATCACCGACCGTCCCTGGCTGGCGGCGGACCCGGACCTGGGGGCGTGGCGGGAGACCCCCGGCCTCGACGTCGTACAGACAGGCGCATGGACCCTCGCGGACGAACGCCCCCTGCCCTCGGACCTGGCGAGGTTCCTGGATGCGGGCAGTCCGCCGGTCTATGTGGGCTTCGGCAGTATGTCCCCGGCCGAAGGCGTCGGCTCCATGGCCGTCGAGGCGGTCCGTGCACAGGGGCACCGCGTGCTCGTGTCCCGGGGTTGGGCGGACCTGGAGCTGGTGGACGACGGGAACGACTGCTTCGCCGTCGGCGAGGTCAGCCATCGGAGCCTGTTCGGTGAGGTGGCCGCTGTGGTCCACCACGGTGGCGCGGGTACGACGCTGACGGCGGCCCGGGCGGGCACGCCGCAAGTGGTGATACCTCTTCAGCTGTCGGACAACCCGTACTGGGCCGGCCGGGTGGCGGCATTGGGCCTCGGCGCGGCTGTCGACGCTCCGACCACGACCGCGGAATCCCTGGGCGGCGCGCTCGAAACCGCTCTGTCACCCGGGACCCGGGCGCGTGCGAGGTCCCTGGCAGGCCGGCTCCGTACCGACGGGGCGGAGGTGGCCGCGCGCCGGTTGGTCGACGAGTTCCGGTGAACGACGCCGGTCCGTAGGGCCGATCCGGACGGGTCCACCCCCGGCGGGGTGGACCCGCTCCGCATGCCGACGTTCCGGCCTCGCGGTTGTCGGCTGTGGCTGACACCGCGCCCTCGGTTGCTAGCGTTCGGGTTCATGGACGACGGCGTGTACGTGGGCAATGCGGACAAGGAAGCGGCAGCTGACGGGGGATGGCTGCTCGGGCATTTCAAGGAGCGGGGCGATCCTCGCCACAGTGACGCCGTCGAGGTCAAATGGGGTGTCCATCCCCGCGGTGAGCGACGGGCGCGGTGGGTGAAGGGCGAGGTGCGGACGGCTCTGCTGGTTCTCGTCTCGGGACGCTTCCTCATGGAGTTTCCCGGCCGCAGCGTGCTGCTGGCGCGGCAGGGCGACTACGTCGTCTGGGGCCAGGGGGTGGATCACTCCTGGTTCGCCGAGGACGACTCCGTGGTCATGACCTTGCGATGGCCTTCTGTCTCTGGATACGCCGTCCCCGACGAGGAGTGCGGGGCACGACCGGAGTGAACCACCGGCCTCACGCGGGGGCCGCCTGACCGGCACCCGCTCATCCATCCGCAGTGACAACGCTCCGGACTCGACCGCTCTGAGTCATGGGCTACAACGGCGGCGCTCGATCGTGTGTCAAACCTGGGAGGCACTTGGGCGATTCAAGGAGAGAACATGCGAACGAAACGAATCACGGCGGCGTTGCTCGGACTGGTCCTGCTGACGGGTGGCAGCGTTGTGGCCTCCGGCGGCGTGGCGGTTGCCGCCGGAGGCGTGGCCGCCGGCGCGGCGCTGGACACCACTCCGCCGCCGGCGCCGAGCGTGCGTGCCTCGGTCGTGGCGCGGACGGTCACCCTGACCTGGTCGGCGGTGGCCGCGTCGGACCTCGCGGGGTATCTGGTGTATCGGTCGGACAGGACCCCGGTGACGCTGGATCCCGCGCACCTGCGCAGTACCGCGGCGCCGTTCAACGCACTGACCTTCAACGACTACCCGCCGGCGACCGGAGCGACGTACCACTACGTGGTTGTCGCCGTGGACACCTCCGGCAACCGGTCCGCCTCCGTAGCGGTGGCTGTTGTCTCCAGGGACCTGACTCCGCCGCCCGTTCCCACCGGAGTCACGGGCTTCATCGATCCGGTCACCCTTGAACTCACCGTCAGCTGGAACCCCAGGGCCGCGACGGACACGGAGACGGTCGGCTACCGCATCTGCTGGGGATCCGTCCCCAACGATCCCTGCTTCTACGACGCGTCGGCGCCGCTCATCACCGGCTACTCGTACACCGTGCAGCTGACCGGCACCTCTCCCGTACACCTGCGGGTGGGCGCCGAGGACGCGGCCTATCAGCGGTCCTGGTCCCCCCTCACGACCATCGGGGCGCCGGGCACAACGCCGTAGCCACGGCGGCGCCTCGATCCGACGATCAGGACGGTCGGCCGGCAGAAGCCGCGGTCAGGCCGGTCCTGGGAACCGCTGTCGCCCGTGATGATCGGAAAGTCCCCTCCGGTGACGTCCTGACGGCCTATTCGTCCCGGCGTGGCCCGCCCGGATCAGGCGCATCGCCAGGCGATCCACGAGCGCTCATGAGTGCGCCGGCCCGGCCGTCGCGTCGCACGGTCGAGTTCGCTGTCGGCCGGTGGCCTGGAATCACGTTTGCGAACGAGTGCGCGCCCTCATCTCCGCCACCGAGCGGCGGCCCGCCTCGCGGAGTCTGTGCTGGTGATGCCTCCTCAGCGGCGGCTGGTGGTCAGGGTGATGAGGAACTGGCCACCGCCCGGCTCGATGTCGGCGGTCACCGGCAGCCCCGGTACGAGTCGGGAGAACCGGTCCACCAGCCAGTCCGCCGCCTCTTGGGCGTCCCGCCTGGTCGGGCAACGGCCCACCATCTCGCGGCCCCCCTTGCGCTCCAGCCTCCCTGCAACGGTGATCAGCGGCGCTGGTTCGACCACGTACAGGCGGTCCGGCCAGGGGATGACCACCTTGACCGCACCCTTGCGGGTGTTGCATCCGCGGTGCGCGAGCCGCTCTGCGACCTTGGCCTTCCGGTCGGCGGTCCGGCTGTCGACGCTGGGCCCCCGGGGGTCGTTCACCGACTCGTCGGGGTCGACCGCTTCGTCACACACCCAGCAACGCCAGCCGTCGCGCTCGGCCACATCATCAAGGAGACTCATCCGAGCAAACTAGCCTGCCCGGCCGCCACCCCGCGCACCCGGGCCCGGCACACCCGACAACTCCTCGACCGTGGCGTGTACGAGCGGCTGGTCCACCAGGCCGGGGCGTTTGCCGGCCGTGCTTCACGCCTGGCACGGAGGGGAGCGATCAGCCCGCGAGTGTGGCCAATGAACGGGCGCGACCGCATGACTGACATCGCGTCGGCGTGGGGGTGCCAGGACGGCTGCCCCGTCATCGCTGGGGCCGGGGCTGGGGATGATTGGGCAGTGACGCGAAACAAGGACGACCACGTGAAGGTCCATTTCCGGCTGGAGGTGGACGAGGACGGCTGGCCGCCGGCGAACGTGGAGAGTTTGTGGGCGGTGGACCTGGGGGACGGGACTGTGCGTCTGGACAACACCCCCTGGTTCGTACGCGGGGTTGCCGGCGACGACATCATCCGGGTGGAGATCGACGACGAAGGCGTCCGCTGGGCCGGTGAGATCCTGCGGGCCTCGGGGAACTGCACCATTCGCCTGATCGTCCTGAGGGACGGCGGTTCGGGTGCTGCCCGGCGGACCGTGCTGGAGACGTTCCACGGCCTCGGCACGACCGGCGAGGGAATCGAGCAGTTCGGGATGGTGGCTCTCGACATACCACCGGGCGCGGACCTGCCCCGGATCCGGAAGCTCTTGGAACATGGCGAGGCCGAGGGGTGGTGGCAGTGGGAGGAAGGGGCCGTCACCGGTGCCTGGCGGGCGACGGCAGCAGCGTGAGCGCCAAGGTCATGGTGCGAGAAAGAGGCGCGGAGGACTGGGGATGACCATCCTTCGCTGCGTCAACTGCGGGCAGCCCTTGACGAGCGAGGTGGCGCTCGGGGAGCCGTCGAGGGGAGCTGAGTTGATGGCGGCCCACGAGATCGTCTCTCCCCGGATGGACGCCGGGACCTTCGAGGTCGATTTCGATGCGAGTCTGCTGATCCTGCATCCGGATGATGTTCCGGGGTCGGCGCCGCACCCGGATTCCCGCCGTCGCTCCGGTTGCTGCGGATTTGCCGGCCAGGACGGCCCCAACCTTGTATGCGGCGGCTGTGGTGTCGAAGTGGCGACCAAGGAGTCGGACTGCTGGACCGACAACCTCGTGGCGTTGATCGTGGCCGCGACGGACGTGGCCGGCAGCGGCCCGCTTCCTTTCCCTCTCCCTGACGAGTAAGGATCTCGGATGAGTGACTCCGTACGCCCCGGCATCAACGTCGTGCCGACCGTTCCCAACTCCGCGCGGATCTGGAACTACGCCCAGGGTGGTCGGGACAACTACCAGGTCGACCGGGACCTCGCCGACGTGATGACGGGCTCCTTTCCGGAGATCAGGACGGCGGCCGTGGAGTCGCGGGCCTTTCAGGAGCGGGTGTCTGCCCACGTGGTCCGGGAGGGCGGGATTCGTCAGTTCCTCGATCTGGGCGCCGGCATCCCGACGGGCGGCGGTACCCACGGGGTGGCGCAGGAGGCGGCTCCGGAGTCGCGGGTCGTGTATGTCGACAACGACCCCGTCGTGCTCGACCACGTCGGCTCGCTGCGGAGTTCGCCCGAGGGCAGGATCCGCTGCCTCCGGCGGGACTTCCGCGACGTGGACGCCGTCCTGGAGGACGCGTCGGAAACCCTGGATCTGGACAAGCCGGTCGCGCTGCTCGTCCTGTCCACGCTCGGCCACTTCCCGCCGGGTGAGGCGGCGGAGTTGGTGGAGCGGTACACGGGACGTCTCGTCCCCGGCTCGTACCTGGCCGTGTGCGACACGATCGAGACGCCCGGCGTGCTCAGGATGCAGGAGCACTACGTACAGGCTGATCCGGAGGGGGCGTACCTGGCCCGTACACCTGACCAGATCGCCGACTGCGCACGCGGCCTGACCCTGCTGCCGCCGGGGCTCGGCCCGCTGCCGGAACTGGTCCTGCCGACCGGGGTTACGGCTCCGGAGGGGGCCGACGCGTGCGTGCAGTGGGGGTTTCTGGCCGTCAAGCCGTGACGTGGCGGGTCCAGGAGCGCTCCGCCGACTTTGCACCCCGTCACGGAACGGATACGGGAACTCGCGGCGGCGAGCCGGAGAGGGGGCGGCCGGCACTGGGTCGTCCCCCTCGGCCCGGGGTCAATGCGCGTACTGGTGGGCCGGGTAGGTCAGGTAGCCCGCGTCACCGCCCTGGTAGTACGTGGCTTCGTCGGCGGGGGCGATCGGGAGTCCGCCGCGCAGCCGCTCGACCAGGTCGGGGTTGGCGATGAAGGCACGGCCGAAACTGATGAGGTCGGCGCCCAGGGCGAGCCAGTGGTCGGCGTCGTCCCGGCCGGTCTGCTTGGGGCCCATCGGAAGCACGGGGTTGACGACGAGCGTGCCCGGCCACGCCCGGCGCAGGGCGAGGAGCACCTCTTCGTCGGCGGTGGCTTCGAGGTGTACGTACGCCACTTTGAGGCGGGCCAGTTCGGTCAGCAGGGCGGTGTACAGATCGAGGACGTCGGTCTCCTGGACTCCCCAGAAGGTTCCTCCCGGTGAGAGCCGGATGCCGGTTCTGTCTCCGCCGACGGCCTCGACGGTGGCGGCGGCCGCCTCGACGGCGAACCTGATCCGCCCGGCGACCGGGCCTCCGTAACGGTCCGTGCGCCGGTTTGCGTTGGAGGAGAGGAACTGCGAGATCAGGTAACCGTTGGCGCCGTGCAGTTCCACGCCGTCGAAGCCCGCCTCGACGGCGCGGCGGGCGGCCCGGCCGTACGCCTGGGCGTGCTCGGGCACTTCGGCGGTCTCCAGGGCGCGTGGCGTCGGGGCGGGCTGGGGCCCGGTCGGGGTGAACACGTCGCCGACCGCGGGTATCGCCGAGGGCCCCACCGGCCGCATGCCGATGGTGTCGGGATGCGAGACCCGGCCGCCGTGCATCAGCTGGGCGAAGATCCTTCCGCCGTTGGTGTGGACGGCCGCGGTCACGGGCCGCCACGCGGCGACCTGCTCGTCGGTGTGCAGTCCCGGCGTGCCGGGGTTGGACTGCCCGATCGCGCTCGGCTGCACGCCTTCGCTGACGATGAGTCCGGCGGTGGCCCGCTGGGCGTAGTAGCGCGCCATGGACGGCGTGGCCAGACCGCCGGCGGCCGCCCGGACCCGGGTCATCGGGGCCATGACCACCCGGTTGGGCAAGGCCGTGCCGCCGAGCCGGTAGCTGGTGAAAAGGGTCGTCATGCGGGGCTCCTTCGCGGTCCGCGGTGCCCGGACGTCGGGCACGGCGACTACGCTAAAACCTCACATTGATGTCAGAGGCAAGCCGCTATGACGCGGGACATAGTCGGGAGGACTTCGTGCGGATCGGGGAGCTTGCGGCACGGGCCGAAGTCAGCGTGCGGTCGGTGCGCTACTACGAGGAGCAGGGGCTGCTGACCAGTACCCGCAGTGCCAGTGGGCAGCGCCACTACACGGACGCCGAGGTCGAGCGGGTCGTGTTCATCCAGCTTTTGTACGCCGGGGGCCTGTCCAGCCGCACCATCGTCGAGCTGCTGCCCTGCGTCGACGCTCCCAGTGAGGCGAACTCCGACTCCGCGCTGGAGCGGATGGAGCTGGAACGGGACCGGCTCTCCACGCGGATCGCCGACCTTCTGCGGACCAGGGACGCGCTCGACGGGCTGATGGCCACGGCCCGGGCGTACCGGGAACAGGTCGGCACGGCCGCGGCGGGCTGACGGGCTGACGGGCGACCACGGTCACAGCGCTTCGGCCGCCACGAGCGCGTGGAGTGGGGGCGGGCGCGCTGTGCGCGGGGTCAGGTGAGGGGCCAGTTGCGGAGGGTGGCTGCGGCCAGGGACTGGAGTTCTCCACGGGTGACGCCGCTTGCGGCTTGTACGGCCAGGCCGTTGGCGAAGGTGGTGAGGTGGCGCGCCAGTAGGGACGGGTCGGTCCGTGCGGGGAGGTCGCCTTCGTCCACCGCGCGCCGGAAGCGGTCCCGGACGCGGGTGTAGCCGTCGTTGCGCCAGGCGACCAGCAGGTCGCGGATCTCCTGGCCGGAGTCGCTGGTGGTCAGGGCGCCCTGGACACCCAGGCAGCCGTGGGGCTGGGCCGGGCGGGTGGTGGTCCGGATGGTGCCGGCCAGGATCGCGGTGGCGACGCCGAGGGCCGTCGGCTCCTCCAGGGCGCGGGCCAGGTAGGCGCTCGGGCCTTCGGTGTAGCGCTCCAGGGCCTTGCGGAACAGCTGCTCCTTGTTGCCGAAGGCCGCGTACATGCTGGTGGTGGAGATGCCCATCGCGTTCGTCAGGCCGGCCGTGCTCGCGCCCTCGTAGCCGTGCTTCCAGAAGAAGAGCATGGCGCGCTCAAGCGCTTCGTCGGCGTCGAATCCTCGCGGGCGGCCGATGGGGCCGGTCTGTTTTGTCTCCACACCCGGAGCCTACCCCTTCCGCATCGATCGTTGCGGAAGTGCTAACGTTCGACTTCCGCAGCGATCGCTGCGGAAGTCGAAGGGTTGTCTCATGTCCGACAGTGATCTGCGCGCCTTCTACCTGCGTTACGTCGAGGCGCTCAACGCCCACGAGTTCGACGGTATGGACGCGTTCATCAACGGCCTGACCACCCTGAACGGCGAGCCGGCCACCCGGGACGACCTCATCGCCGTACAGAAGCACGACGTGGACGCGGTCCCTGACCTCCACTGGGAACTCAAGGAACTGCTCTTCGACGGTGACCGGCTGGCCGCGCGCCTGGTCAACACCGGTACCCCGGTGAAGGAATGGCTCGGCGTGACTCCCACCGGCGCCTCGTTCGAGATCGTCGAGTACGCGATTTATCAGGTACGCGACGGACGGTTCGTCCACATGACCGCCCTGCACGACGCCGGTGAGCTCTCCCGGCAGCTGGCCGGTCGACCCTCCTGATCGGCGCGAGCCGACGGGCCACTTGAATCACTTACCTCGCGAGGATTCGCATGACCATCACACTGATCACCGGCGCCAACAAAGGCATCGGCTTCGAGACCGCCAGGCAGCTTCTGGCCTTGGGCCACGTGGTCTATATAGGCGCTCGTGACGCCGAGCGCGGCGAGAAGGCCGCGGCGGCGCTCGGTGCGCGATTTGTGCAACTCGACGTGACCGACGACACGTCCGTGCGCGACGCGCTGGCGGCGATCGACGCGGCCGAGGGCCGGCTCGACGTCCTGGTGAACAACGCGGGCATCCTGGGAGACGGAGTCGCCGACGGTCCCACGGCGCTCCGGGCCTTCGACACCAACGCGGTGGGGCTCGTACGGGTCACGGAGGCGGCGCTTCCTCTCCTGCGCAGGTCCTCGAACCCGACCGTGGTCACCGTTTCCAGCAGCGCCGGGTCCTTCTGGGCGGTGACCCATCCGGACCGGCCGGAGTACCACCTGCCGCTGGCCCTCTACTCCGCGTCCAAGGCCGCGGCCACCATGCTCACGGTCCAGTACGCCAAGTCCGAGCCGGGCATCAGGTTCAACGCGGTCGAGCCCGGCACCACGGCGACCGACCTGACCGCGGCGTTCGGAATCGGCAGGACGCCGGAGGAGAGCGCCAGGGTCGTCGTACGTTTCGCGACTCTCGACGCGGACGGCCCGACGGGGACCTTCCAGGACGAGAACGGTGAGGTGCCCTGGTAGCGGTGTGCCGGTCTGCCGGTGTAACGGTGTGGCGGTACGGCGTTACGGCTCCGAACGGGTGGATTCGGCGGAACACGTCCGGAAGCCGGGTCTCCGTGAGGGGTGCCGGTGGTGGTGTGGGGCCGTCCTTGCCCCGACCGGAAGAGGTGCCACGGTATGCGACGCACTCCCCGCCGCCGGCTGCTCGCCGCGACGCTGTTCGTGGCATCCGTGCTGATTCCGGTGACGGCGGCCCCCGCCGTGACCGTCCAGACCACGACCGTCCGTGCCGTGACCGCCGACCGGCACGAGGGGAGCGAGGGGAGCGAGGGGAGCGAGGCGGACCCGCGCCCGGCCGGTGGTCTCGGCCCCGAGCTGACCGCCCGGCTCGACAAGGCGATCGAGGACACCCGTCGGCAGGCGGCCATTCCCGGGGTTGTTGTCGGCCTGTGGATGCCGGGTAAGGGAAGTTACGTCCGGGCTACCGGCGTCGCCGACACCGTCACCCGCGAGCCGATGACCGTCGACCCCTTCGTACGGATCGGCAGCGAGACCAAGACCTTCACCGTCACCGCGCTGCTCCAGCTCGTGGACGACCACCGGATCCGCCTGGACGACCCGATCTCCCGCTACGTCCACGGTGTGCCGGACGGTCACCGGATCACGCTCCGTCAGCTCGCCGAGATGCGCAGCGGCCTGTTCCCGTACACCTCCGACGCGGACTTCACCCAGGCCCTGTTGAGCGACCCGGAGCGTTTCTTCACCCCGCACGAGGTGCTCGCGTACGGATTCAGGCACGCGAACACCTTCGCGCCGGGTGCGCGGTTCGAGTACTCGAACACCAACCTGGTCCTGCTCGGCCTGGTGATCGAGAAGGTGACCGGTCACCGGCTCGCGGACGTCATCGACCGGCGGGTGCTCCGCCCGGCGGGCCTGCACGCCACGCTGTTCCCGTACGGAACCGAGTTCCCCGAACCGCACCCGCACGGGTACACCGACCAGACGCTGAGCGGAGCGGTCGCCGACGCCACGGACTGGAATCCCAGCTGGGCCTGGGCCGCCGGGGCGATGATCTCGAACCTGCACGACCTGCGCCGCTGGGCGGACGTCGTCGCCACCGGAAAACTGCTCAGCCCGCAGACCCAGGCGCAACGCCTCAAGACGCTGCCGACCGGCTTCCCCGGCACCACGTACGGTCTCGGCATCTTCGAGACCAACGGATGGATCGGGCACAACGGCTCCATCCCGGGGTACGAGACGGTGACCGTGTATCTGCCCTCGGAGAAGGCCACCCTGGTGATCATGATCAACACGGACTCGACCGTGGACGGTCAGGAGCCGTCCACCCTCGTCGCCCGCGCGGTCACGGCGGTCGCCACCCCCGACCACGTCTACGACGGTGCGGTCGTCACGCCCTGAACGGTGTGGGGAGCCGGCGTGTGGAGCCGTTCGGCGGCTGAATTTCCGGCGGGAGCGCCCCTGAGCTGCGGCTCAGGGGCTTTCTGCGTGGTGTCCGTACCGATGGGCGATGCTTCGCGCACGCGGGCTTGACTTCAAGCGCTTCAAGTATCGGAGGCTTCTCTCATGACGGCAGCGACCGGAGAGCAAGCAGTGGGTCTGACCATTCAGGAGATGGCGCGGCGGTCGGGTTTCAGCGAACCCACGCTGCGCTACTACGAGAAGATCGGCCTGCTGGGAACGGTCGGCCGGGACGAGTCCAGCGGTCATCGCCGGTACGAGCCGGACACCGCGGCCCGCATCGAGGCACTGTCGTGCCTGCGTTCGGCGGGGATGACGGTGAGCGGGATGCGCCGCTACCTGGACCTGCTGGCGCAGGGGGCCGCTGCCGCCGCCGACCAGCAGGAGCTGTTCGCCGCGCAGGCGCGGAAGCTGGCCGCCGACATCGAGCAACTCCAGCTGCGCCTCACCTATCTGCGGCGGAAGGCGGACCTGTGGGACGCCCGCGTCCGTGGGGACGCCGAGGCGGAGAAGCGGGCGGTCGACGACGTCATACAGGTAGTAGAAAAATTCTCCTATTGAGGGGCTCACTGGTATGGAAACTGTCTTGGTCACCGGTGGTACGGGCTTTCTCGGCGGTCACTCCGTCGCCCGGCTGCTGCGCGAGGGCTACCGGACCCGGGTGACGGTCCGGGAGCCCGGACAGCGGGCCGGGGTGCTGGCGGCGTTGCGGGACGCCGGGGTCGACCCGGCGGACCGGCTGGAGTTCGCCGTCGCCGACCTCCGTACCGACGCCGGGTGGGACCGGGCCATGGAGGGCGCCGGACATGTCCTTCACCACGCCTCACCCTTCCCGTCCACACCGCCCGACACGGAGGACGAACTCATCCTGCCCGCCCGTGACGGTGCGCTGCGCGTCATCTCCGCCGCTCGCAAGGCCGGGGTCCCCCGGGTCGTGATGACGTCCTCGTACGCCGCCGTCGGCTACACGCTCAGGCCCGACAACCACTACACCGAGGCGGACTGGACCGATCCGGACACCGCGGGCCTGCCCGCCTACCACAAGTCGAAGGTCCTGGCGGAGCGTGCGGCTTGGAGCGATGTCCGTACGCACGGAGGGGTCGAGTTGGTGGTCATCAACCCCACCGGCATCTTCGGCCCGCAGCTGGGCGACCGGCCCTCCGGCTCGCTCGGCCTGGTACGGGGCATGCTGACCGGGCAGATGCCGACGGTGCCGGTCATGTATTTCGGTGTGGTGGACGTACGGGACGTCGTGGACCTGCACCTGCGGGCCATGCTGCGTCCCGAGGCGGCGGGCGAGCGCTTCATCGCCGTCAGCGGCGCGTCGGTCAGCTTCTTCGGCATGGCGCGGATCCTGCGGGAGCACTTCCCCGCCGCTGCCGCCCTGCTGCCCTCCGCCGAACTGACCATCGAGCAGGTACGGGAGGCCGCGAAGACGCAGCCCGCGCTGCGGGACGCGGCGACCTTGCAGGGCCGGATTCCCGTCATCAGCAACGAGAAGGCCCGCTCGGTGCTGGGCTGGGAACCCCGGGACGTCACCGAGACGATCGTGGCGACCGCCGAGAGCCAGATTCGGCGCGGCCCGGCCCTTCAGGAGAACCCCGGGCCCCGGTCATGACGGGCCGGGGCGAGGGCGGCGGCGTCCGACCCGGCCTCGGCCGGACCGTGCCGGTGGACGCCGCCGCCCCGCGTCGGAGTGTGCTTCTAGCGTGAGCACCCCAGGGCGTTCACGTTCACCGTGTCCGCCATCAGCTTCATCCCCGCGTCGTTCGGGTGCAGGTGATCGCCCGCGTCGTACGCCGGGAGCATCTTCGTCGGCGCCGCGGGATTCCGTATCGCCGCGTCGAAGTCGACCACCGCGTCGAACGCGCCGCTGCGGATGAAGCGGTTCACCTCCTGGCGGATGGCCTCACCGTTCGCGTTCCACTCGGGCCAGCCCTCGTACGGCATGACGGTCGCGCCCACGACACACGCGCCCCTCGCCCGGGTCCGGTCGATGATCTGCCGGTACGCGGTGATCAACTGGGCGGCCGTCGGGGCCGGGTTGGCCTTGATGTCGTTGACGCCTTCGAGCAGGATCACCGTACGCAGACCCCGCTGGGACAGGACGTCCCGGTCCAGCCGCTTCAGCGCGCTCACCCCGGCGCCGTCGGTCAGCACCTTGTTGCCGGAGATGCCTTCGTTGGCCACGCCCTTGAGGGTGGTGCCCGTGGTGGCCTGGAGACGGGCCGACAGCAGGTCCGGCCAGCGGCGGTTGGTGTCCGGCGTGGAGTTCGAACCGTCCGTGATCGAGTCGCCCAGGGCGACCACCGCTCCGGTGCCCGCCGGTGCGTCGGCGACCACGGCGTCGAGGTAGTAACGGAAGCCCGTGGTCTGCGTGTAGGCCGTGGCCGCCTCGGCCGCCGCGTGGTTGCCGGCGGGTGCGATGTACGAGGTCTGACGGCCCATCTGGTGACCGGTCGCGGTACCGGCCGCGCTCTGGACGTAGATGCTCACCGCGAGATCGGCCTGCGCCCGTACCGTACCGGGCAGCGGGTCGCTGTACACCGACCCGCCGGCCGGTACGGTGACGGCCGCCGCCCCGCCGAAGGTCAGGGCCCGGTTCGTACCGGGCGCGACGGCGGCCCCGGACGCGCGTACCCCGACGTAGGCGCGGCCGAAGGTGACCGGCTGCTCACCGAAGGCGTTGGAGAGGCGGATCCGCAGGGCGCTGCCGCCCGCGCTGGTGCGGATGACGAGGCGGTGCGTCCGCCCGGCCACCGCCGCGTCGAGCCGGTCGGCGCTCGCGCCCCAGGTGACGACCTGGGTGGTCGCGGCGGCGGACGTGGCCCGGGAAACGGTCCGAGAGCCGGTCTGCGATTCCGCCCGGGATTCCGCCTGCGACACGGCCGGTGTCAGCAGGGCGGTGGTGAGCGTCAGAGCGAGGAGGGTGCTCGCGCGGCGGGCGCGGCGGAGTGACTGCGGTCTGTTCATAGCGGGTGAGGTCCCTCTCATCGTGGCCATGAGCATGTCACCTCACTGCACGGACGGAGCCGGCTCCCGGTTCAGGGCGGGCCGCTCCGTGTGCTTCCGCTCCGCGCGGGCATCCGTCCGGAGTGACGAAGAAGAAGCGGAAACTCACCCTCGCGTACAAGCCCGTCGGCTTTGTCCTCGGCTGGGCGGGCGGCGCCCTGGCGGGACTCGCCTTCCAGCAGACCTGGAAGGTCCTGCGCCACGAGGACGACGCCCCGGACGCCCTGGACCGCGATCGCGGCTGGGGCGAGGTCCTGCTGGCGGCCGCGGTCCAGGGCGCGATCTTCGCGGTGGTACGGAGTGCGGTCGACCGGTCAGGAGCCAAGGCGATCGAGCGGGCGACGGGCACGTGGCCGAGCGACGGCGGAGGCGGCAGGGACTGACGGGTCGCGTAAATCGGTGTGCTCCCCGGCGCGGTGCCGCGATCATAGGGCCGGTCACCGACACGCGACCCCTGGGGATTGTTCACCATGCCCGTGCCCGCCGGCCTGCCCGCCGATCCGTCCGTGCTTCATCCGATGCCCGACCAGACGAGGGTGGTGCTGCTCAGGCCGCTGGTGACGTCCCCGCTGATCGAGGTCGGGGAGTACTCCTACTACGACGACCCGGACGACCCCACCGCCTTCGAGACGCGCAACGTGCTCTACCACTACGGTCCTGAACGGCTGGTCATCGGCAAGTTCTGCGCACTGGGCACCGGAGTGCGGTTCCTCATGAACGGCGCCAACCACCGCATGGACGGCCCGTCCACGTTCCCCTTCCCGACGATGGGCGGCTCCTGGGCCGATCATTTCGATCTCCTCACCGGGCTGCCGAACCGGGGCGACACCGTGGTCGGGAACGACGTCTGGTTCGGATACGGCACGACGGTGATGCCCGGCGTACGGATCGGGCACGGCGCGGTCATCGCCTCCGGCGCGGTGGTGACGAAGGACGTGCCCGACTACGGAATCGTCGGCGGCAACCCGGCGACCCTGGTGCGCACGCGGTACAGCGAGGACGACGTGGCCCGGCTGCTCGCGGTGGCCTGGTGGGACTGGCCCGCGGAGCACATCACCGGCCATGTGCGGACGATCATGTCGGGGAGCATCGCCGACCTCGAAGAGGCCGCCCCGGGCACCCGTCGTCCGTGACAGGCCCGGACCGCTTGCGCCGCCTAGGGGTCCTAGGTTAAAACTAGGACCCCTAGGATGATGTGGAGAGCGGGGAGGGCGGCGCATGGCGCGGGCCGGGCTGACGGTGGAGCGGGTGACGGTCGCGGGCGCCGAGGTGGCGGACGAGGTCGGGCTCGATCAGGTGAGCATGTCGCGGGTCGCGCGGCGGCTCGGCGTGAAGGACGCGAGTCTCTACACGTACGTCCGCGGTCTGGAGGATCTGCGCGGGCGGATCGCGCTGCTCGCGGCGGACGAGAAGACCATCCGTATCGCGGAGGCGACCGCCGGGCGGTCGGGCAAGGACGCGCTGGTCGCGTTCGCCGACGCCTGGCGGGAGTACGCCCACCGGCATCCGGGCCGCTACGCGGCGACGCAGGCTTCGATCCGGATCGACCCGGAGCTGGCCGCCGAGGCGCCGGGACCGCGGCGCGCGGTGGAGCTGACGTACAGCATGCTGCGTGGTTACGGACTGGCCGAGCCGGACCTGACCGACGCCGTCCGGTTGCTGCGCAGCACGTTCCACGGGTTTGTCGCGCTGGAGGCCGCGGGTGGATTCGCGCACCGGCGCGCGCCGCAGCAGTCCTGGCTTCGCGCCCTCGATGCCCTGCACGTCCTCCTGGAGCACTGGCCGTCCCTCGAAGGAGACCCCTCATGACCGCCCCGACCGTCGGCAGCCTGCGTGTGAACGGCGCGACTCTGCACTACGAAGTCCGTGGCCACGGGCCGTTTCTGCTGCTGATCCCCGGCGGGACGGGCGGCGCGGCCTCCCTCGGTGACCTGGCCGCCGGTCTCGCCGGCGAATACACCGTCGCCACGTACGATCCGCGCGGCATGGCCCGGAGCACGCTGGACGACCCCGAGGCCGGGCAGAGTGTGGCCGAGCACGCCGACGACGCGTATCGGCTGCTGGAACTGCTGTCGCCCGGTGAGCCCGCCCGGGTCTTCGGCGCCAGCTCGGGCGGGATCGCCGCCCTGCACCTGCTGACCACCCGTCCCGAACGCGTCGAACGGGTCGTCGTGCACGAGCCTCCGGTGGTGATGGTCCTGCCGGACGCGGCCGAGCATCGCCGGCTGCTCGCGCGGGTGGGGGAGACGCTCCGTACGGAAGGGCTCATGCCGGCGATGGCCGTGTTCGCGGCGGGGTTGAAGGGGGACGGCGACGCCGCCGAGCCGAAGGCGGAGGGCGAGGCGGAGGCCGAGGTGCAGGTCAAGGCCGAGGTCGAGCTTCCGCCGCAGGCGGCGGCGAGGGCCGAACAGACGATGGCCGGACTGCCCTACTTCGTCGGGCGCATCGTTCCCGCCTTCATGTCCTACACCCCGGACGTGGACCGGTTGGAGGCGCTGTCGGACCAGCTCGTACTCGCCGCGGGCGAGGACTCGCGCGGCGAACTGGCGTACCGCCCGGCCGCACTCCTGGCCGACCGCCTCGGCACGGACCTCGTGCACTTCCCCGGCGGCCACATCGGGCTGACCACCCACCCCGCCCGCTTCGGCGAACTCCTCCGCGAGACGCTCCGCGCCGACTGTCGGCCGGGAGACTCGTGCCCTTCGGCCGGGTCGGCCGAGTCGTCGTCCGTGGCTTCCGCCGCGGAGTAGGAGGTCAGATGGGTGGTCACTTCCACACTCCGCGTCAGGGTGTCGGAAGCCGCTCAGGCTGAAGTCGGACTCCAAGTGCACCCGGAATCCGCGCAGTTCGATGCCGCGCGCGGCCGCGTTGGCGGTGAGGTCACGTGGCCGAGGGCCCGGTCGCTCTGTATCGCTTCGACCGTGTTCTGGAGGGCGGTGGTGCTGACACCGTTGAGGAGTGCCGTACGAATCTTCCGTTCAGGGTCGTGGGGCGGGGGCGGCAACGGGCCCGTACGTCAGTTGCGTCCGGCCATCACGCCGCCGTCCACGTTCCAGACGGCGCCGGTGACCCAGGCCGCGTGAGGGGAGAGGAGGAAACGGATGGTGGCAGCGACGTCGGTCGGTGTTCCGGTGCGGCCGGCGGGGTGGAAGGCGTCGAACGAGTCCAGTACCTCGTCCAGTTGGTCCTTGGCGATGAACGCCTCGTAGATGGGGGTCCTGACGACGGCCGGCGCCACCGCGTTGACGCGGATGTGGTGCGGGGCGAGTTCCATGGCCAGGTGCTGGGTGAGCGCGTGGAGACCGGCCTTGGCCATGGAGTAGGCGGAGGACGGGGTGGCCGCGACGGCCTGATGGGCCCACATGGAACCGATGTTGACGACGGCGCCCCCGGCACCGGTCTCCGCCATGTTCGCGGTGACGGTCTGGGTGAGCAGGAACGCCGCCTTGCTGAAGGCGTGGTAGCGGTCGTAGTCCTCCTCCGTGTGCTCCCAGAAGGGCTTCGGGGTGAAGACACCGGCCGCGTTCACCAGCAGCTCCGCGTCGGCGTGCTCCTGGGTCAGCCGCTCGCGGAGGGCGTGGACGTCCTCTGTCCGGGTGAGGTCGGCCGTGAGGGTGTCCACCGTGCCGAGCTTCTCCAGCACCCGGGCGGCCGAGGCCGCCACCTGGGGGTCGCGGCCGACGACGACGGCCGTGCCGCCTTCCAGCATCACGAGGCGCGCCGCCTCCAGCCCCATGCCACTGGTGCCGCCGATCACGATGAGCTTCTTGCCGCCGAAGTCCTGGCTCATGATTCTCTCTATCTACTAGTTGGTAGGTGCCGGGCGGTACGTCTCGACGCTACGTCGTCCGTGTCCGCTCGGGTAGACGCTCCTCGGTGATGGGGCCATAGCGGCTGCTACTGGCCGAGAGGCGGGCTGAGGGGCGGGGGCGGCAGGTCCGGCGGGGCCGGTTCGGTGGCGAGCAGGGAGACGAGCCGCGCGAGGTCGGCGCTCAGCGGTGTGTCGCGGCTCCACACGGCTTCGTACCGGATCTCCACGGGCCGGCCGGAGCGCACCAGCGGCCGGCACGAGGCATGCGTACCGGAGACCTTCGACGCGGGGAGCAGGGCGGCGCCCAGGCCGAGGCCGGCCCATTCCTCCAGCACCCGGTAGTCCGACGCCTCGCCGGGATAGCGGCGCAGGGGCAGGCCCCGGTCGTGGAAGAGCGCGGTGGTGAAGGCCGTCAGTCCGCAGGTGTCGGGCACGAGGATGTACGACGCGTCCGCCGCGGCTTCCAGTTCCAGCGGCGTGTCCGCGATCGTGGCGGAGGGGTCGACGACTACGACCGGCTCGCGGTGGACGACCCGGTGCTGGAACCGTGGCATCGGCCGCACCGCGGGGATCAGGACGACGTCCAGGTCCCCGGCCGTCAGACCGGCTTCCAGGTCCTCCCTGTCGGCCTCCCGCAGGACCACGGCGCGCGGCGGGCCGAGGGCGCGGGCCGCGTCGAAGGCGCGGGCGACGAGGTCCGGTCCGATCAGCGGTGAGACGCCCACGCGGATGGTCTCCGGCGCCGGGTCCGCCAGACGCCGGGCCTCCGCGCTGACGGAGTCCAAGGCGGACAGAGCCCGCTCCACCAGCGGCAGGATCCGCGCCCCGTGCGCGGTGGGCCTGACCCCGCGCGGGGACCGGTCGAACAGCTTCAGACCCCACTCCTCCTCCAGGCGCGCGATCCCGTTGGACAGCGCGGGCTGGGTCACTCCGTAGGCGCGGGCGGCGGCGCTGAACGACTTGGTCTGGGAGACCGCTCGCGCGTACCGCAGTCCTTCGATGTTCACGGCACCGCCACCCTCTCCGTTCCCCGCCCTCTCCGCTCCGCCGGCCTCTACGCTCCGCCGCTCCGTGCTCCGTCAGTGCGCCGCGCGCGGACGCAACCCCTCGACGGCCGAGGCGGCGACACCGTCGAAGTAGGACACGTCACCCAGGGCGCGGGCCGTGAACATCGCTCCCTGCACCGCCGAGAGGAATCCGCGCGCCGCCTGCCCGGGATCCGGGATCGCCGCCAGCTCGCCGGACGCGATGCCCTGGGCGACGAGACCGGTCAGCCAGTCGACGTTCGCGGCGAAGAACCGCGCCACGGCCCGGCGGGCCTCCTCCGGGACCGCTTCCGCCTCCGCCGCCAGCGTCGCGCACAAGCACGCCTGACCGTCCTCCAGTCCTTCGCGGTACAGACCCGCGTAGAACTCCAGCAGTCTCACGGCGCCCGGTCCGCCCTGCCCGGCGGACCGCTGTTCCACGGACCCCTGCTGCGCCGACCGCAGCCGGGCCATGAAGTCGCCGCTGTACCGCGACACCATCTCCAGAGCCAGATCCGCCTTCGTCGGAAAGTGATGGTGGACGCTCGGCTTCCTGATCCCGACCGCCTCCGCGAGATCCGCGTAGCTGAACGCGGCGTAGCCCCGCCGCCGCACCACGGACGTGGCGGCGTCGAGAAGCTGTGTGCGCGTCATCGTACTCATACGGTTACGCTACCTACCAGAAGGTAGATCGACAAGTGGAGCGCGCGGGCGCCGCCGTTCTTCGCGGCACGCACGCCGTCGGCCCGTCCACCACCGCCGTCCGAAAGGCAGACCGACCGCCATGTTCGACATCGAAGAGCTGCTGCGTGAGTACGACCGCGCCCGCGCCTACACCGACCAGCTGTGGACCGATCTCGCCCCGGACGAAGTGCTGTGGCGCCCGCACGACGACTCCAGCGCCATCGGATGGCACGTAGGACACCAGGCCCACGTCGCCCACTTCATGGTCCGCAACCTGACCGCCGCGGAACCGAGTCCAGACCCGGCGCTGGACGCGCTGATGGATTCGGCGACTCCCGAGCGTGGCCGGGGACAACTGCCGGAACTGGAAAGGCTGTCCGCGTTCCGCGCCGCCGTCGCCGAGAGCGTCCACCGCCGTATGACGGACATCAGCGAGGGCCGGGTCGGCGCACCCCGGCAGCTCGCCGTCGTGGCCGGGCACCTGCTGACCACGATCATCAACCATGAGTACCAGCACGACCGGTGGATCGGGGAGGTCCGCGCCCGCGACCTCGGCCGTCCCCTGCCCGACGCCCCCGACTCGGACAAGATCACACGCGTCGACGGCTACCTCATGGTGTGCGCCCCGTCGTAGGCACCGCGGGGCGAAGGGTTCTAGGACGCCTCGCTCAGGGCGGGGTCGGTGCGCCAGACGAGGGCGAGGTCCGACAGGGGTACGTCCAGAACCTCGCTGAGGCGGACGATCGTGCCGAACGCGGGGGTCGGCAGGCGGCCCGTTTCGATCTTGCGGAGGGTCTCCGGTGAGATCTCCGCCGCCAGGGCCACTTCGACGGGGCTGCGTCCGGCTCGGGCGGCGCGCAACGCCGCTCCGAGGCGTCGGCCCGCCTCGATCTGTTCGGGGGCGAGCGGGTAGCGAACCATGCGCTCATGCTAGGTGGGCGGGTGTGTGGCGGCAACCATCCTCCCTGGCTGGTATAAATATACCTGCCAGTGGGCCGGAGGGTGCCCCGGAGAAATCGAGGAATGCAGTGATCGAGCTCAAATCTCCCCAAGACATCGAGCGCATGCATGTCACTGGACAGTTCCTCGGCCAGGTGCTGGCCGAGCTGGGTGACCTGGCCGCCGTGGGGGTCAACCTGCTGGACCTGGAGCATCACGCCCGCCGCCGGATCAAGGAGCGCGGCGCGGAGTCCTGCTACTGGGACTACGCGCCCTCGTTCGGCAAGGGCCCGTTCCGTAACGTGGTGTGCCTCTCGGTCAACGACGCCGTCCTGCACGGACTGCCCCACAGCTACAAGCTGCGCGACGGGGACCTTCTGACCATGGACATGGCGGTACGTGTCGACGGCTGGGCCGCGGACTCGGCCCACTCCGTCGTCGTCGGCACCCCGGCCGCCGGGGATCTGCGGCTGATCGAGGCCACCGAGGTCGCCCTGGAAGCCGCGATCGAGGTCGCGCGGCCGGGCAACCGGCTCGGGGACATCTCGGCGGCCATCGGCGGGGTCGCCGCGTCGTACGGGTACCCGGTCAACCTGGAGTTCGGCGGTCACGGTATCGGCCGCACGATGCACGAGGACCTGCACATTCCCAACGACGGCCGGCCAGGCCGTGGTTGGAAGCTGCGGCCCGGCCTGACGCTCGCGATCGAGCCCTGGTTCGCGGCCGGCACCAACAAGATCGTCTATGACCCGGACGGCTGGACGATCCGCTCGGCCGACGGCTCGCGCACCGCTCACTCCGAACACACCGTCGCCATCACCGAGACCGGCCCGCTCGTGCTCACCCGGCGCCCCGAGAACGGCAAGGGGCGGCCGGAGGGCCGGCGGGAGTCTTCGCCGAACCGACGCTGACGAGGGCGGATTCGCCGGTGGGGCCGCCCCTCCGGGACGTTCCCCGGCCCGGCGTCAGGAGTCCGCATGGGGACATAGGGGCAACATTCGAGTGAAGTGTTCGGCCGGTGATCGATTGAAACCGCAACTGTCCCGCTCGTCTCAATAAGTTGCTCCTGCCGTTCCCAACCCCGGGAAGGGCGGGGGGAGCTGAAGGTCATGAAGCGATCGGACGAGTTAGGCAGAGCCGCCGTGGGCGGGGCGCGGTGTCAGATCGACACCGATCCGGCGGGCGGGTTCGGCTGGCGGCTCATCGCGCACAACGGCCGGGTGGTCGGGGTGTCCGCGGCCAGCTTCACGGACAGCCGGGCCTGCGCGCGGGCGTTCGGCGAGATGTGCGCCCAGGCGGACAAGGCGGCCGGAGGCGTTCATCACGGACCGGGCGGTGACGGGTGGGCCTGGTGGTTACGCATGCCCGACGGAACGGCCGTCGCGGCGTCCTCACGTACGTACGAGAGGTACTCCACCTGCCGGGCGGCGCTGGGCCGGTTCGTCGGGCTGCTCGGGCAATTCGCCGCTCTGAAACAGGAGTTGGCAGATTTAAAGGAGTCGGGGGAGGCAAAGTGTCAGAGATGAACGGAAGTTGCCCCTAGGGCACACCTCGTTCACACACCTGAGCACACGTGTCAATGACGCGCCCCGAGGGTGACCGGTGTGACGACACACATCGAAGTGCGCCCCGGGGAGGGGTCCGAAGGGCCCAGACGCCTGTTCGCGGACCCAGGGCTGCCGGACCGGATCTTCCGTGGTGTCGCCCGCTCCGGCGGCGGATTTGTGCTCGCCGTGATGCTCCTGGTCGGCGGCTTCCTGCTCTACCGCGCCTGGCAGGCGCTCTCCCGGGCCGGCTGGTCCTTCCTGACCACCGAGACCTGGGAGCCGGACGCCGGGCGCTTCGGCATCGCGGCCGTGCTGGTGGGAACAGTCCTCATCGCCCTGGTGGCGATCCTGGTCGCCGTACCGCTCGCGGTGGGGGGCGCGCTCTACATCTCGGAGTACGCCCCGCCCCGCATCCGGCAGACCCTCATCGGTGTGGTCGACCTGATGGCCGCCGTGCCCTCCGTGGTCTACGGGCTGTGGGGGCTGTTCTTCTTCCAGAACCAGGTCCTCGGCACGGCCCGCTGGATCTCCACGTACTTCGGCTGGATCCCGTTCTTCGCCGTCGACGGCGCCGACCCGCGCGACCCGCTCGCCAACGCGACCGTCTACGCCTCCTCCACCCTGATCGCCGGCATCGTGGTCGCGCTCATGGTCGCGCCCATCGTCTGCTCGGTGATGCGTGAGGTGTTCTCGCAGGCCCCGGTGGGCGAGCGGGAGGGTTCGTACGCGCTCGGCGCCACCCGCTGGGGCATGATCCGCAGCGTCGTCCTGCCGTTCGGCAAGGGCGGCATGATCGGCGGGACCATGCTCGGGCTCGGCCGGGCGCTCGGCGAGACCATCGGTGTCTATCTCGTCATCTCGCCGATCTTCGACATCCAGTGGCACGTGCTCCAGAGCGGCACCAGCTCGATCTCCTCACTGATCGCCCTGCGGTACGGAGAAGCCAGCGAGTTCGGCATGTCCGCGCTGATGGCAGCCGGCCTGGCGCTCTTCCTGATGACCCTCGTCGTCAACTTCGCCGCGTCCTCCATCGTCGCCCGCAGCCGCTCCGGCGCGGCGAGCGAGTAGGGAATCCCCGTCATGACCACAGCACCTCCGCGCCCGCGCACCACCCTGGCCGCCGAACGCCCGCCGCCCGCCGACCCGTTGGGCGAGCGCCGCCGTGACACCTCACTGACGCGCGGCAGTGATGTGTACGCGCTGGTGGGGGCCGCCGCCGCGTCGTTCGCGCTCACCGGCCTGCTCTTCACCCGGCTGCTGCCCTTCAACGGCCTCGTGGGCTTCGTCGTGGTCGCGTACCTCCTGTTCCTCGGCGTGTACGCGCTCCTCGTGTCGTTCGACGAGTCGGGACCCGCCGTCCGCGACAAGGTGGCCGGGGTGGTGATCCAGAGCCTCGCGCTGCTCATGCTCGTGGCGCTGGTGTTCGTGGTCGTCTACACCCTCTTCGAGGGCCGGGAGGCGCTGCCGCACCTGAACTTCTACACCGAGGACATGCGCACGGCGGGCCCGCTCGACCCCCTGTCCGCCGGGGGCGTCCTGCACGCGGTCGTCGGGACGCTGGAGCAGATCGCGCTGGCGCTCGCCTTCACCGTCCCCGTCGGCCTGGTCTGCGCGGTCTTCCTCAACGAGGTGCCCGGACGGTTCGCCCGGCTGGTCAGGACGGTGGTGGAGGCGATGACCGCGCTGCCGTCGATCGTCGCCGGCCTTTTCATCTACGCCACGGTGATCCTGACGCTCGGCCTCGGCCGGTCCGGGTTCGCGGCCTCGCTCGCGCTCGCGGTGATGATGCTGCCGATCATCATCCGGGCCTCCGACGTGGTCATCCGGCTCGTCCCCGGCACCCTGCGCGAGGCGTCGTACGCCCTTGGTACGTCGCGCTGGCGCACGGTGTGGCACGTGGTCCTGCCCACCACCCGGTCCGGACTGACCACGGCGGTGATCCTCGGTACGGCGCGGGGCGTCGGGGAGACCTCCCCGGTGCTGCTGACGGCCGGATTCACCGCCGAGTTGAACGCGAACCCCTTCAACGGGCCGCAGGTCTCGCTCCCGCTGGCCGTCTTCGAGTTCGTCAAGTCGCCGGAACCCACCATGATCGCCCGGGGTTTCGGCACGGCGGCGGCCCTCATGACCCTGGTCCTGCTGCTGTTCATCCTCGCGCGGGTGATCGGCGGCCGTAACTCCGGCCGGCTCAGCCGCGGCCAGGAGCACCGCCGCGTCCAGGCGTCCCGCAAGGACGCCGAGCGGTTCGCCGCGCGTGACAGGGCGCACGCCGCCCCGAAATCCGTTACAGATCCAGGGAGTTCCCAGTGAGAGCCGCACCGCTCACCCGCACGCTCGTGTTGCTCGCGGCGCTGGCCTGCGCGTTGGCCGCCGTCCATCCACCGGCGTGGGCCGAGTCGTACACGAAGCTCAGCGGTTCGGGGTCGACCTGGAGCTCGAACGCGCTGGACCAGTGGCGGCGCAACATCGGCGCCAACATCGGGCTGACCGTGAACTTCTCGGCGTCCGGCTCCTCGGTGGGCCGGGAGGAGTTCAAGAACGGCGTCTCGGACTTCGGCGTCTCGGAGATCCCGTACGGGCTGACCGAGGGCCGGACCACGGACGTGCCGCCGACCAAACGCAGCTACGCGTACATGCCGATCGTGGCCGGTGGCACCTCGTTCATGTACAACCTCAAGATCGGTGGCAAGAAGGTCACCAATCTGCGGCTGTCGGGCGAGGTGATCACCAAGCTCTTCACCGGCAGGATCACCATGTGGAACGCGCCGGAGATCAAGGCCGACAACCCGGGCCTCACCCTTCCCGCCCGCCGCGTCGTCCCCGTGGTGCGCTCCGACGGCTCCGGTACGACGGCCCAGTTCACGACCTGGATGGCCAAGAAGCACGGCTCGCTGTGGAACGACTACTGCCGCAGGGCGGGCCGGTCGACGCCGTGCGGGATGACGTCGTACTACCCGGTGATCCCCGGGTCCTCGACCGTCGCCAAGTCCGGCTCGCTGGGCGTGTCCGGCTTCACCAAGCAGTCCAGCTTCGAGGGCGCGATCACGTACGTCGAGTACTCGTACGCGATCAAGACCGGCTTCCCGGTCGCCAAGATGCTGAACAGCGAGGGGTATTACGTCGAGCCGACCTCGTCCAGTGTCGCGGTGGCGTTGCAGCAGGCCCGTATCAACGAGAACAAGAACTCGCCGAACTACCTCACGCAGATCCTCGACGGCGTCTACGTCAACCGGGACCGCAGGTCGTACCCGCTCTCCAGCTACAGCTACATGATCATCCCGACCTCCACGGAACTCGGCTTCACGACCGGCAAGGGCAAGTCGCTGGGCACCTTCGCCAACTACTTCCTCTGTGACGGCCAGCAGCAGGCGGAGGAGCTGGGCTACTCGCCGCTGCCGATGAACCTGGTGCAGGCCGGCTTCAGCCAGGTCCGGCGCATCCCGGGCGCGCCGGTCGCGGACATCAAGATCAGCAGCTGCCGCAACCCCACCTTCTCCTCCGACGGCTCCAACACGCTGGCGAAGAAGGCTCCTTACCCCAAGGAGTGCGACAAGCGGGGGCCGACGCAGTGCTCCACCGGCACGGCGGGCGCGGCCCGCGAGGAGACACCGGTCGTCCCGGCGGCCCGGGGGAACGGTGGCGGTGGTACGAACTCCGGCGGTACGAGCGGTGGTTCGGGCTCGGGGACCGCGAGCGGCGGCAACGCGACCGCTACGGGCGGGAGTTCCGCTTCGGGTGGCGCCGCGGACTCCGCCGGGAACGGTACGGGCGGCTCCCCGGACTCCGAGGGCGCCGCGGCGTCCGGTGGTACGGGGGCCGGAGGCGCGGTCGACCCCGACACGGGTGAACCGCTGGGCAGCGAGGCGGGGACGGGTGACGCGAGTGTGGTCGGTACGCCGGTCACCCTGGCGTCCGAGGGATCCATGGGCCTGCGCGGCGCGCTGATGGCGCTCTCGGCGGCCCTGCTGCTCGGCGTGGTCGTGGGCCCGCCGGTCGTGGCCCGCGCACTGGCCGGGCGGGCGCGACGCAGAGGGGACGAGCGATGAGACGCGGATCTGACCGGCGCAAGCGGGACCGGCGACTCGACCGCCGTACGGCGGCGGGCGTGTGCGCGCTGCTCGGAGCCCTGGTCCTCGCGGTGCTGCCGCTGCCGCCGGGCGACGAGGCCCAGGCGGCGGGACAGGAGCGCGCGTCCTCGGCGCTCACCGTCCAGGGGAGGAAGGGGACGCTGGACGATTTCTCCGGCCTCAAGGTGACGGTAGGTCAGACGAAGGACCTCCGCTCGCAGGGGGTACGGGTGAGCTGGACGGGCGGGAAGCCGACCACGGGGTACCCGTCGTACAACTACCTCCAGGTGATGCAGTGCTGGGGCGACGACCCGAAGGGCCCCGACCGCGAACAGTGTGTGTTCGGGGTGGCGAAGAAGGGGGACAAGGGCGGCGGCCTGGTGGCTCTGCGGCAGCTCGACGGGGACCCCGCGGAGACCGAGTACGTCGACAACGGCACCGCCGAGTCCTTCGTGCCGTTCCGCCCGGCCAACGGCGAACCCGCCACGACCGGCAGCCGCGACTTCACGTACTTCAGCAATCTCGACACCAACGAGGAACTGTTCGGCATCACCCGGGCCGACGGGACGGGTGACCTGGTCTTCCCGGTGCAGACAGCCCGGGAGGCCCCGCATCTGGGCTGCGGCGAACGCCTCGGGACCGGCGCCTCCGAGAAGGTCAGGAACTGCTGGCTGGTGGTGGTGCCGCGCGGCGAGCACGACGTCGACGGCACCGGGGGCAACAACCAGATGTTGCAGAGCTCCCCGCTCTCCACCTCCAACTGGGCCCAGCGGCTGGTGTTCCCGATGGGCTTCCAGCCCGTGGGCGACGGCTGCGCGCCGGACAAGGCCGAACGCCGCATGATCGGCTCGGAGATGGCCACCGACGCCATCACCTCCTGGCAGTCCCGGCTCTGCGCCGGCGGGGAGACCCGGTTCACGTTCAGCCAGTCCGGCGAGGACTTCGCGCGGTCGCAGATCACCGAGCCCACGGACTCCGCACCCGGGCTGGCCTTCACGATCGACCCGGTCAGGGCGCCGAAGGGCGCCGCGCCCGTGGTGCACGCGCCGGTGGCGCTGAGCGGACTGACGGTCGGGTTCTTCTGGGAGCGCGAGGGCCAGACCGCGGTCCAGGACATCAAACTCACCCCGCGCCTGCTCGCGAAGATCCTCACCGCGTCCTACATCAACGACGTGCGGCTGATGACGGGCGCCGAGTCCAAGGTCCCCGCGCATCTGGTGGGCAACGCCGCGTCGATCGTCGTGGACCCGGAATTCCTGAATTTGAATCCCCAATTCAAGGAAGGCGCCCTGAATCCGCTCGCGAACGCCGGAGCGATCATGCTGATCGGGGATGTCTCTGATGTGAACAGTATGGTCTGGCGGTATATCCAGAGCGATCCCGAGGCGCGTTCCTTCCTCAAGGGCGAAGCGGATCCGTGGGGCACGAAGGTCAATCCGTACTACAAGGGACTGGACCTGGACTCCAAGGCTCCGGTCGAATTCCCCAAGGTCGATCCGACCGAGACCGAACTCACCAGCGACGGCAAGCACATCACGTACGGCCAACTGGACTGGGCGCCCTATGTGGCGGACATGCACCAGGGGGCGCTCTTCGTCCGCCGGGGGAGCAACGGCGGGAAGTCCCGCATCGAGCAGGACACCTCGGCCCCCGAGGGGGTGAAGCTGGTCGGCGTCCCGCCGACGCACGGCAGCCGGCGGGCGTACGGGATCGTCGACACGGCCTCCGCCGCGCGCTACCAGCTGGGGGTCGCCGCGCTGCGGACGTCCGACGGCCGGTTCGTGAAGCCCACGGACGCGTCGATGCTGAAGGCCGTCGGCGCGATGAAGGACACGGCCGTGCCCGGCGTCAAGGCCGCCGACCCCGGCAAGGCCAAGGGCGGGGCCTATCCGCTGACCACGCTGACCTACGCGGCCGCGTCGACCGACCTGGACAGGCCCGTGCGGGAGGACTACGCGCGCGTGCTGCGGTACGCGGCAGGTCAGGGGCAGGTGCCCGGGTACGGGCCGGGGGAGCTGCCGCCCGGGTACGTACCGCTGCCGGCCGCGCTCCGGCGGCAGACCGAGGCCGCGGCGGACCGGCTGGAGAAGGGCAACCCGGACGCCGCCGGTCCGGAGGACGGTGCTTCGTCCGGGGGCGGGGGCTCGGGGAACGGCGGGGACGGCGGGTCGGGGTCGGGCTCCGGCTCCGGCGGCGTCGGTGGAGGTACCGGAGGCGGTACGGCCGGTTCCGGCGACGGCGGCGGGAGCGGCGGCGGTGCGAGCGAGGATTCCGGCGCCGGGCCCGGGAGCGGCGCGCCGTCCACCCCGGCGGCCGGCTCCGCGGCGGACAAGAAGACCGTGGCGCAGTCGGGCGGTGTGACCCCCGGCGGGGTGCTGGGCGTCATCCGCTGGGCCCTGCTCGGCGTGCTCGTCGCGGGCGGCGCCGCCGCGCTGGCCGGGCCCGTACTGCTGCGGCTTTCGGTGCGCCGGTCCCCCTGAACGCATGACCGCCCGACCTGAACACGTGAACAACTGACGGCTCTTCGGAGAGGAATTCCCGTTCCGGCCGGGACGGGAATTCCCTTTCCTTTTCCCTTTCGCCGATCTTTTTGGAGATGCGTAGGCAATGCGCACGTAACCTGATCCGCTGCCGGAGTTGGTGGCCGTCCGCAGCTCCGTAAGGAATGGTTTGCGGTGGCCGGCCGACGGGTCGGTGGCTGCGAAATCCGGATTCTTCTTGTACGTCCATTCCTTGCTGTCTTGCTCCACGGAGGAGAACAGAAGTGAACGTCAAGTCCTACGCCCGTATCGGTGCCCTCGTCGGCACGGCCGCCCTCGGCCTCGGCCTGCTCACCACCCCCGCGTCCGCCGACCCGCCGTCCGTCCGCGTCCTCGCGGGCACCGGCTCCGACACCACCCAGGACGTGCTGAACGGCCTGGGCAACACGGTCGACAGCGGCGCCACGATCGCCTCGTACAACGCGACCGGCACGGCCACCATCCAGACCCGCGCGACCGGTTGTGTGATCGCCCGGCCCAACGGCTCCTCGGCCGGCATCGACGCGCTCCGTACCGCGGTCGACACCGCCTCGGGCTGCCTCGACTTCGCCCGCTCCTCCCGTACCCCCGCGGACACCACCACCACCGACCTGACCTGGATCCCGTTCGCCAAGGACGCGGTCTCCTACGCGTACCGCAGCGGCAGCGGTCTGCCCACGAACCTGACGACGGCGCAGCTGAAGTCGGTCTACGAGTGCACGCTCACCACGCTCAACGGCGTCGCCCTGACGCCCCTGCTGCCGCAGGCCAGCTCCGGCACGCGGCAGTTCTTCCTCAGCTCCATCGGCGTCACCACGCCCGGTGCCTGCGTCACCAGCGGTTCGCAGGAGAACGACGGCACCGTGCTGGACACCGCCGGCGACATCGCGCCGTACTCGGTCGCCCAGTACTACGCCCAGGGCCGGGGCATCGCCGGTGTCCCGAACCGCCGCGGCTCCGCGCTGCTCGGCTCGGTCAACGGCCAGGCGCCGCGCGTCGGCACCGCCCTGAACGCGAGCTTCCCGTACCTGCGCGACGTCTACAACGTCGTCCCCACCAACCAGCTGACCGTCTCGCCGATCTCGACGACCTTCGTCGGCTCGACGTCCAAGGTCTGCAACGCCGTGACCACCGCCGCCATCGCCAACTACGGCTTCGGCGGCCTCGGTTCCGCGTGCGGTTCCACCACGCTCAAGGGCGAGCGCTGATCACCGCCGCTCCCTGACCGCGCCACGGCCGGGCACCCCCAGGGTGCCCGGCTCCACGGCGTATCCGACGACCGACACCATCCCGTGGGGGAGAACAGATGTACCGCCTGGCACCACACAGATCACCTGTCAGCCTGCTGACCTGTTGCGCACTGCTTTTCGGCATGCTCGCGGCGGTGCTGGCGCTGTCCACCCCTGCGCGCGCCGACGAACCGATCGGTACGTTCACCCTGGCGCCCGCCACGGGCAACACCGCGGACGCGTTGTCCGGGACCCTCACCACGAGCGCGGCCTGCCCGGCGCCGGCCGACCCGGCCTCGCCGTACCAGAACCTGCGGGTCGAACTGTCCAACGAGGACGGCTCGTACCGCGAACGTGTCGCGACGACCATCGACGGCGCCCCCTTCGACGGGGCCGGCCCGGTGGTGGCGGACCTCACGAAGACGCCCCCGGACGGGCTGCTCAACGTCTCGCTCGACGAGGCCGCGCTCTACATCGACCGGGTGGACGCCGACGGGAAGATCCTCGACGGTGACTACGTGCTGGCGGCGGGCTGCGCGCCCGCGGACAACGTCGTGAACGGCTACTTCAGCGCCGTCATCCGGGTGACCGCGGGCTCCTGGAGCCTGGTGCAGATACGCCCCACCCAGACCGCGCTGACCGCCACCCCCGCGAAGGGCGAGGCGGGCGCGGCGATCGAGCTCACGGCCACCGTGACGCCTGAGGACGCGGCCGGAACGGTCGTCTTCCGCAGCACCCACGGCACTCCCGCCGAGCTGGGCTCCGCCGTGGTCGCCGGGGGGAAGGCCAAGATCAGCACGACGCTGCCGACGAACGCCAACCCGGCTTTGTACGAAGCGGTGTTCACGCCGAACGACACCGAGGCCTTCACCGAGTCGACCGGCACGCTCGGCGTCCCCGTCACCGCCCCTTCCCCGAGCCCCAGCGGTACGCCCACGGGCCCGGAGGAGCCCGCCGACCTCGATGTCATCGACGAGGCCGGTACGACCCTCGACCCGAACCCGACGCTCGAAGCGGGCCAGAAGGTGTACGTCACCGCTCGGGGCTACGCAAAGGACGCCAAGGTCAAGGTCGCTCTCGCCGACTCCGGGGCGGCGCTCGCCGACGCGACCGCGAACGCCGACGGCACGGTCGACAAGTACCCCTTCACCGTCCCCGAGGACATCGTGGACGGGGAGCACACGCTGACACTGGCCGAGGACGCGGCGGACGGTCACAGTGTGGCCTTCGCCTTCACGATCGGGGGCGGGGGCGACCCGGACCCGGACCCGTCGGACGACCCGAGCGAAACCCCCACGCCTGAGCCGAGCGACACCGGCGGCGGAACGTCGGGTGGGGACAGCGGCGGGAACGGCGACGGCGGTGCGGGTACGTCCGGTGGCGGTGGCGGCGGTTCCTCCGACGGCGGGGGTTCGCTGGCGAGCACCGGCACCGACGCGCTCGCGGCCGGGCTCGGCGCGCTGTCGCTCGTGACGGCGGGTGCGGCGTGTGTGCTGTTCGTACGGCGCCGGGGCCTGCTGAGCTTCACGGCTCCGAGGCACTGAACCGCGCCACAAGCCACCCCCCCCATCTCAACCTCATCTCTCACCTCTCCGCCTCGCGAGGAGCGCACCCCCGTGACCGTGCTGTCCCCGCCGCCGCCCCTCGCGACGGCCACACCCCAGCGACCGGAGCCCGCAGTCCGGGCCCGGCCGCCCGCCAAACCGGGGCTCGCGCTGCTGGGCGCGATCCTCTGTGTCCTGGCGGCCGTGCTGCTGGGCTTCGTCGCGAGCCTCACAGTCGTCGGGCATCTCCAGCACGCGCGCGACCAGGAGGTGGCGTACGACGAGCTGCGCAAGCAACTCGCCCTCGGGACGGCCCCGGTGGGGCAGCGGACGTACGACAACAAGCCGCTCGCGATGGGCGCGCCGGTCGCGCTGCTGAAGATCCCCGTCCTGGGCCTGCGCGAGGTGGTGGCCGAGGGCACCACCTCGGGCGTCCTGATGTCCGGGCCCGGACACCGCCGCGACTCCGTACTGCCGGGGCAGGCGGGTACCTCCCTGATCATGGGCAGGCAGTGGGGGTACGGCTCTCCGTTCGTGCATCTCGACCGGCTTCCCACCGGGGCGGTGGTCGAGGTGACGACCGGTCAGGGAAAGGCGGTGTACCGGGTGACGGGGGTACGGCACCCCGGCGACCCGCTGCCACCGGCGATCGGCGCGGGCGAGGGCCGCCTGACACTCATCACGGCGACCGGCGACGCGTACACCCCCTCCGGACTCCTGCGGGTGGACGCCGAGTTGACCGGTCCGGTACAGCCCGCCCCGCCGCGCTCCGGGCGGATCGACGCGTCGGAGGAGGCCCTCGCGGGCGACGGCGGCGCCTGGCTCGCGGTCTTCCTCTGGTCGCAGGTGCTGCTGGCCGCCTCGCTGCTCACGGTCTGGGCGCACCGGACGTGGGGCCGCTGGCAGACCTGGATCTGCGCGGTGCCCGTACTGGCCGCGACGGGTCTCTCCGTCGCGTCGGCGGCCACCCGCCTCCTCCCGAACCTGCTGTGAATGTCCAAACCCAGAATAAGAACAGAGGAGTCGAACGAGACGATGACCACCACCCCGGACCTTCTCGACACACTCGCCCTGCCGCCGGTACGGGGTCTGACCAGCGGCGGCCCCGCCACGCTGGAGGCGTCGGCGATCTCCGCGTGGTTCGGTGACCACAAGGTGCTCGACCGGGTCTCGCTGACGATGCCCGCCCGCGAGGTCACCGCCCTCATCGGCCCGTCCGGCTGCGGCAAGTCGACCTTCCTGCGGATCCTCAACCGCATGCACGAACTGATCGGTTCGGCCTCGCTCGCGGGCCGGGTGCTCCTCGACGGCGACGACATCTACGACCGGGGCCGGCGCATCACCCGCGCCCGCCGCGAGATCGGCATGGTCTTCCAGAAGCCGAACCCGTTCCCCGCGATGACCTTGTACGACAACGTCCTCGCCGGCCTGAAGCTGAACGGCATCAAGGCCCCCCGGGACGGCAAGGACGACCTGGTCGAGGAGTGCCTGACCAAGGCGGGCCTGTGGCGCGAGGTCAAGGACCGCCTCCGCCAGCCCGGCGGCGCGCTCTCCGGCGGCCAGCAGCAACGCCTGTGCATCGCACGCTCGTTGGCCGTACGCCCGCGCGTCCTGCTGATGGACGAGCCCTGCTCGGCCCTCGACCCGACCTCGACGCGCCGGATCGAGGAGACCATCCACGACCTGAAACACGAGGTGACGATCGTCATCGTCACCCACAACATGCAACAGGCGGCCCGCGTCTCCGACTCCTGCGCCTTCTTCCTCGCGGAACAGGGCACCCCGGGCGCGATCGTCGAACACGGCCCGACGGAGGACATGTTCAACCGCCCCCGCGACGAACGGACATCGGACTACGTGAACGGCCGCTTCGGCTGACGGCCCGCCGGGGGAGGGCCGAAGGCCGCGGTCACGTCGGCCCGCGTACGGTCGTCCCCGGCCCACGGGCCGGATGTGTCCGGCGGTACGGCGTACGTCTCGGGCCCCACAGTCCCCGCCGCTCCCCGCGGTCCTCTGTCACTCGTCGGGTTTCCCCCGGTCACAGCGTGGTGGTGCCGCCACCCCCGCCCTGTCCAGCGCCAGCCACACCCGGTCGCGGGTGAGGGGGAGTTGGGTGAAGCGGAGGCCCGTCGCGTCGCGGAGGGCGTTGGCCAGGGCGGGGGCGACCGGGTTGAAGGGGCTTTCGCTCATCGATTTGGCGCCCAGGGGGCCGATGGTGTCGGCGGTCTCCATGAAGTGGACCTCGGTGCGCGGGATGTCGGCGTACTGGGGGACGCGGTAGCGGCGGAAGTCGGCGGTCTCGACCTCGCCGCGTTCGTTGATCCGTACGTCCTCGAAGAGCGTGGCGCCCAGGGCCTGGGCGACTCCGCCCTCGACCTGGCCCCGGCACTGCATCGGGTTCATCACCGTGCCCGCGTCGGCGGCGTGCACACTGCGCAGGATACGGATCTCGCCGGTGCCGGGGTCGACGGCGAGGCGGAACCACTGGGCGTTGAAGGCGACCGAGCGAGGAGTGCCACCGAAGTGACCGTCGGCGCCCAGGGTGACTCCCCGCGCCCCGGCCGCCTCGTACAACTCCTTCAGGAGCAGTCGGCCACCCGGGTGGGCCACCGCCTCCTCCGTGAGCCGGCAGTCGGCGCGTGGTACGGACAGGTGGCCGGCGGCGAAGTCGAGGAGCAGGCCGGCGAGGGCGCGGGAGGCGCGCAGCGTGGCCTTTCCCGCGACGACGATGCCGGTGGAGGCGAAGGCGCCGGTGTCATGGCGTACGACGTCGGTGTCGGACTGCCGGACGGTGATCCGTTCGACGGTGGTGGCGAGTTCGCCGGAGGCGATCTGCCGGTGGACGGTGGTGGTGCCGTTGCCGAACTCGGCCGTGCCGACGGCGAGATCGAAGGTGCCGTCGGGCAGCAGGGTGGCGCGGGCGTCGGCGAGGTGGCCGCCGGGAGGGCCCGTGGCGATCATCGCGAGAGCGGTGCCCTCGCCGGTCAGCCAGCCGTCCGGCACGGTCCCGGTCTCGGACCCGGCCCGGGTCGGCGTTTCCGCCTGCGCCCGTCGCACCACGCCGAGGCACTGGTCGAGGCCGTAGCTGGCGACGTGCAGATCCTCGTCCCAGCCGCCGGGAGTGACCATCGGCTCTCCGGGCCCGATGATGTTCTTCGCCTTGAACTCCAGTGGGTCCAGGCCGAGTCGGCGGGCGAGTTCGTCCAGGGCCGACTCGACCGCGAACATGACCTGGCCCAGTCCGTAACCGCGAAAGGCGCCGGCCGGGACGGTGTGGGTGTAGACGGCGAAGGCGTCGACCTTCTTGTTCGGGGCGCGGTAGACCGCCAGCGACTCGCCGACGCTGTGGAACATCACCGACGGGCCGTGATTCCCGTACGCCCCCGTGTTGGACACCACACGCAGCCGCATCGCGGTCAGCGTGCCGTCGCGGCGGGCGCCGACCTCGACGCGGACGGTGAACGGGTGGCGGGTGGTGGCGCCGTAGAACTGCTCGGCGCGGGTGTACTCCAACTTCACCGGGCGGCGCAGCCGCAGCACCGCCAGCGCCACGATGTCCTCCACGAGCATCTCCTGCTTGCCGCCGAAGCCGCCGCCGACCCGGCCCGCGACCACCCGTACCCGCTCCTCCGGGAGGTCGTACAACGCGCACAGCGCACGCCGCGTCAGGAAGGGCGTCTGCGAACTGGTGCGTACGTTCAGCCGGTTGTCCTCGTCGAACCAGGCGAGGGCTCCGTGCGTCTCCAGGCTGGCGTGCTGGACGCGCTGGGTGCGGTACGTGTCCTCGTACACGGCGTCGGCCTCGGCGAAGCCCGCCTCGACGTCGCCGATCTCGCCGTGTGCCTCGGCGACGACGTTGTTACGGGGGCGGGCGATCCGGGCCGTCGCCGGGTCCTTGTCGTGGACGACCGGTGCGCCCGGACGCATCGCCTCCTCCGGGTCGAGGACGGCGGGCAGCACGTCGTACGTCACCTCGACACGGCGGCAGCCCTCCTCGGCGGCGGCCTCGCTGTCCGCGACCACCGCCGCGACACGCTGGCCGATGTGGCGGACGGTGTCGTCGAGGACGCGCGTGTCGGCCGGGTCCTCCTCGGGGTGTTCATGGCGCGCGGTGGAGAAGTGCCGCCGGGGAGCGTCGTGATGGGTCAGTACGGCGTGCACGCCCGGTACGCGCAGGGCGGCGGAGGTGTCGATGGCCACGATGCGGGCGTGGGCGTGCGGGGAGCGCAGCAGCTTCATGTGGAGCAGGCCGGGCAGGTCGACGTCGAAGGTGTAGCGGGCGGTGCCCGTCACGACCTGCGGCCCGGCGGGCGCCGGCAGGTTGCGGCCCACGGCCTCGCCGGGCGCGGGAGCCTCGGCGTGGCACACGCCGCGTACCGCGTCCTCGATGGCCCGGTAACCGGTGCAGCGGCACAGGTTGCCCTTGAACGCCCTGGGCAGGTCGGCGCGTTGGTCTTCGTCCAGGGCAACGGTCGTCATCAGGAACCCCGCTGTGCAGAAGCCGCACTGGAAACCCTGCGCGTCCAGGAACCGCCGCTGTACGGGGTGGAGTTCACCGTCCTCGGCGGCCAGGCCCTCGACGGTGGTGACCGTACGGCCGTCGGCGCGGAAGGCGGGGTAGAGGCAGCTGTGCACGGGCTCGCCGTCCACATGGACCGTACAGGCACCGCAGTCGCCCGCGTCGCAGCCCTTCTTCACACCGAACCAGCCGCTGTCGCGCAGGTAGGTGCGCAGGCACTGGCCGGGGCGCGGCTCGCGCGTGAACGGCCGGCCGTTCACCTCGATCCCGAAGCTCATTCATGCTCCCTGTGCTCAGTGGTGTTCCTCAGCCGGTGACAGTGCGCGGCGGATCTCCTCCGCGTACCGGAGCGTCATGTGCCGCCGCCACTCCGGCAGCCCGTGGATGTCGTCGAACCACTCGTCCTCGGCGACGACCCCGTCGATCGCGGTCCGTACCTCGTCCGCCGTGGGCGCCCCCGGGAACCACAGCCGGACCGGACGGACGGTCGAGGCCGTGACCGTGAGCGTGAGGGAGCGGACGACGGGGTCGAGTGCGCCGATGACCAGCACGGCCGAGCGGCCGAGCCCGTACAGCGAGGCCTGCCGGAACGCCGTACGGCACGCGAGGGCCCGCGCGGGCAGAGTGATGGACCGCAGCAGCTCGCCGTCGGCCAGCACCTGGCGGCCCGCGCCGGTGACGAAGCCGGTGGCCGGGACCCGGCGCAGGAGACCGGCCTGGGAGCGCAGCAGGCACGTTCCGTCCAGCGCGGCGGTGAGGGAGATCATGGGGCCGGCCGGGAGGGCGTTGCAGAGGTTCCCGCCGACCGTGGCCATGGTCCAGATCTTGAAGGAGGCGAGGAAGGCACGGCAGCATTCCTCGAACAACGGCGCGGCCTCGGCGCGCAGCCCCTTCGCGAACCGGGACAGCTGGGCGATGGTGCAGGTCGCGGCGATCTCCAGTGAACCGTCCGGGTGTGCCGTGACCGGGGTCCAGCCGGTACGGCTCAGGTCCACCAGGCGCCGCAGGTGCGGCTGCGGCTCGGAGAACAGGTACGTCCCGCCGCCCAGCCAGGCATCACCCGGCAGCCAGGCCGCGGCGTCGCGCGCGTCCCGTACCTCCATCACCGTGTTCAGGTCCATGACGGTCAGTGAACCAACCCGGAGGCGCTCGGGACGACTGGTTCATCACACGGAAACACGGACTTTCCCGCCGGGCCCTCCGGAGGATCGGCCACGAGGGATGGGGCGCGCCTTGCCTCCCAGGTGCGAGCTGGTCAGGCGTAGGTCCCTGGTGAATGTGAGATGCGGGCGGGAGGTGTGTGGGCGCCACGCCGGAGAGTTACGTTGGGGTGGTGGGCGACGCCGGCGCCGTACGCGGTGAACCCCGCCCGCCCCGCCACACGTTTCCACTCTCGGAACGGCATCGACGCCCCGAGGAGGGACAGTGCCCCTGCACACCCCGACGATCGACACGATCGGCACGACGGAAGCCCGCTTCGCCTCGACGTACCGCGAGGTCCGGCTCGGCCCCGTGGGCCTCGGCGATGTCACCTTCCCGCAGGACTGGGCCGTCACCTGCGACGACATCGGCGCCCACTACTACGTCCACCTCCCGCTCGCGGGCCGCTTCGACTCGCGCCACCGCGGCGTCGATCTGACCCACAGCCGCGAGGCCACCGCCGTTTTCCGCCCGGGCGGGGGATCGTTCGCCGGCCGGTGGGCCGCGGGCTACCACGCGCTGTGCGTACGGTTCGAACTGCCGTCCATGAACGCCGCGTTGGCGCGGCTCCTGGGCGGCGACCGCACACCGGAACGGATCACCTTCGGGCACACCATGAACACCGCCGCCGGCTTCGGGCGCGGCTGGGCGGATCTGCTGCTGTCGGTCAACCGGCAGTCGACCGCGCCGGACAGCCTGCTCCACCAGCCGCTCGTCGCGGACCCGCTGGCGGAGAGCATGGTGAACGGGTTTCTCCTGGCCGCGACACACTCGTACTCGGAGCAACTGAGGACGCCCGTGGGCGCCGCGCGCCCCGCCGCGGTCCGTACGGCGGTCGACCTCATCGAGGCCGACCCGCTGGCGCCCCTGACCGTGTCGCTGCTGGCGTCGTCCTGCGATGTCAGTGTCCGTACGCTCCAGAACGGTTTCCGCCGGCACCTGGGAATGTCGCCGATGGCCTATGTACGTGAGGTCAGGCTGCGCCGGGCGCACGAAGAACTGCGCGCCGCGGACCCCTTCACGGAATCCGTCGCCGCGGTCGCCCGGCGCTGGGGCTTCCGCCATCTGGGCCGGTTCGCCGCCGCGCACGAGGCGGCGTACGGCCAAACGCCGTCGAGGACGCTCCGCGGATAATCAATTTCGCTTGCCGGACAATTTCCCGGAAAGTGAGCGGTGCCCTGTTAGTGTTCATATTCGAAAAGCACAAAGAACGCGGACACTCTTAGGGAAACGAACATGAGCAACGAGCCCTACGCCGATGTGCGTGATATGTATCTGGCGCATTCCATGTTCCGGCGCGAGATCGGCCTCGCGCCCGACCTTGTACGCGGCGTGGCGAGCGGCGACGCCGAGCGCGCGCGGATCGTCGCCGATCACCTCGACCTCGTGGACACCGTCCTGCGCCATCACCACCAGGGCGAGGACGTGCACCTGTGGCCCAGACTCCTCACCAGGGGCGGCCCGGAGGCGGCGGCGGTCGTACGGGTCATGGAGGACCAGCACGAGGCGATCGAGCGGGCCATCGATGAGGTGCGGGACCGGTCGGCCGCGTGGCGGGTCACCGTCGACCCGGAGGACGGAGCGGCGCTCACGGACGCGCTGCGGCGGCTGCTGGACCTGTTGGCCGAGCACCTGGCGGTCGAGGAGGATGAGGCACTGCCGCTGGTCGAGAAGCACATCACGGCGGCCGAGTGGGGGCAGATGGTCGCCGAGGGCGGCGCCGATGTGGCACCGGAACACATGGCGCTGATGTTCGGGATGATGGCGTACGAGGGCGACCCCGAGACCGTCAGGGACATCGTCGCCGGCATGCCGCCGGAGATCCGTCCGGTCATCGCGGATCTCGCCGCGCAGGCGTTCGCGCGGCACGCGGTGAGGGTGTACGGCACGCCGACGCCGCCGCGGACGGGAGTGCGGCGATGACCGACGACCAGCGTGGACACGGCCACGAATCCGGGCATGGAAACGGCCAGGGAAACGGCCGTCCGTACGGTCGCGACTATGGTCACGACCTGATGTTCGGGGCCCTGCTGGAACCGCCCGCCGACCGGCCGCAGGATGTCGTCGCCCTGGCCGAGCTGATGGAGGCCGTCGGACTCGACGCGGTGACGCTCTCGGATCATCCGTACTGGCCGGAACGGCTCGAAACGATGGCCCTGCTGGCCACCATCGTGGCCAGGACGGAGCGCATCACGGTGATGACCAACATGGCGAACCTCCCGCTGCGCCCGCCCACCACCCTCGCCCGCACCGCCGCGACGCTCGACATCCTCAGCGGCGGTCGTTTCGAACTGGGCCTCGCCACGGGAGCCCAGCAGATGTGGGACCTGGTCGTCGCCGAGGGCGGTCCGCGGCGGAACGCCGGCGAGTCGGTCGAGGCGCTGGAGGAAGCGGTACGGATCATCCGCGCCCTGTGGACCTCGGACAGCGCGGTCAGCTTCGAGGGCACGCACTACCGGCTGGCCGGGACGAAGCCGGGGCCGCGTCCCGTGCACGACCTCGGCATCTGGCTGGGCGCGTACCAACCCCGGATGCTCCGCCTGGTGGGCGCGGTCGCCGACGGGTGGGTGCCCAGCTCGCCGTTCCTGCCGCCGGAACACCTGCCGACGGCGAACCGGGTCATCGACGAGGCCGCCCTGGAAGCGGGACGCTCCCCGGGGGAGGTGCGGCGCGGGTACAACATCGAGGGACGGTTCGCGCCGGATTCCGGCTCTGGTTCCGGTTCCGGCTCCGGATTCCTGGACGGGCCGCCGCGGCTGTGGGTCGAGCAGTTGGCGGACCTCGCCCTCTCCCACGGAATCAGCGCGTTCTTCCTCTATCGGGCGGAGTCCCCGGACGTCATCCGGCAGTTCGCGGAGGAGGTCGCTCCGGAGGTGCGCGGAATCGTGGCGGCGGAGCGAGGGAACGGCGCCGGACCCGTAACGCCGGTAACGCCCGTAACGCCCGTAACGTAGAAGTGGCAATCGCGATGAAGAGGCACGGGTCACGCCATTCGCGAAGGTCCAAGGAATTCACCGAATAGTGCGGCGCGCATGACGTACGCAGAAAAGTTACGATTGCGTCATGAGGTACGAGGAGGACGACACCCTCACTCAACGGGACCCTGGCACGACCGGGCGCTTCGACCTCGACCTGGCCCCCGCCGGCCTCCGCCTGGTCCAGGACCTGGTGAACACCTCCCTCTACGCCTGGCGGGGACAGCCGGGCCTGGATCTGCTGACCGACCTGCCGACGGCCCGTGCCTGGCTCGACCGGGCGGTGGCGGGCTGGTCGGCCGAGTCCGGGCTCCGGGCCCCCGCGATCGACCTCCGTGAGGGCGACCTCGACGGGCTGCGGGAGCTGCGCGAGTCCCTGCGCCACGGCCTGCGCGCCACGGCGGAGAACGCCGGGACGCTGCCGCCGGGCGAGCGGGGCTTCCGCCGGATGGGTTCCGAGGTCCGGCTGGACATCACGGCGGACGGCGAGGTGGAGTACACCCCGTCGCAGGGCGGAGCGGAGGGCGTGAGCGCTCTGGTGGCGATGGAGATGCTGCTGGCCCGTACGGCGGGCACCTGGACCCGCCTCAAGACGTGCGCGCAACCCGGGTGCGGCGCGTGCTTCTACGACGCCTCGCCCAACCGCTCGCGCGCCTGGCACTCCACGAAGACCCGCGGAAACGTCAACAACCTACGCGCTTCGAGGGCGCGCGGACGCGCAGACGCCAGGTGACGTGGGGAACCCGGAATCAGCACGCGCCCGGCTCAGCGCGCGCCCAGCGGCGGTGTGGGGAGGGCGCCGCCCTCTGTGGTGTGGCTTTCTACGCCGGGCAGGCCTTTGCTCCACCTTGTGGTGATCGTGGCGAGGTGGGACGCGGGTGGGGGTGTGGAGCCGAGGCCTATCGCGTACGTCGCTGACGTCGGGCCCGTTTCGAAGGGGTGGGGCCAGGCGTGGGCGTCGGGGGTGCCGGTTTCTTCGAGGGCGGTGAGCAGGGCGCGCATGCGGCCCCGGAAGCGGCCCCGGGTCTCTTCGAACTCCTCGGCGCCCGGGGCCCGTACGGTCAGGACCAGCCAGGCGGCGTGCCTGCGGTGCAGGGGTGGGCGAGTCCGGAGCCGGGGCAGCGGGTCGGTGCCGGTACTCGCCGCGGTCTCCACGATGTCCCAGCCCCGGTAGAGCTCCTGGGCCAGCAAGTCGCGGAAGCCGGGGCCGACTTGTGCGGTGCACAGGCGGACCGGGGCGGTGGGGGTCAGGATCTGGACCGGGGTGGCGGGGGCCGGGGTGGAGGGGGTTTGGATACGGGCCGCAGGGGTGGTGCTGCCGGCGGGCGTGAGGGCGATCGGGTCGCGCCAGTCCCAGGCGGCCCAGGTCGCGAAGAAGTGCCTGAGCAGGTCGGCGGAGGGAAGGCCGCCGGCCTCGCGCGTCGTGCGGGCCGCCATCACCGACCAGGCCAGGCCCGGCAGTCCGCCGAACGGGGCGGAGTCGAGGCCGCGCGCCTTGGCCCACTCCTTGACCTGCCCGGCCAGGAGGGCGAAGCCGGTGTGGTGGTGGCCGACGGCGGCCCGTACGGCGTCCGCGTCGCTCACCGCGCTCAGCGCGATCGCCGCCGCCTCGCCCAACTCGGCACGCCTGGGCACCGCTTCGGCGGGCGCGAGCGATCCGGTGGCGACGACGCCGAGGTCGACGTCCAGGCCGTCGACGGTCAGCCGCAGGCCCGGCACCCGGGCGCCCGTCACCTGCCGCAGGCGCGTGGCGTCCGGCAGCGCGGCCGCCACCCGCGCCCGGACGTCCGCCATGTCGACGACGCCCGGGAGGGCCGCGACCAGGTCGAGGTCCGCTCCGGCGTGGGCGCCGCCCATGCGTCGTGATCCGACGACGTGCACGATTCCGTCGGGCAGTGCGTGAGAGAGGTGCTGTGTGATCCGCGTGGAGTGGTCCTCCGTTCGGGGTGCGGTGGGTGTGGGGGACGGGGTGGGCCGGTGTTCCGGCAGCCAGCGCACTTCGCCCGTTCCCAGCGCGATCGTCGCCCGGGGGCGCATCGGCTCGTCGCCCCGGCGCGAGAGCACCACAAGTTCGTCCACCTGTGCCGAAACACCGTCGCCCAGACGGTCGGCGCACTGTGCCGCGAGGTGGTGCGGGTCCTGGGTACGGCCCAGGGTGAGGTGCGGGGTGAAGCCTTCCGCGCGGCCTTGGCAGCGGGGGAACCGGCGCTCCAGGGCGGTGCGCAGGTCCGCCCAGGGCGTGGGTCCTTCGGCGGCCGGGTCGAGCCAGACCGTGGCGTCCTCCCGGTGCCCGAAGGTGTGTACTCCGTGGAGCCGGGCGGTGAACGGCGTTGTCGCGGCGGCCACTTCGGCCAGGAGCGGTACGGCCCGCTCGAACGCGGACTCCGGGACGAAGCCGAAGAGCAGATTGACGTGCGGCGGCCAGCGGTGGATCTGCGGGTCGTGCTCCCGTCGGATGTCCTGGATCGCGGGCCACAGTTCCCCGGGCGGGAGCCAGGCCACCGCCGTACGGGGGGTGGGTGGGAGGTCGAGCAGGTGAGGGGAGTTGGGGGAGTGAGGGGAGTGAGGGGTGAACGACGTGGGCCCGGGTACGGCGATGGGGTCGGCGGGCACGTCGGGTTCGGTTCCGTCCGGGGGCAGGCTCACCTCCACCTCCACGCCGTAGTGGTCCGAGATGAACAGCCCGCCGGGACCCGGTGTGTCGCCCCGCAGGACGGCTCCGGTCGCGCGAAGTCCCCCCGCCCCCAACAGGATCCGGTCCAGCCGGGACGCCCGGCCGGACAGTGAGGAGATCCTGGCCAGCGGGTTGACGCCCGGGTCGAAGGTCGGGGTGCGGTCGCCGGGCCCGTACACCTCCGTCCAGGCGTCGCGCAGCCCGAGGGCGGCGGCCGGTCCGGCCGGGCCGTCACGGCCGTCGTTGAAGTCGCCGAGCAGGATCAGGGGGACGTTGAGGTCGGCAAGTCCCGTGGTGAGCCTGGCCAGTTCGGACTGTCGTCGTGCCGGGCCGTTGTCGGAGTGGTCGCTGCTCAGGTGGGTGGTGGCGACCACGAGCGGGCCGCGGGCCGTCTCCGCGACGACGGCGGTGACGGCTTTGTGCGGGCCGAGCAGGTGCCGTCCGGCCTCGCGTACGGGCAGTCGGCTGAGGAGCAGCAGACCGGTGCCGTCGACGTCGTTCCCGCGTGGGTCGGTACCGAGGGCGTAGCCGGCGCGGACCCAGGGCGCCCGCAGCAGTAGAGCGAGCAGCCCGGCCTCCACCTCCTGCAACGCGATGATGTCCGCGTCGGACTCCTCCAGCGCGGCGAGCAGCAGGGGCCTGCGGCGGGCGGTGTCGATGCGGTCGCTGTCGTACCGGTCCCACAGGGTGTTCCAGGTCAGTACGCGCAGCTCCGCGCCCGTCCGTACGGTGGACGCGGCGGGCGCGCGGTCCGCGGCACGCCACCCGGCCGCCGCGTCCCACTCGTACGGCGTACCGGCCGTGAAGAACGGCGCGCGCAGGATGCGCGGCTCCCGTGCCCGGCCGGCGTGCGAGACGTCGATGCGGTCCACGCCGGTGGCACGGTCCCAGACCAGTTCTCCGTCCGCCTCGACGAACAGCACCCGGTGCCACGGGATGTCGCCCCCGGGGACGAAGGCGGGCAGCGGGACGCGTTTGGGGGCGGCGCCGCGCTGGTTGATCCCCAGGACGAACCGGGCCGGGTCGAAGCGGGGGTCCCAGCGGACCCGGTGGTAGATCTCGTCGCTGGTACGCATCAGGTCTCGTTTCGGGCGGGGGCGTTTCCAGCGGGGGCGCCTCCGACCGGGGCGCGGGTTCCGCTCGCGGAGCCGTACCCGGCCGAGGTGCCGTCTTCGTTCAGGCCGCCGTCGGTGTCCTCGACGGTCCCGGTCTGCCCGACGTACCACGTGCGGTGTGCCTCGCCGGGGTACGGCGGGTCGAACCGGTGCAGCTGTCCGGCGAGCACCTCCGGGGGCACCGGGTGGGCGCGCGTGGCGTTGCGCCGTACCAGCTCCTCCTCCCCGACCAGGACGACCACCCGCGTGATCAGCGCGTCGCGGCGGCGCGCCACCGCGTGCACCAGGGAACGCTGGTGGCGGCTGAGGGACGTGGCGTCCCACACCACGGTCGTGCGGCCGGCCGCCAGCGCGGTGTCGAGCCGGCGCAGGCCCTCGCGCAGCACGTCCGCGTTGGCTCGCTGGTCGGCACGGGAGCCGCGGGCCTGCCTGAGGTCGTCCAGAGAGACGCGGGTGTCGACCCCGGGGAGCCGCGCGGCGAACGTGCTCTTCCCGCTGCCCGACGGGCCGACCAGGTGGATCAGCCGGGGGAAGTCGCCGTTCCGCCACCGCCAGGTCGCTGCTGTGGCCGCGTCGGCGCTGGTCACGCGCCCGGTGGCGTACGCCTCCCGCGCCTCGGCCCAGCACCGGTCGGCGGCGTCGGGGTCGCCGAGGCCGGCGAGGGCGTCGCGCAGGCCCGGACGCAGGGGCTCCAGCGGGGCCTCCCCGAGGAGTCCCGCCTCCTCCGCGTGCAGCGCGGACCAGTCGACCTGCTCGCGCGCCTCGGCGCCCCGGCCGACCGCGACCGCCCCGGCGACCGCGTGCAGGACACCCAGATCGGCTGCGAGCGCCAAGTGCCCGAGCCCGGTGCGCCGTTCGTCGTCGGGGTGGGGGCGGTGCAGCCTGGTGTGCAGGCCGACCAGGTCCGCGATCCGCCGGGCGAGCGGCATGCCGAGCGTGCCGGCCAACTGCGGGACCAGCCAGGACCGTCGGTGGTCGTGCAACAGGGCGGCGAGGACGCCCGCCAGCCGGGCGTCACCGGACCGCCCGAGGACGTCGAGCCTGGCGGAGACGTCGGCGACGAGGGCTTCGGGGGACAGTGCTGTGAGGGCGGCCTCCGCCGTGGTTCGGTGCGCTGCTTGTGCTGCCCGCGCTGAGGCTGACTGCGCCACCTCCACGGCTGTGGGGTGCGCCCCGCCCGCACTGGCCGTCGTCTCGGCCCGGTGCGCTGTCCGCGCGGTGGCCGAGTGTGTCGCTTCTGCCGTGGCCGGGCGTGCCGACGCGGTTGCGGCCGATCGCGCCCCGCCCGTCGTGGCCGAGCCCGCCGAGTCCGCTACTCCTGTCGCGGCCGGCCGCGTTGCTCCCGCCCCGGCGGCCGAGCCTTCCGACGTCGCCCCGCCCGACAGCTCCACCTCCACCTTCACCCCCACCCCCGCCGCGAGCGCCGCGACGTGGGGCGGCGCGCCGGACCGTACCGCCCACAGTGCGGCGGCCGGGCCCAGGCTGTTCTCCACGACCTCGGCGTACATCCAGTGGCTGTCGGTGCGCACGTGCCCCGGACGCACCCACTTGGCCGCCCGCCGCCCGAACTCCTCGCGGGCGAAGCCCTCGACGGTTCGTACGACGTACCCCTCCTGCCGCGCGGCGTCCAGCCGCAGCGCGCGCAGCGCCCGTACGGCCCGCTCGTCCAGGACGCCCCGCCACAGCACCGGCGGGACCGGAATCCCCAGCCGTCGGAGGAACGGGACCGTACGGTCCCAGTCCAGGCACCGCTCGCCGTCCCAGACGGAGAACCCGTAGAACCAGCTTTCCAGTTCGGTGTACGCGATCGAGTGCCGCGCGAACAGGTTCTCCCCGCACACCCGCCACCCGGGTGGGATGCCGGCGCCGATCCGCCCCTGCAAGCCCTTGACCCACGCGCGCGAAGGATGGTGCGCGGAGTCCGGCGAGCGGGCGTGCAGTCCGTCGGCGTACAGGGTGGTGTTCTCACCGTCCAGCTTCTCGGTGACCACGACCTCCCGGTCCCGCAGCCCCGACAGGCCGGCGGTGCGTACGTCGTCCGGGGTCGCCCCCGGCGACCAGGGCAGGTGCGGGGTGCGGGGGTAGTGGACGCGCCGGGTCGCGGCCATGGTCACGACCGGGGCCGGAGGTACGTACCGGCCGAGGGCGCCGGTGGGCTCGTCACCGGGCAGGTCGGTGTGTTCGGACCGCATCCTGCCCCAATCCCCCGGCGAAGCGGTTCGACCCCGGCTCGCGGGTATCTGACCGATACGTGACCGAGGACGAGAGGGCCGACTTTAGCCGACACCACCGACACCGGCCCGTGCATTGTTTTCGCCTGACGGGTGCGGCCCATCGGCGGAATGCCACAAGCGGAAGCAGGGACGGACGGGTCGGTGGTCGGCCGCACCCGGGACTGTCCGAGCTGATCGTCAGGCTCGCGCCCATGACGAACGACCTCGGATTCACCTGCTCGTGCTGCGGACAGGTGGGACACCCTTGGGCGCGAGAGCGAGAAGCCGTACTTCGGGTGGCTGAGCACCGAGCTCTTCCTCTACTCGCCCACCACCATCAATCTGAAGACCCACGTCCACACCGGGCCGGTGGGCCGGCGCCCCTCCATCGAGCTGGAACCCACCGACCATCCTCTCGCCGTCGAACAGCGCACCGGCATCACGCGGGATCGCGTACGGGACATCGCGGAGGCCGTCCTGCACCCCGCCGGCGACGACGCCTGACCGGGGCAGGCAACTCCCTTTGTACGGTTCCGATTCCGCCGGCACGCACAGGGGGGCCACCCACGACGTTCCGGTCGAGCATCCCCGTCGCGGTGAGCGCCGCGTGGCCGCACGACACCGCGTCGCCCGGGAGACACGGCGCACGCCCAAGGGCCGACGGAGAACCCTCGGCGATCAGTCGCACCGGCCGCCGCACAGGTGTCCTCGCCGTACATCCGACCGGGACTTGGCCAACACCGGTACAGGCGCCCATCGGCCGCGGTGGGCCCGGTGGGGTGGGGGGCCGTACGGCGACTGCCAGGCCGGGCGGTCGGTCCGGACCGGGCCGCGCACGTCGCGGGTCGGTGTGACCGGGGCTTGGTGCGGATCGGCTGCGAGGCCGGGGGTGCACCTGGGGCAGTGGTGGAGACGGAGGGGCAGGGGCGTGGGCACGGCGAACAGCCGGTATGGGGACACAGTGATACACCAGTTCCAGTGAGAGGACCGCAGCGAAAAGGAGCGCGCCGCATACGTGCGACGTGCTCGGTGGATCAGCGCTCGGGATGTCTCACTTGGAGTTCAACAGGGCGTCCTTGACGGGGTGACTGTGGGTGGGAGCACGGTAAGGGAAGACGGGCGGGAGGCTCCACCGATTTTTCGGGCGCGTCAAGAGACCCCTAGGTTGTGACCATGCAGATGGAGATGGATACGTTCGCGCCGGGATTTGTCCGGGACACCTGGCCCGGGGCCAAGATCGACTCCATGCCCGGGCCGCCCCCGCTGATCGACCGGGCCGGGGATCTTGTGGTGGTCGACGGGATCGTACGGTGGACGACCCCCGCGTACGAGAACGAGGGCGGCGGGCGTGCGCACCGGGTGCCCGACGGGACGTATCCCGTCTATGCGGGCAGTGTCGGGTGGGACGACGGGGAGGTCGGGTTGCGGTATTACGTGACCACGCTCTTCATACCCCTCGCGGAACCTGGGCAGTTGGCCGGCGCGAGCTGGGACGACGGCTACGACGACCGGGGGCCGGAGTTCGAGAACTACGCGTGTCTCTGGAGCGAGCGCGCCAGCCGTGTGACGCAGCCGCACGTGGGGGACGGGAGGAGCGAGATCCTCCGTGTGACGGAGGAGGCGTTGCTGTCCGGCGATGCCCTCGCCGGAAGAGGCAACTGGACCAACGATGTTGTCGATCCGGAGACCGGCGCGAACATGCTGGCGTTCCCGGTGTACGTCGGCATCAGCATGACGGGGTTCGAGGCGACGGACGAGGACGGCCGGCTCGTCGGCCTTCTCTTCACCACCTGGTGAACTCCTCGCGACGAGGCCCGGGGACCGTCCGTAATCCGCTTGTACGGGTGGGGTGTTGACGTGCCCGCCGGCGCGGTGATTCCCGAGCCGGCCCCTCGGCGCCTGAGCCGGGACGGAGGTGACCCCGGCCGGCACCCCTTCGACAGCGCGTCGGCGGAGCGGGTGGTGCACTCACTCGGGCCCGCCGCCCCGGCCGCCGCCGTACCGTAAAGACTCTCTACAGCGCCACCGTCAGCTGCGTCCTCAGGTGCGCTCGCAGCACCCCCGCCATGTCCGTCGCGCACCCGCTGAGCAGCCACTGCACCTGGAGCCCGTCCATCAGGGCGATCAGCTGCTGCGCCGCCGCGTCCGGTGCGATGCCGGCGCGCAGGGCGCCCTCGTCGGACGCCTGGGCGTACGCCTGTGCCGTGGACGCGACCGAGTCGCGGTAACGCTCCACGAAGTAGGCGTGCGCGGGGTGTTCGGGGGAGGTCGCCTCCGCCGCGACCACCGAGAAGAGTTCCACGATGCCCCGGCGTGTGGCGTTCAGCTCCGCCAGGTCGGCGAGCCGGCGCAGCCGGTCCACCCCCTTCGCGCCGCCCAGCGCCAGCCACTCGCCGTCCACTTCGTCGCGGTGCTCCAACACCGCGAACAGGAGCGACTCCTTGGTGGGGAAGTGGTGCAGCAGGCCGGGGTGCGAGATGCCGCAGCGCGACGCGATCTCCCGCAGCGAGGCCCCGCGGTAGCCGACCTCACCGAACAGGGCCATGGCGTGATCGATGATCTCGCGCCGCTTCGCGCGGCCCTTCGCGTAGCCACGGCCCTTGGCATGGCCACGGTGCGGTTCGGCGGTCACTCGTCACTCTCCCCTGTCAGGTCCCCTCGGACGGCCCCGGGCCGGACAGCCCCGAGCAGGCTCGCACACCTACATACTTACCACTAGGTCGGTATTGGGCTACCGTGAGTCGGAGTGGCCTGAGCAAGCCGTTCCGACCCGGGAGACCACCGACCATGACCACGACCGCGGTCTGCCCCACGCCTGACCCGGTGACCGGAGAAGGACGACGACCACCGACGTCGCGGGGCTCCCCCACCGGGTCCTTCCGCCGCGGACCCGACGTGAAGCGGAACCGCCTCCGCCGCGTCCGGGTGTCCGCTCGACACACACATTCGACGTTGTGAAAGGAACTGCTGTGGGCTCCTTGCCGCCCTACCTCGACCCCGGACTGCCCGTCGCGGAACGGGTCGACGACCTCGTCGGTCGTATGACCCTGCCCGAGAAGGTCGGTCAGATGCTCCAGTTGAACGCCAAGGACGGGGTACGGGGCCTCATCGAGGACATGTACGCCGGGTCGATCCTCCACGCCTCGCCCGAGCGCGTCCTCGAAGCGGCCGAGCTGACCGACCGGACGCGCCTGGGCATCCCGCTGCTCGTCGCGGAGGACTGCATCCACGGGCACTCCTTCTGGGAGGGCGCCACGATCTACCCCACGCAGCTCGGCATGGCCGCGACCTGGGACCCCGACCTCGTGGAGCGCATCGCCAGGGCCACGGCCGTCGAGGTCGCGGCGACCGGCGTCCACTGGACCTTCTCGCCGGTGCTGTGCATCACCCGCGACCTGCGCTGGGGCCGCGTGAGCGAGACGTTCGGCGAAGACCCCTTCCTCATCGGCGAGTTGGCCTCCGCGATGGTCCGCGGCTACCAGGGCGACGGGCTGTCCGACACGACGGCGATCCTGGCCTGCGCCAAGCACTTCGCGGGCTACTCCGAGACCCAGGGCGGCCGGGACGCCAGCGAGGCGGACATCTCGCGGCGCAAGCTGCGCTCGTGGTTCCTGCCCCCGTTCGAGCGGGTCGCCCGCGAGGGCTGCCGTACGTTCATGCTCGGCTACCAGTCCATGGACGGCGTGCCGATCACGGTCAACGACTGGCTGCTCAACGACGTCCTGCGCGGCGAGTGGGGCTACACCGGCACGCTGGTGACCGACTGGGACAACGTCGGCCGCATGGTGTGGGAGCAGCAGGTGTACGCCGACCACGCGCAGGCCGCCGCCGCGGCGGTCCGCGCGGGCAACGACGTGGTGATGACCACACCCCAGTTCTTCCAGGGCGCGCAGGACGCGGTCGCGGCCGGCACGCTCCAGGAGGCGGAGATCGACGCGGCCGTACGCCGTGTCCTGACGCTCAAGTTCGAGCTGGGGCTCTTCGAGAACCCCCGGCGCCCCGACGCCGCCCGGCAGGCCGAGATCATCGGCAGCGCCGGGCACGCCGAGCTGAACCTGGAAGCCGCCCGGCGCTCGCTCGTCCTGCTCACCAACGACGGCACCCTCCCGCTCGCCGGCGGGTTCGAGGCCGGCGAGGAGGGCCGCGCCGTCGCCGCCCCCGGCGCCGCGCCCCGTACGGTCGCCGTCGTCGGGCCCAACGCCGACGACGCGCAGACCCAACTCGGCGACTGGGCAGGGTCGTCGGGCCAGGCCGACTGGCTGCCGGACGGCCAGCCGCGCGACATGATCCGTACCGTCCTGGACGGGTTCCGTGAGCACGTGCCCGCCGACTGGACCGTGTCGTACGCGCGCGGCGCCGACATCGTCACCGTCGGCCCCGACCCCGAGGGGGAGTACTTCCCCGATGGGCAGCCCCGGCCGCACGTCGTGGTCCCCGTCGAGCCGGACGACGCCCTGATCGCCGAGGCCGTCGCCGCGGCCGAGGCCGCCGACTACGTCGTCGCGGTGGTGGGGGACCGGATCGAGCTGGTCGGCGAGGGACGGTCGACCGCGACCCTCGAACTCATCGGCGGACAGGTCGCGTTGCTCGACGCGCTCGCCGACACCGGCAAACCGCTCGTCGTCGTGGTGATCAGCTCGAAGCCGCTCGTCCTGCCGCCGTCCGCGCTGGGCGCGGCGGCGATCCTGCACGCCTTCAACCCGGGCATGCTCGGGGGCCGCGCCGTGGCCGAGGTGCTCCTCGGCCTGGTCGAGCCCTCGGGGCGCCTGCCGATTTCCTTCGCCCGGCACGCCGGCCAGCAGCCGACGTACTACAACCAGGTACGCGGCCAGCACGGCAGCCGGTACGCCGACCTCACCCAGAGCCCGGCGTTCGTGTTCGGCGAGGGCCTCGGCTACACGACCGTCGAGTACTCGGACCTCAAGGTGCTCACGACCACCCTCGGGGCGGCCGACGCGGTGCGCGCGCGTGTCGTGGTGACCAACACGGGCAGCCGTCCCGCGCTGGAGACCGTCCAGGTGTACGTCAGCGACACCGTCACGTCCGTCACCTGGGCGGAGAAGGAGCTGAAGGCGTACCAGCAGGTTTCTCTCGCACCGGGCGAGTCGCGCGAGGTCTTCATCGAGCTGCCCGTCTCCGCGTGCACGCTCGTGGACGCCGGAGGAGACCGCATCGTCGAACCGGGCGCCTTCGAGCTGCTCGTCGGCCCCTCCTCCCGTGAGGAGGCGCTGCTCCGGGCGGGCTTCACCGTGGGCTGAGACGTGCCGGCAGCCCCCTTCCCGGCGCCGGGAAGGGGGCCGCCGATTTGGCGTGCCCGGTGCTCCGCCGCAGGTCAGAGCGGTGGTGAACGCCGTGGATGCCTCAAATGAGCTTTGTACAAACAAGATTGACAAGGCATCAGTCGAATGCGAGGGTCATCCGCGTCGAGCCCGAGTCGGTCGACGAGGACCGCGATCTGTCGGGCGGCCCCCGGTATCGCACGGCGTTTCCGCACGTTTAGGAGAAGTACGTGAACCAGTTGACACATCTCCCGGCGTGGCCGTCGTTACGGTCCGACATCGCTCCCGACCCGGCGCTCGAACAGGCCATCCGCGGCATCCTCGCGCGCATGACGGTCGAGGAGAAGATCGGGCAGATGATCCAGCCCGACCTGGTCGAGCTGACCGCGGACGACGTACGGACGTACCGGATCGGCTCGGCGCTGAACGGCGCGGGGCGCTGGCCGGGCGGAGACCGGCGGGCGGGGGCCGCGGCCTGGGCCGAGACGGTCGGCGGCTTCTGGGAGGCCGCGCAAGAGGCGTACAAGGACCGGCCGTTCACCATCCCCTTCATGTGGGCGAGCGACGCGGTGCACGGCCACAACAACGTGCACGGGGCGACGATCTTCCCCCACAACATCGGTCTCGGCGCGGCACACGACGCGGACCTGATCCGGCGCGTCGGCGCGGTCACCGCGCGCGAGATCGCCGCCACCGGCATCGACTGGACCTTCGCCCCGACGGTCGCCACCCCGAGGGACCTGCGCTGGGGCCGCTGCTACGAGGGCTATTCCGAAGACCCCGAGATCGTGCATGTCTACGCGCGTGCGATGGTCGAAGGCCTCCAGGGCGACGCCGAGGGGTTGCGTACCGACTCCCGGGTCATCTCCTGCGTCAAGCACTGGGTGGGCGACGGCGGCACCTTCGGGGGCGAAGACCGGGGCATCGCGCGGTGCAGCGAGGACCTCCTGCGCAACATCCACGCCATGGGATTCTTCTCCGGCATCGAGGCCGGCTCCCAGTCCGTGATGGTCTCCTACAGCGGGTGGGAGAGCGAGGACCGCTCCGAGGAGCGCGCCCACGGCAGCGCCTACCTGATCACCGACGTCCTCAAGAACGCGCTCGGGTTCGACGGCATCGTCGTCGGCGACTGGGACGCCCACCCCTACGTCGAGGGCTGCACCCAGGGCGACGCCGGGAACGTGATCAAGGCCGGGGTCGACATCCTCATGATCTCTTCCCGCGATAAGTGGCAGGCCGTCCACCGCGACGCGCTGGCGCGCGTGAACTCCGGCGACATCCCGATGTCCCGCATCGACGACGCCGTCCTGCGCGTCCTGCGGGTCAAGATGAGGGCCGGCCTGTGGGACAAGCCCAGGCCCCAGGACCGGTCGCTGGCCGGTCGGGAGGAGATCCTCGGCGCCGCCGAACACCGGGCGCTGGCCCGCGAGTCCGTACGGAAGTCGCTCGTGCTGCTCAAGCACGAGAGCGACGTGCTGCCCCTCGCCAGGACCGCGAGGGTCCTGGTCACCGGCAGCGCCGCCGACGCCATCACGAAGCAGACGGGCGGCTTCACCGTCACCTGGCAGGGCGACGACGTCACACTGGACGACTTCCCGGGCGGGGCCACGCTGGCGGGCGCCGTCGCGGAGGTCGTCGGCGACGGCCGGTGCACGGTCGACCCCCTCCTGGAACACGCCGACGTGTCCGAGCACGACGTCGTCGTGGTCGGCATCGGCGAGGACACCTACGCGGAGATGCTCGGGTCCATCAGCCCGTGGCACACCGTCGAGTACGCCGCGCTCAAGCCGTCCTACGCCCGCGACCTGGAGATCCTGCGCGAACTGCGCGCAGCGGGCGCGACGGTGGTCACGGTCCTGTTCAGCGGCCGTCCGCTCTACGTGACGGAGGAGATCAACCTCTCCGACGCGTTTGTTGCGGCCTGGCTTCCCGGACCCGCCGCGCAGGGCATCACCGACCTTCTCTTCGCCGCCGCTGAGGGAGAGCAACCGTACGACTTCCAGGGGCGGTTGAGTTTCAGCTGGCCGCGCGGCCGGCGTACGACGACCTCGCACCGCGTCCCGCCCCACATCCCGGACTACCAGGTGCCGCCCGGCGAGGAGGAGCCGGTCGGCAAGCACGCGCCGCTCTTCGCGTACGGGTCGGGGCTGACCCTGCGCGGCCCGGCCGCGACGGACGGTCCGGGGCCGTACCCGCTGCCGCTGGACGAGGACGACGACGCCCCGCCGGCCGAACGGTTCACCGGCGACACACTGGTGGTCGGGCCCGGCGACCCCGCGTACCTCTTCGAGGTCAGCGCCACCGCCAACGGGCCCCAGCCGATCCCCTCGGACGGCCGGCACGAGACCGTCTTCATCACGACCGAGCCGGTCGGGACGCCGGGCGGGCGGGACGGGGTGTCCCTGACCTTCAAGGGCACCAGGACGTTCGTGTACGCGCAGGCCCACGGAGGCCGGCCGGCCGACCTGCGGGATCTGGTGGCGCGGGACGGCACGCTGTCGTTCGACGTGCGGGTGGTCGAGCCGCCGACCGATCCGTTCCACCTGGCCTGCCACAACGACTATCCGCGGCAGCCCGCACTCGACATCTCCGGCCGGCTGACCGCGCTGCCCGCCGGGGAGTGGACACGGATCTCCGTACCCCTGTCCGAACTGGCCGACGCCGGAGTCGACTTCGCTCACGTCGACGTGCCCTTCCTGGTCTGTACGGAAGGAAAGACGCGCCTGGAGATCAGCGGGATAGAGCTGGCGGCCGCGCCACGGAACGCCTGAACGACCGTACTGCCGAACGACCGAACGACTGAACTACCGAACGGCTGGGGGAAGTCATGGGTGACAGAGTCATGTGGTTCAACGGATCCGTCGTGCCCTGGGAGGACGCACGGGTCCATGTCTGGGACGAGTTGGCGCTGCGCGGCGCCAACGTCTTCGAAGGAATGACGGCGTTCTGGGACGCGACCCAGGACCGCCACCTGATGCTCGCCGCCGAGCAGCACGTGGACCGCCTCTTCAACTCCGCCCGCATCGCCGACATCCCGGCGCCCGAGACCCGGGACGAGGTCTTCGCCGCACTGGCCGAGGTCGCCTCCCACCACCCCGGGAAGGACGTCTACCTGCGGCCGACGTTCTACGCCGCGCGCGGCCGGTCGACCCTGGCGCCCGGGAGCGAAGGGGCCATGTACATCGGCGGATTCGAGTTCGCCCCGGTGGCGCCGCCCCGGGTACGCGCCGTCGTCAGCGCCCACCGCCGCTTCGGCGGACCCATCGGCCCCCTCGCCAAGTCCGGCGGATCGTACCTGGACTTCCGGGTGTTCGAGCGGGAGAGGACCGAGCGGGGCGCTGAGCACATCTTCATCCTCAACGAGGACGGCCATGTCGCCGAGGCGGACGGCGCCGCCATCCTGATCGTCCGCGACCAGGAGATCATCGTCCCCTCCGTGGACACCGGCGTCCTGGACTCCATCACCAAGCGCATCCTCCTCGACATCGCGCGCGACCTCGGCCGGCAGGTGACCGAACGCCGCGTCCTGCGCGAGGAGTTGTACGACGGGCAGGTCCTGCTCGCCGGGACGCTGCTGGGGATCCGGCTGGTCGACAGCACGGACGGCGTCGCGCCCCGCGACCCGGGGGCGACCGACCGGGCCCGCGAACTGGCCGCCGCCTACGACGACTTGTGCCGGGGCGGGCATCCCCTGTCCAAGACCTATCTGACCCCGCCGGCCTGAGCCGGTGGGGGCCATGCGTGAGATCGGAAGCGAGACGGTCCACCGCAATCCCTGGTTCTCCGTCCTGCGCAAGCGGTACGAGGACGGCGTGGGGGACCGGCACGCGTACTTCATGGTCAGCAAGCCGGACTCCGTCCTGGTGGTCGTACGGCACGAGGACCGCTTCGTCGTCGTGGACCTGCCCCGGCAGACCTTCGGCGGCGCGCGCAGCGTCGAATTCCCCCAAGGGGGCATCGAGGCGGGGGAGTCACCCGAGTCCGCCGCACGGCGCGAGGTGCTGGAGGAGACCGGTCTGCGGGTGACGGACCTGCGGCACCTCGGGACCTTCGCCGAGAGCAGCGGCTTCTCGACCACCTCCTGCCACGCGTACAGCGCGCGTGCCGTGGCCGAGGCCGGCGCCACGGACCGGGATCCGTTCGAGGAGAGCATGACGGTACGGACGCTGTCGTGGCCGGAGCTGCGCCAACTGGCCCGCGACGGCGGCATCCAGGACTCCGCCACGCTGGCCGCGCTGGCCCTGGCCGAGGTGCTGAACGATGACCGTTGACACCATGGAGATCGCGGTCTCGCTCTTCATCGACGTACGGATCAGCCTCGTCAGCGGGAACGTGGTGGCCCGGCACCCCGGCGCGTCGTCGGACGCGCAGGACCGGCTGCTGCTGGCGGGGCTCGGTCCGCTGCGCTCCGTGTCGCCCTGCGGCAACACCGGTCTGCTGCTGGAGACCGCCCGGGGGGAGCAGTGGCTGGTGGGCCTCTCGGAGGCGTCCGGGCTCGTCGCCTCGGTCGAACACGTCAACCCGTTCGCGGACACGCCCTAGACAGGCGGACACGCCCGGGACAGGTCGGTGCCTGAATCCAGGACAGGGACAACAGTGACACGCAGCTATGACGTCGTGGTCGCGGGTGCGGGCATGGCCGGAATACTCACGGCACTGGGACTGACCGCGCGCGGCGCCCGGGTGCTGCTGGTCGAGGAACGGCGGCTCGGCGGGGGCCAGTCGGGGCAGTCGCACGGATATCTGCACCGGGGCTACGCGTTCGGCCCGAACGAGCCGCGCCTGCCGCTCCTCTTCGACCGCGCGCGGGACCACTGGCTCGCCCTCACGGCCGGTCTGGCGCCGGTCACGGCGGGCTCGGTGGTGTCGTTCTCCAACCCGAACGCGTTACGCCGCGCCCAGGAGCACTGGCAGGCCTCCGGGCTCCCGGTCCGCCCCGTGGAACCGCCGCCCTGGCTCGGCGACGGCTTCATCTCCTCGTTCAGGAGCGAGGAGGAGACCTACGACTTCGGCCCCGTCCTGCGCCGCCTCGGCGAGCGGACCGCGTCCAGCGGCATCGACCTCGCCCGGGGCAGCATCAGCCGGACAGCGGACGAACCGGGCGGTGTGCTCTGCGAGTTGGTCCGTCCGGACGGCCTCACGGAGACGATAGCGAGCCGCGCCGTGGTCGTCGCGGCCGGAGCGGGCGCGCCCGGCATCCTCGCCCGCTCGGGGCTGCCGCCCGTCGTGCGGTGCCGGAAGTCCTTCATGCTGGTGCTGCGCGGGAACCTGCCCGTCATCAGCGCCGTCTTCCCCGAGCGGGAGGAACACGGACTCTTCGTCGCCGGGCGGACGGGGCACGAGGGCGGGACGACCTGGCTCGTCTCCGACTTCCAGTCGTTCGACAGCGCGCGGGGCGCCGGGGGACAGCTGGCCGGGTGGTGGGCGCACCGCGTCCTGTCCACCCTGCGCGGGGTCGTCCGGCCGGGCCCGCTGGCGGGCGTGCGGCTGATCTCCGGGTACGCGGCGGTCAAGTCCGGGCTGCTGCCGAGCAGCGGCACGGTGGCGGACGAGTTCAGCCACGACTTCCTCGGGGGCCGGGCGGTGGTCGTCAGCCCGTCGAAACTCACCCTCGCGCCCCTGGCCGCGGAAAGCGCGGTGAAGTCGGTGTCGGGTGTGCTGGGGATACCGTTCACCGGCGTCGAATGGGACCGCGTGACGGCGCCCGTGCCACCGCCTGTGTCACCGGCCGGGTCACCGTCCGTATCGACGCCCCTGTCGACGCCCCCGTCGCCGCCGGGCCCGGCCGCCGCCGACTCCGTACTGCTCACCTCGGCAGGTGAGTTGTGGGAGACCGACCTGCACGCCCTCAAGGACCCCGACCTCCTCGGCGACCTCCCGGGCATCGCCGCGCTCAGCTCGCTCTACGCCCACTGAACCACCCCACCCACTTCACCCACCCCCCACCGAAAGGAACCGGAATGCCGCACGAATCGGCGGCCATCGTGACGCGTGGCCTGACGAAGACGTACAAGGTGAGGCGCCCGACCACCGGGCGCCTCGCCACGTTCAGGTCGCTCATGAGCCCGGCGAGGGACGAGCGCACCGTGGTCTCCGATCTTGATCTGACCGTCGGCCGGGGCGAGTTGGTGGGCCTGCTCGGCCCCAACGGCGCCGGCAAGTCGACGTCCATCAAGATGCTGACCGGGATTCTGACACCGACGTCCGGCGAGGTGTACGTGGACGGACGTGTCCCGCACCAGAACCGGGCGGACAACGCCCGTTCGATCGGGGCGGTGTTCGGCCAGAAGACCCAGCTCTGGTGGGACCTGCCCGCCCGGCACTCCTTCGGCCTGATCCAGGACATCTTCGACATCGCGCCCCGCGACTACGAGCGTCAACTCCAGGACGTCGACCAGGTGTTGGGCATCTCCGAGTTCTGGGACACACCGGTACGGCTCATGTCGCTGGGCCAGCGCGTCCGCTGCGACATGGCGGCCGCAGTCCTCCACGACCCCGCGATCCTCTTCCTCGACGAGCCCACGATCGGCATGGACGTGGTGGCGAAGGAACGCACCCGCGCCTTCCTGCTCCAGCAGGTCCACGAGCGCGGCCGGGCGGTTGTCCTCACCACCCACGACATGACCGACGTGGCCCGGCTGTGCGAGCGCGTCCTGCTGATCAACCACGGCAGGCTGGTGTTCGACGGGACCCTCGACCGGATGAAGCTCCAGTACGGCGCGAGCAGGACGGTCAACGTCACCTTCGGGGAACCGGTCGCCGAGGTACGGGTGGCGGGCGCGCGTGTCCTCTCCCACGAAGGGACCCGCGCCACGCTAGCCCCCGAGGACGGTCACACGCCGGAGGACGTGGTGCGCGCCCTGATCGCCGGATTCCCCGTGGTCGGCATGACCGTGGAGGAGACCGACCTGGAGGAACTGATGCGGAACGCCTACGAGGCCAAGAACGAAATCCTCGTCCCGTGAGCGCCGGGGTCACCACCGGTGCGGACAGCCGGCCGGGCAGTCGGCCGGACGGCGGGCCCGGCGGCAGATTGGGCGGCGGACGCGCCTGGCGGATCTGGCGGATCGTGCCGCTCTACCAGACCATCGCCTACCGGGGCCGGTTCTTCCTCGCCCCGTTCATGATGGGCGTGCAGGTCTACCTGTACTACCTGCTGTGGACGGCGGTCTACCAGGGCAAGGAGTCGGTCGCCGGACTCGACGTCCACCAGGCCGTCACCTACGCCGCCCTCGCGATCCTCGTCGGGAGGATCCGGTGGAGCAACCGGATGGTCACCAAGGACAACCTGCCGCAGCGTACCCGCGAGGGCACGGTCATCTACTGGTTCCTCCGGCCGATCTCACCCGGCCGCTACTACATGTACCGGGCCGTGGGCGACATGGGGTACGGCGCGATGTGGGCCCTCATCGGCTACCTCATCGCCCTCGCGACCGGCGTGATCCGGCCGCCCGCGTCCGTCACGGTCGGACTGGTCTTCGTCGTCAGTCTCGTACTCGGGCAGATGATCCTCTACTACCTCGGCCAGCTCGTCGACCTCGCCACGTTCTGGCTGACCTCCAACAGCGGCCTGACCCGTATGTACAGCTTTGTGCAGGACCTCCTCTCCGGGGTGTTCGTCCCGCTCTGGTTCCTGCCGGGCTGGCTGCTCACCACGGCGTCGGTGCTCCCGTTCGCCGCCACCGTCAACGTGCCCATCTCGATCTACGTCGGCCGCATCCCGCTCGCCGACGCGCCCGAGAACCTGCTGCGCGAGGTGTGCTGGGTGGTCGCTCTCGCCCTGCTGACCAAGTTCGTCTGGTCGCGCGCGGCCCGGCGCGTCACCTCACAGGGAGGCTGAACCATGACCACCACGGTCAAGGCGCCCCGGCCCGCCGAGCCACGGGCCGGCAGCAGCGCCGGCACCAGTGCCCGCGCCCGCGTCCGCCGGACGGTCCGCGTCCTGCGGATCATCCTGCGGACCACCGCGGTCAACATCAGGGGACGCCTCGAATACCCCGGCGACTTCGCGTTCGAGATCATCTTCGGCATCCTCTGGCAGACCTCGACGCTCGCCTTCGCCGCCGTCCTCATCACCCGCTTCGACGGTCTGGGCGACTTCCCGAACGGTGGGGTCCTGCTGATCGTCGGCATGCGGCTCATGTCGCACGGACTGTTCACCATGGTCTTCGGGAACCTCTCGGACCAACTGCTCGAACTGGTCGAGGAGGGCCGGGTGGAGGGCTATTTCCTCCGCCCCATGTCCGTCCTCACCCAGATCCTCATCAGCCGTTTCAACATCAACGCCCTCGGTGACTTCTTCGTCGGCGTCACCGTCTGCGCCATGGCCGTGGCACAGGCCCCCGTCGAGTGGGACATCGGCGCCGTGCTCTACCTCGGCGCCGCGATCGCCGGCGGGGTCTTCCTGGAGGCCGCCGTGCAACTCCCGCTGGCCGCGCTCCTGTTGCGCTCGCCGTTCGCCCACGGGGTGGGCAAGTGGATCGACGACATCATGGCGACGATCGGCAACTACCCGCTGTCGATCCTGCCCGTCGTGCTGCGCGGGATCTTCACGTACGTCCTGCCGCTGGCCTTCGTCGCGTACTTCCCCGTCCTCGTCCTCCTGGACAGGGAACCGGAGCACGGGCCCCTCGCCTGGCTCGCCCCGTGGTCGCCGGCCGTCTGCGTCCTGCTGTTCCTCGTCGCCAAGCGCTTCTGGAACTGGAACCTGCGCCACTACCAGAGCAACGGAGGCTGAAGTGACCGACGAACCGGGCCCGTTGCCGTACGCCCTGATCGCCACCGACCTGGACGGCACGCTCCTGCGCTCCGACCGTACGATCGGCGCGCGGACCCGCGCCGCCCTGTCCCTGGCCACCGAGCGGGGCGCGCGGCACATCGTCGTCACCGGCCGGTCCGTCTCCTGGACCCGGCACGTCCTCGCGGACCTCGGGTACACCGGGCTCGCGGTCTGCGGGCAGGGCGGCCAGGTGTACGACACGGCCGCGCACCGGCAGTTGACGTCCGTCACGCTGGACCGGCGGCTGGCCAGACGGGCGGTCGCCCTGATCGAGGCGGTGACAGGACCGCTGACCCTGGCCGCCGACCGGGCAGGACTGGACGGGGTGGTGGTGGCCGCGCCCGGCTATCTGCACGACCTCGCAGGTGAGACACCGCTCGTCCCGGACGCGGACGAGGAGGAGCTGTGGGCGCTCCCCGTCCGCAAGTTCTACGTCCAGCACGCGACCCTCACCGAGGACGAGCTGGCCTCGGTCGCGGTACGGGTCGCCGGGGACCTCGTCGGGGTGGTCAAGGCGGGCCCCGGCGAGGTGGAGCTGCTGCCGAAGGGCCTCACCAAGGCCACCGGCCTCGCCTTCGCCGCCCACCGCCTGGGCCTGAGCGGCGCCGACACCATCGCGTTCGGGGACATGGCGAACGACATCCCGATGCTCGACTGGGCGGCGCACGGGGTGGCCATGGCCGCCGCGCCCGCCGAGGTGAAGGCGGCGGCCGACGAGGTGGCCCCGGGCAACGACGAGGACGGTATCGCCGTGGTCCTGGAGCGTTTCCTCGGCGGGTGAGGACCAGGCGGCCGTACGGGGTCCCCCGCCGGGCCCCGTACGGCCCCCGGCCCCGCCCCCGGCCTACGAGGATTCCGCCGGAAGGGACGGTGTGAAGCCGAACACGTCCCCGTACAGCTCCAGTTCGGCGTGCAGCGCGGTGACGGTGTTCGCCGCCTTGCGGAATCCGTGCCCCTCGCCCTCGAAGCGCAGGTAGCGGCACTCCCCGCCGGTCTCCGCGATCCGTTCCGCCATCCGCAGGCTCTGGGCGGGCGGGCAGACGCGGTCGTCCAGCCCCTGGAGGAGCAGGAACGGCGCGCGGATACGGTCGGCGCCGGCCAGCGGGGAGCGCCGCTCGTACCGGTCCTTCGCCTCCGGCCAGGGGCCGATCAACCCGTCCAGATAACGGGATTCGAAGTCGTGCGTCCCGCCGGCGCTCCAGATCACCGGATCGAGGAGCGGATAGTAGATCCCGGCGGCGGCGTACAGCTCCGGCTCGGCGCACAGCGACGCGGCGGCGGTCCAACCGCCCGCGCTCGCGCCCCGGATGGCGAGTTTCGCCGCGTCGGCGAGGCCCTCGGCCACCAGCCCCCGGGCCACGGCGGCGCAGTCCCGCACGTCCGTGACACCCCAGTCGCCCCGCAGCCGCTCCCGGTAGGCGCGGCCGTAGCCGGTGGAGCCGCCGTACTGCACGTCCACCACACCGATGCCCCGGCTGGTGAAGAAGCCGATCTCCTGGTTGAGTACCAGCGGCGTGCCGCTCGTCGGGCCCCCGTGAGCGAAGACCACCCACGGCGGGAGTTCGCCCGCGGGCCCGGTGTGGGTGGGGCTGTACGGCGGATACACGTGGGCGTACACGTCCTGGCCGTCGTCGCCTTGGAAGGCACGGCGGTACGGCGTGGTCGCCCACGCGTCGAGGGCGGTGCCCGAGGGCGGCCGTACGACACGCACACTGCCGTCCGCCGGGTCGGCGAGGACCACACTGCGGCGCTGCCGCGGCCCCGCGCACACCGCGGCGACGCGGCGGCCGTCGGTCGCCAGTGAGAACCACTCCGCGCCCGCCCCGGCGAAGCCCTCCGGGTCGGTGAGGGTGCCGTCGGGGGAGAGAATCCCCAGCGTGCGGTTGCCCTTGCCGTGCACGACGGCGAGTGTGCCGTCGCGCAGCGGGAGGCACCAGCGCAGCCCGATCCGCCACAGCGCGTCGCCGAACTCCTCCTCGCGCGGGCACAGGTTGCGCAGGAGGCCGCCGTCCGGTGCGACTTCGTGGACGTTCCACCACCCGTCCGGGTCGGCGAGCGCGTACAGCGTGCCCGATCCGTCGGCGGCCCACTCCGCCTGCGTCACCGCCACACGGTCCTCTCCGACGAGGACGGACGGCTCGCTCAGGGTGCCGTCGGCCTGGATCACGGCTTCCATGAGCTGGGTGGCGTCCCAGGGCATGTCGGGGTGGTTCCAGCCCAGCCAGACGACCCGGTCGCCGCCCGGCTCGATGCGCGGACCGCTCATGAAGTGGTGACCGGCCGCCAACTCCCGTACCCGCGAAAGGTCGTCGGCCGCACCGCCGTCCAGGGGCAGGGCCACGAGATGCCGGGTGACCCGGGTGCCTTCCTCGTCCTCGACCCGCTCGCGCAGACACCACACCTCGTCGCCGCGCACCGCCAGGTCGGCGTGGCGCAGCTCGGCCGGCCAGGCGCCGGGCGGGCTGAGGGGCACCGGCTCCGCGCCGGGGCGCCAGAGGTGGACACGCTGGTCCCCGGCGTGGGTGAAGACGACGCCGTCCTCGGCCCGGTCGGAGAGCGCGAGCCAGGGGCGGCCCCCGTACTCGATCACCCGGGTCCGGACGTCCCAACCGCCGCCGGGCAGCGCCTCCTCGGGGCCGTCAGGACCACCGCGCATGAGGGCGGCACGACCGCCCTCCTCGGGCAGCGCCTCGGTCCACCACACCTCGTCCCCGACAAAGCCCACCCAGTCGAGCTGGGCCTCGCCCCGGGCGACGTCGGCGGCGCCGAGCGGGGACGGCCAGCTTCCGTACGGCGCCGTCCGATGTCCGTGTGCCATGTCCTGCCTCCCGATTGACAAGCTTGGCAAGATATTGACACTGTGTCGGACATTCAGGCAAGTGATGTCACCAAGGAGTTGATCGACATGGCGGAACGCGTCCTTTCCGTACGGTCGGTGAGGGCGGGGGACCGGCCATGACCCACCAGCCGGGAACCCTCACGCCCCTCGACGTGCCCACGGCGCAGGCTCCGCGCCGCCTGCGCTCCGCGCTCTCCCTCGACCATCTCTTCGGCAGCCTCGGCCTGTTCACCGTCTTTCCCGTGCTCGGCCTGCTGCTCGCCGCGCGGGCGCCGGGGTCCGGGACCGCCGTGGTGGGCGCCGGGCTGTTCTGCTACACCGCGTCCGCCGGACTCGCCGCCCTCGCGCTCAACCGGTGGCTGCACCGGGTGGGTTACCGCACCGGGATGGTGGGCGGGGTCCTGCTCACCGCCGTCGCCTTCGGCTCGCTGCCGTACGCGGGTACGGCGTGGTCGCTGTGCGCGCTGCTCGTCCTCGCCGGCACCGGTGTGAGCGTCCACTTCACCCTGTCCCGCGTGCTCATCGCCGAGGTCGTGCACGACAGCATCGGGCGGAACCGGATCTTCTCCCTGTTCCAGATAGCCGTCAACGCGGGCGCGATGCTGGGCCCGTTCGTCGCCAACCTGCTCTACACGGACTCCGATCCCCGGCTGCTCATGGGGTTCGTGGCGCTCTGCTACCTGGGGGCCGGCGCGGTCATGGTGCCCGGCATCCCGCCCGCCCGCCGCCCGCCCGCCACGTCGGGCACGTGGCCGGTGAGCAGGGCGGTCCTGCTGCGGGTCGTGCGGACCCCCGCCATGCTGCGGCTGGTGGTGGTGAGCACCCTGGGCACGTTTGTGTACGCGCAGTTCTACTCGGCCTTCGCGCTGTCCGTGGGCCGCGACTTCGAGTCGGCGGCGGCCCGTTCGGTGCTGATCGCCGCGCCCGCCGTGTCGATCGTCCTCTTCCAGACGGCGGTCACGGCGCTGATCAGCAAGCTGATGGCGGCGGGGAGGACACCCTTCGCCATTCTCGGGCGCGCCAACATCCTCTTCGGCGTGTCCATGCTGCTGCTCGGGGTGGGCCTGCCGCCGCTGTTCGGAGCGGGTGTCGCGGTTCTGGTGTTCGCGCTCGCCGAGATGATGTTCGCGCCGATGATGAGCACCGCGTTCGCGGGGCTCGGGGTGGGCTCCAGCCTGGAGGTCATGCACCTGCGGCAGGTCTGCTGGTCCACGGGGGAGGCGCTGGGATCGCTGGCGGGCGGGTCGCTGTTCCTCATGCTCCACGACGCGGGCGACGCGTGGCTGTACTGGGACGTGCTGGGGGTGGTCACGCTGGTGTGCACGGGGCTGCTGGCGTTCCTGGTCCGGCCCGGGACACCTCGTACCTGACGCTGTCATTCTTCTCGTGGAGCGCGCCGCAGCCTCGACCGCTTCCGTATCGTGCCCTGCCGGCTGGTGGAGCTGGACAGTGACGTGCGCATCACCGATGAGGGGGCGGCACCCGCAAGGCGGTGCCCGTACCGGCCCTGTACGAACCGCAGTCGGCGCGCCACGACCCCGGATTCGGCGTCAGCGTCCACCTCCTGCCCCGGCGGACCGCTGACCGCCCTCTCCCGTTCCCAGGCGCCGGTCACCGCCGTCGCGCGGACCATCTCGGGCAAGCACGGCCCGGGGGTGGCCGTCCTCAGCGACGCCCGGTACCGGGCCGCGCTGCCCTCCCCGGGCCGGGCTGGACCATCCGGCCGGACGGGACGCTCGCCCCCGTCGGCGAGCGTCCCACCGTGTCGAGGCCGCCGCTCACCCCGACCGGCACATCCGTGGAGTACGGCCAGGCGGTGGTGTACGGCCAGGCGGTGGTGTACGGCACCAACGGCCGCCTTCTCGCCGAGGTGCTCAAGGTCGCCGAGGACAGCCTCTCGGACCCGGACCCGGACGCGGACCCGGACCCGGACCACCGTGCTGACCGGCTTCCAGGGCCTCCCCTAAGTGGGAGGGTTCAGGTTCAGTGGCAATCGGTCCGGGTTCAGTGGTGGACGACGGACCGGTCGAGGAGCCCGAGGACGATCTCGGTCTGACGGCCCAGCGTGCGGCCGATGAGGAGATCGCGGAGTGATACGGAGACCCCGAGCCGCAGCTTGATCCTGCGCGCCAGATGGGTGGTCGCCAGCGAGTCGCCGCCCAGGTCGAAGAAGTCCGCGTCGGCGGTGAGGCCGGTGTGGCCGAGGAGTTCGGCCCAGAGCCCGGCGAGGACGGTCGCGGGGTCTTCCTCGGCTGCCGCTTCCTCGACCCGCACGGCCCCCAGCTGCCCGTGTGCCGTCGCCGTGTCCGGACCCTCCGCCGCCCCCGGCGTCCGTCCGGCGGCCCCCAGGAGCACCGCCTCGCGGGGACGGGCCTCCGGGGCCATCCAGCGCGGCCCGGCGAACGCGTATCCGGGCAGGTGTACGCGTCGTCCCGGGCCGCTCAGTGCCGTCGGCGCGAGCGGCAGCCCCTTCGCCCAGAGCGTGCCCAGGGCGGTCAGGACCTCCTCGCCCGGCCGCGCGGTACGGGCCGGGGAGAGCGCGACCGGCGTCAGCCCGGCGGCGACGGCCAGGGCCGACAGCACCCGCCCGGGGCCGATCTCGACGGCGACCGCGCCCGGGAAGCGCCGTGCCAGGGTCTCCATCGCCTCGGCGAACCGCACCGTCCCCCGCGCCTGTGCCACAAACCGGTCCGCGGTGATCCGGGTGCCCGCCGGGACCAGCTCCCCGGTGGTGTTGGCCGCGAACGGCAGCACGGGCCGCCGCAGGGTGATCCCCGCGAGTGCGGCGGACAGCGGGGCGAGCGCGGGCTCGACCAGCGCCGAGTGAAAAGCGTGGCTCGTCCGCAGCCGCTTGGTGGGTACGTCCTCACCCAGCCAGGTACGGAACGCCTCGACGGCGTCCTCGGCGCCCGCCACGACACAGCTCTCCGGGGCGTTGTGCGCAGCGAGTTCAAGCTTCTGCCCGCTCTCCGCGAGCAGCGTACGGAGCGACGCCTCGTCGCAGCCCACCGCGAGCATCGCGCCCGGCGGGCAGTCGGCCATGGCCCGGCCGCGTACCGTCACCAGACGGGCCGCGTCGGCCAGGTCGAGCGCGCCGGCGACACAGGCCGCCGTGATCTCGCCGAGGCTGTGACCCGCCACGGCCGCCGGGGTGACACCGAGGGCGCGCAGCGCGGCCGAGGCCGCGTACTCCACGGCGAACAGGGCGGGTTGGGCCAGCTCGGTGGCCTCCAGTTCCGCCGTGGGGAACGACTCGTCCAGCAGCGCGCGGCGTACGACACAGGCCGTCGCGGGGTCGAACGCGGCGAGGCAGTCCCGCAGGGCGTCCTCGAAGCCGGGCAGCGCCTCGGCGAACGGCCGTGCCATGCCGGGGTATTGGGACCCCTGCCCGGGGAAGAGGAAGAGCGCCGGGGCCGGCAGGCCACCCGTGGTGGCCTCGTCCCGGACGACCCCCGCGCCGGACGCGAGGCGGTCGGCGATCTCCGCGCCGGTGCGCCCCGCCACGGCCAGTCGTACGGGCAGCTCGGCGCGCGCGGCGGCGAGGGTGAACGCCGCATCGGCCAGGGCCGGTTCCTCGCGTCGCAGATGCGCGCCGAGGCGCTGGGCGGAGCGCGCGAGGGCCTCGGGATCGGCGGCGGACAGCAGGACCAGACGACCCGTGTCCTCCTCGCCGCCGGTGTCAGCGGCCCGTACCGGCGGCGCCTGCTCGATCACCACATGCGCGTTCGTCCCGCCGACGCCGAACGAGCTGATCCCGGCCCTGCGCGGCAGCGGCCCCCGCCACTCCCGCGCCTCGGCGGGCACGTACAGCGGTGAATCCTCCGTCTCCAGCAGCGGGTTGAGCCGGGTGAAGCCCGCGACCGGCGGGACCACCCCCTCCTTGACGACCAGCAGGGCCTTGATGAGCGAGGCGACCCCGGCCGCGTTGTCCAGGTGGCCGGTGTTGGCCTTGAGGGCGCCGACCGCGATCGTGCCCGGGCCCGCCCCCGTACCACCGAGTGCCGCCGACGCGGCGGTCCACTCGATCGGGTCGCCCACACGCGTACCGGTGGCGTGTGCCTCCAGGTAGCCGAGCGATCCGCCGTCCACGTCCGCCGCAGCCAACGCCGCCCGGATGACGGCCTCCTGGCCGTCCACGGACGGCGCGTAGTAACCGGCCTTCGAGGCGCCGTCGTTGTTGATCGCCGTGCCGAGCACGACGCCGTACGGCTCCGGCCCGTCCTCCAGCGCGTCGGCCAGACGCCGCAGGACCACACAGGCGACCCCGGACCCGGCGACCACTCCGTCGGCGCTCTCGTCGAAGGGGCGGCACGCGCCGGTGGCCGAGTGGATGCCGCCCGGCACGTGGAGATGCCCGCCCTGCGGGTGCGCGATGCCCGCGCCGACGACGAGCGCCTGGTCGCAGTCCCCGTTCAACAGGGCCTGCACGGCCAGGTGGACGGCGACCAGCGAGGAGGAGCAGGCGGTCTGCACGGCCACCGCGGGCCCGGTCAGGCCGAGTTTGTACGAGAGGAGGCTTGCCATGAAGTCGGGCTCGGTGCCGTGCAGCGCGTCTTCGAGGGTGAGCGGGTCGAGCGCGCCTCCCGCCACCATGGCGCGCAGGTAGCCGCTGCTGCTCGCGGACGCGAAGACCCCGGTGACCGAGGTGTCCCCGGGCCGGCACCCGGCGTCCTCCAGCGCCCCCCACGCGACCTCCAGCATCAGGCGGTGCTGCGGGTCCATCATCTCCGCCTCACGGGGACTGACCCGGAAGAGCGTGTTCTCAAAGCGGTCCGCGTCGTCCAAGTGGCCATGGACGGGGACGAAGTCGGGGTCGTCCAGGAGGCTTCGCGGCATCCCGGCGTCGAGCAGTTCATCGCGGGTGTGACGCCGTGTCAGGACGCGCCCCGCCACCAGGGCGGACCACCACTCCGCGAGGTCCGTCGCGCCGGGAAACCGTGCGGCGAGGCCGGTGACGGCGATGTCGAGAGAACGGTCACGGGACATGCTTCCCCTTCGGTCGCTGGGCGGTGCCGTCCGCGCCGGGGCGTGTCCTGACAGCACTCTGTTGGCAACAGATTGCCTTGACTGTGACTCGTGTGGCAACCTATTGCCTCACATTGGACCGTACGTACCACGCGTCCCCAGGAGCCCTGTCATGACGGTCACCGTTGGCCTGAGGCCAGAACAGCTCGTGCCGGAGCAGCTCGTCGACCCCGGACTGCACGCCACCGGCGACCCCCACGAGGTGTGGCGCTGGATGCGGGCACACGCGCCCGTGCACCACCACGAGCCGGGGGACCTGCCCGCGTTCTGGTCGCTGACGCGGTACACCGACATCAGGTCCGTCTACCGCGATCCCGGTACGTTCAGCTCCGCGCGCGGCGTCCTGCTGCGGCCCGTGGCCATGGGCGAGGACCCGGGCGGCGGTACGACCCTGGCTCTCACCGACCCGCCGCGTCACAAGGCGCTGCGCGGACTCATGGCCGACTGGTTCAGCACGCGGGCCGTCCGCGAGCTGGA